>CAYMAH010000041.1:0-3797 GCA_964388435.1 Microcaldota archaeon | reverse complement strand
CTGTTGAAACATTCCGTAAAATGAGTGGAAAGATTTCAATGCCTAGCATTGTAAATAAAAAAAATGAAAAAAAACCACAGAAAAAAAAAAGAAATCATGAGCAAATTGATCATATAGGCTTCAGAAAGCTAGCCAACCACATAACAAAAGAGTACAGAAAGAGAGGCTTTTCAAAAACGAAAAGCCACTTGTGGGGAAGTGAAACCGCGGCTAGAATCTTCAGGAGAGAACAACACCATAAACCTAAGCATACAAGACACTAACCACGCCTATCTACTCCTAAAATTCTAACTCCTTTCACCAAATAAGCTTAGGAGAAACATTGAAAAAAATAGCAGCATTCACACTCATAAGCCACTCCATCAATTTTTTCTTACTCTCCCATTCAAGACCACTTGGAATGCCCTTCTGAATCAAAAAAGAGTTAGGAGCGAAAACACTAAAAGCCTTCACGTGACCCTCAACAACCTTAAACTTCGGCTTAATACTGAAAAACAATGGAAGAAACGAGTTACACTCACTAACATGCTTCAACACGCTAGCGCTCTCAACCACCTCGCCACAAGCTGGGCAAGAAACATCCCACTTCAAAACCTCGCTTTTATTCAAAGTCAACTTAGCGTCACTACTCTCAACTTCATCTTCCTCTTCTTCTAACTCTTCACCACCAACCCCACTTTCCTCGTCTTCCACCTCTTCACCTTCGTCTTCCACCTCTTCCTTACCTCTCAATTGACTTAACTTCTTTTTCTGCTCTTCACTTAAACTCATTCTAAACCACCTTTCTTTATCACTTTTTCATTCAACCTATGAACAATCACAATCCGAAACAACTCAAAACTCACCTTCTGAATTCGCTTCCTCTCGACTAAATAAAAATAATTCAAATCACCCCCCTTCAAACGTTCATTCATCTCAGTTAAACAATCCAAATAAAAAAATACTTTCTGAATCTCGTCAACACTTAAATACTCTTGTTTGGAAACCTGCCCCGTCAAATCCTCCAAATCGTAAACCAAACGACGCAAGTGAACATGATTATAATTCTTACTCTCAACCCGCTGCTCTCTTAAAAAACTTATTTTCTCGTCAAAAACAACAAACAAATCCATCTTACAACCTCATAAACTCATCAAAATCCCTCTCCTTCTGAACCACAAAACGCTGCTTCCATAAAAAAGCAAGCTTCTCACCACTTTCAATAAAACTAATTTTCTTTCTTTTCTTCCTCCTCTCTAAAGCCAATCCAACTTGCAATTCCCTTATCAAATCATGCAACTGCGGGCCAACCCACACTCGCTTACGAATTGTCATATTCAAATCACAGTCGATCTAACGCTTCTCTTTCTCTTTGGTCCTTCCAACTGTCCAGGACATTGAAAATGAACTTAATAAGATACCACGCTAGCAGTAAGTATATAATATACTGCACTACTGTTAGCAGAGTGAGATTACTATTAACAGCGCTAGAACTAGTATAATTATTGGAAATCACTTGAACTGTCGACAGTAGAACTGGCGTGGTGGTTTCAACCACGCTTGAAACATTCAAAGTCACCCCTCCTGTCGTGTTAGTGTTGTTAAAAACAGTGTTATTGAAAGTATAATTAACGTAAGAATAATTAGTTACTACAGTTTGATTTTGAATTGAAGATGTTGAAGGTATTGGAGTTCCCAACAACAACACTAAAATGAAAAGGGATAAACTTAAAAAAAGAAAGTTTAAAGTGCTACTCTTCACTTTAAAGGCTAGGTAAAGAAAAACAAGCAGCGTTATCGTTATTGGAAGGAAAACGCTCACATCAGCCATACTCCTAAAAATTGAATGCGAAAGTTTAAAAACCTATTGGTCTTTCTCGCAATTAACTTCAATACGTAGTGCAGTTAGAATAATTAATATTAACGGTGCTACCAAAACAGCACTCCGTAACTAACCTAGCCCCACTCAAACTCACATTCCACTCCTGAAAACATTGAGAATAGCGAGGAGGCTGTGGCGTGGCGAAAGCTAAAAATAGCAACGTCACTTCAACAACCACAAGCAACCAAAAAAAGGTCAACCTCGCTTCCACTTCCCAAACCACCTTCTACCCCTCCTGAAGGACATTTCAACACACACCCAACACAATCACCTCTTAACACTAAAATACGAGTTACGTAATAGTTTGAAACAAGACGGGCAACTGAAAAACTTTCTATTCAAACCCCGCTTCTTCACCCACTTATAACCGCACTCAGGACACTCAATTTCTTTTTCCACTTTCCAAATCACCATCTACAACGGTTCAATAAAGTAGTTAGTAGAAGTTTTAGGGTTGTTAGGGTCGGTAACTTGCTTTCTAATAGCTATCTTATGACTCTTACTCTTCAAAATCGCGTCCTTCAAACGCATAAACTTCGACTTCGGGTTTTTAGACAACTTAGAATACAACCACAAAGGCTTTCCCTCCTTATCATTAAAAGCAGTCATAATCCCCACACTCTTCCCAAAATCATTCTCCACAATCTTAGTTAGCGGGTTTTCCGAAAACTCAACCTCATTCAAACCATCTACTAACTTAAACGAGTCCCCAGCAGGCGCTTCCTCATCAAGATTATCACTGACAAACTTAGTTAGAGAGCCCATCAAACGCTCGCTTTTTTCTTTACCCTCCATTTTCCAATCACCTTCTCTTTATTTTTTAAGGAGGGAAACCCTCCTGTAAATATTTCCTTACCCCACGCGTTGAAAATTTTCGACTGAAGTGTTTCTCTAGCTAGGTTTATCATGTTAGCGTCGAAAGCGTTCAAACAAGCATCGCAAAGTAAAACTATCCGCTGTTTTCCCAACACACTCCATGATAAAGAATTTTCATACATGCTTCGCTTAGTTAAGCGCTTATCACCACAAACAAAACACTTCATGTTTTCCACCACCTTCTATTCTACAATTAAATAAGTGTTTTCGTTATATTTTTTGATTCTTGCGTTCTTTCCGAAAAAGTTTAACTCGCTAGCGTATTGTTCTATTCTGAGTATGTTTTCGTCATTTATTCTTTTATACATTTTTCAAACCACCTATCTTCTAATTATTTTAACACTTACAATATCGTTATCTTTCACAATTTTGTTTTTTCCAATCCATGAATCGTTTTTAACAATCGCATTACCAAAAATTCGAGCGTTATCTTGAATAACAGCATAATCTAAAATTCGAGCGTTGTCTTTAACGATAGCATTATCACACACGACAGCCCTATCGCATACGATAGCGTTGCCACTCACTTGAGCGTTATCGCATACTATAGCCTCGCCGCATACGATAGCGTTATCGTAAACCCAGCAATCCCCTTTTTGACTGAGGTTTTTTTCGCTTTCAATATAACCTCCAATCTCGCCTTTTCTAACATTGGAAAACGATTTTAACGCTACTATTAAGTAAACTCCCATTTTTCTGTTAATGTAAACGCTTTTCCCATCAACAAGTTTATACTTCTTTTCCATCAAAAACCACTTTTTAATTTTCATAAAACTTTTTAATTAACGGTTCAAGCGTTTTTTTAACCAATTTTTTAGGGTATTTTTTGCTGTTAATTATTTTAGATTCAATAGTATAAGGATTTAATTTTAAAATTTTAAGATTAATATCTGGAGTTGTGATAATACTATTATAGAGGTTAATTGAGTAATTTAAAGCTTCAAAAATTTCTTTATACTCTTTAATAATCTTATCAGTTAATTCTTTTTGTTTATTTATCTTTTTAATCATTTTTTTTTAATCACCTTTATTTTTAAATTCCCACGAAAGAGTTTCCGTT
>CAYMAH010000040.1:0-44874 GCA_964388435.1 Microcaldota archaeon | reverse complement strand
TAAGACTACAATCTAAAGTGGCGTTTGAAAGCGAAGTGTTAAGAGACAGGCAACCTCCGTTGGTTGAATGTAAGTCGTAAACAAGAAGGTTATCGCTTGAAGTTAAGTTCATTGAACCGCAAGTTTGAGCTTGAGGCAACAACATAATATAAAAGGGAAACTCTGTTGTTTCACTAAAACTTCTAAGCTGATAGTTTGAAGCCAAACCATTAGAACTGGCAGTATAATTATTTTCAACTTGGAAAACTCCAGTCGTGTTAACAAAATAAGTTGTAACATTACTTTGGTTCACTCCATTTGATAGGCTTATAGTAAAGTTGTTTAAAACCCCGCCATATAGATTATCAACCACGCTTAAATTGCTTGGGATTGTTTGGAATGAACTGTTTAAAACATTAAAATCTATTGGTGCTTGAATTGAAACATTACTAAAAGAAACTGAAACAGACGGGGTTTTCCAAGTTAGGTTAGTTAGGGGGTTAGTAAAAGAGTCGTTGATTAAAAACAGGTTTATTGGATTATTGATTGAAACATTTGAAAATTTATTGTTATAAAAACTAACATTGCTGGTAATATCATTAAAATGTGAAGGCGTATAACTATTTGGGTTGCTTAGAACAGTAGCGTATCCAGTGAAAGTGTTGTTATTAAAAATTGAATCATTTAAACCATTAAAAAACCAAACTCCTGAACCGTCGGCGATAATATTATTTGAAAAAGTCGAGTTTACTACTGGTTTGTTAGCGGCTAGAGTAATATAAGGTTGGCGGTCTTTAAAGTAATTGTTTTCAATAGTAACATTAGTAATAAAATTATTGCCACTTAATGGAACTAATTGAACGTTCTGGTCAAAATTACTGGCGCCCTCGGCAATATTATTATCAAAAACAGAATCACTTGAAAAAATAACTAACTGCAAGTCGTTTTGAGTGTTGAAAGTATTATTAGTTATTACAAAGTAAGGGTTTAATGTTGTCAAACTAGACCCGCCTCCATTCATGTTTATAGGAGTGAACTGGTTTGAAATGTTATTACCGCTAATATAACCTCCACTACCTCCGTTAACAGTTACTCCATAACCTTCGCAAATAGGAGTTCCAGTAAAAACACTGTTTAATAAAGTAAAATTGTTGAAAATACCGAAAGCATAAAAAATACCACGTGAACTATTGTAAATTATAATATTTTTAAAAACAGTATTATTATCGTTAGTGAAAATTTGATAACTTCCATTATCAACGTTTGGAGTGAAAACATTGCTAAAAGGGTAAGAAGAGTTGGAAATTATTAAGTTTTGAATAGTAACATTATTAGTTTCATTCAAGAAAACACTAGTAGTAGAATAAGATATAGTATCTGCACTGTGCATAGGGCAGTTAAAATTAGGACCATAACTATATATTTGAAAACCATTACCATCAAGAGTAACATTGCTACTATCAATATTAATACAGGAAGATTGTGGGTATGCAAAACTCAAGCTGGTGTTTAAAAGGTAGTATCCTGGCGTTGTGATGTTCTCGCAACTGCTAATATTAGTAGTGTTCACTGGCACGGCGTTGAAGGTTATGATAACGCTGTTCCAAACTGTCGGGAATCCATAAGTGAACGCTGTAACATTGTAAACACCAACGGCGTTCTCAGTGAAGTTGAAACTACCAGCGCCGTTAGTAATCGTCTCGTTTCTAGTGGTTGGAGTGCTATCGTTAACTGAAACGTTCAAAGTAGCGGAGGGAATGTTATTACCCCAAAAGTCTGTTAAAAGAAAATCCTCTGTTGAAATCCCACCTACTAACAAGTTAGGGTTAGAAACCAATTCAATAGTTAAATTATTTGGGTTTCCTACAGTAAAAATAATAATAGTGGAGTTTGAAGCGCTAGTATTCGTGTTGCTGAAAGCGGTTAGCGCGTAGCTTCCGGCAATTGTTTCTGTGAAGTTGAAACTCGCGCTGCCATTAACAACGCTAACATTTTGAGTTGTTAGAGAGCTATCGTTAACTGAAACGTTTAGAGTGTCGCTAGAAACATTATTTCCAGAAGAGTTTTGAACAATAAAACTCACTATAGCGGTAGTATTAACAGTCAAATTAGAAGGAGCGTTAATTAAAATTTTGTCAACATTTTGAGCGTGAACAATAGGTATTAATAAAATTAGAAACATTACCATCATAGAACCTATTAATAGTTCTCTAAGTTTAGAATCTTCTTTAAATAACATGCTTTTTAAATTAAGTCTTATGATATTTAAACCTTTATTTTTTTTTTTAAATTTATCTGTTTTAAGTTTATTTAGTTACAGACTTGCGGCGAAGGCAAAGCTTGAAACAATATCGCCAATGCCGACCGTGCTTGCGGGTTTTTCAAAAGCCTGGGTTGGAACGCACAAGAAATAATGGTCGTTCAAGTCAACCACGCCCTGTTTTTGGAGAAGCTCTCTCTCCACCCCCCTAAGGTTGAGCTCCTTTGCCAGGATTTCAAGCTGGTTCAAACCCTTGGCTGAAACCGGCTGGTGAATTGACCTTCTCCATTCGTTTCTTTTCAATTCCCGTCCGATCATGGCTTTTGAAGTGGCGATTATCGAAGAGTAAAGAACAGCGTTGACTTCCTTTTCAATCGAGCATGGTTTTGAGACAATCACGAGATTATAGCCGAGGTTATGCAGGTGCAGTCGCTTAAGCTTCAGCTTTTCAAACACCTTAACAGCGGCTTTGTAAAGAGTGAAAGCGTTCTCGTTTTTCCTTACGTTTGAAGCTTCCTTTTTAAAGCCAAGCTTTTCAGCCACCTCGATGATCTCAACCTCGTTTATGCCTAGGCTTTCCGCTATCACGGTCAGGTGCTTCAAAACGTCTTTTTCTATTGTTTTGAAGTCAGAAGGAACGAACTCCACGTGAATCTTAAGATTTTCATTCCCTCTTTTCAAGAACTCGAGGTTTTCAACCTCTTTCTTCAAATAATGCTTGTAAGTCAAACCATTGTCATAATTAGGCTTCAGATAATTATAACCAGCGAAAATCGCACCGTTTATCTTTTTGCCTAAATCCTCAAGGTTTTTCTCCTTGTAACTGCTTTCAAAAACAGGGATTGACGGGAAAGGAGAGGAGAATATGACCCTGTTGGACCTTGGAGCGACCGCTATTTCATTCTTGATCCTAAACCTGTCCCTTTCCTTGAACTCGAAAATCCAATTTATTTTAGTAGGGTCTCCCTCCCTAGCGCACTTTCTGGCACTTCTAAGCATAATACGATCGTTTTCAGCTAAAGGAAACTCGACTTTTTTATCCAGTAAACTCACAAGCCTTTCAGAAATTATTGGAGTGTAAATCACGCTCTTCCAACCTAAAATAGCAAGCTGGTTTGCTATGATGCCCGCCTGCCCTCCAATCCTTTCCTTTCTATCAACAAAAGTTTCATTCAACCATTCTAGCATATGCTCGTTAACAGGTAGGTGAGCCGCCTTTCCGTCCTTTAAAGCATTGAAAAAACTTGAAAAGAAGTGAGTGGGATTGTCAACCCTGTAAAACTCCCTGTTGGTCTTGTGAATAACGATTTTATCGTCACCGGGGGGGATCATGAATCTGAAGAAACTCTCGTCATAAAAAACCTGTTCGTCAATCAAAGCGTTGTAAGCGCATAGAATCCTCTTGCTTGAGGGTCTTATCAAGTCAGCTCTTCTCAGCCTTTCGCTCCAGTTCATAGAATATTGTTTAAAGTGAAAATGATTTTAAAGCGTTTAGGTTATTTTTCAAATCCCTTCTTCGGGTTAAGTATTTTTGATTTTTTTGAGGAGATCTCCTTTTACCTCGCCATATTCAGGAAATGACCTCATAACATTAGACATTTCCTCTCTCCAAAACTCTTCTGATTCCGAAATACAGTTTTTAAAGTCCTTTAAGCTGAAAGGTTTGATTCCATATTTCATTTTTTCTTTCACAAGTTTAAAATCAAAGTTTAGATTGTACTTTTTCGTAACTATCCAAATGTCGTACAAATCCCTAACAAAAACGGTTTTGTGTTTTTCCCTTCTCTCTATAGTGGCTTTTACCTTATCGGCAAGCAACTCGCTTATGCTTTCAACCACAACATTGTACGGCCTTAGCGTTTCGTACATTGGAGTTCTGAATATTGTTTCTGGTTTTTTTGAGGCTCGCTCGTAAGTGTTGATCTCTAGTCTTATTCTTTGTTTTGCAGACTCGTGACCAGACGCTATGTACAACGGCCCTTGTATTTTTATGTTGTATTCTATCATATCCTTGTATTTTTCAACCTCGTACTCTATTTGAAAATAACCTCCCACGTTTTTGACGCTGGCCTCTATCCTTCTAAGCAGTTCTTCAATTTCAGTGGTTATTGTTATGAAATCCAAGTCTTCTGAAAACCTTCCAGAACCGTAGAATTTTGACAGTGCGGTCCCGCCCCTGAATAACTTTTCCTTTTTATATCTAAATAATTATCATTTTTGATAATTATTAGTATATTAAAAAGAAATTAGCAAGTGAAATGGTTTTTAACCTTAATACTGTAATTCTAAAGCAATGGACCTGGAAGAAGAAATAAGAAAACACGCGCTGAAAAATGCCTTTGATTACGGCAAGGCAAGGGAGGGGGTGGTCATAGCCAAAGTTTTAGGAGAAAACCCGGACTTAAAGGAAAAAATGGGAGAGTTGAGCAAAAAAATAAAAAAAACAGTAAGCGAAGTAAACAGTCTTTCAAAAGAGGAATTGGAAAAAGAACTGGAAGGATATCATTTTGAAAAGAAGGTTGAGAAGGAAAGAACCCTGCCTGAACTGAATATCAAAAAGGCAGTGTTAAGAATGGCCCCAAACCCTAACGGCCCCCTTCACCTGGGAAGCGCAAGAATGATAATCTTAAATGACGAGTATCACAAAAAATATCCGGGAGAGTTGATACTTCGCTTTGACGATACGGACCCCAAAAATCCCGAGAAAATTCCCTTGAAAGACGCTTATGATTTGATTGAAAAGGATTTGAACTGGCTTGGGGTGGACTACACTAAAAAAATATACGCTTCAAAAAGATTGGATGTTTATTATGATTATTTCAAGAAGTGCATTGAAAAGGGAGTCGCCTACGTTTGCACCTGCAAAGACTGGAAAACGCGTGAAACCCGCCAAGCGTGCAATTGCAGGGAAAACAGCGTGGAAAAAAACCTTGAGCTTTGGAACGATATTTCAAATTTCAAAGAAGGAGAGGCTGTTGGAAGGATTAAAACAGATTTAAATCATCCCAACCCCGCTGTGATAGACTGGGTTGCTTTGAGGATCGTTGATCATCCGGAGCACCCTCTTGTTGAAAAAAGCGTAAAGTTATGGCCTACCCTTGACTTCGCATCGGCAGTGGACGATCATGATTTAAATGTAAATGTCATAATAAGAGGAAAGGACCTGATGGTTTCAGAAGAAAGGCAGAATTACATCTACTCCGCTTTTGATTGGACCTACCCTCTGACAATAACCTATGGAAAGATTCTAATAAAAAACTCCACGATTTCAAAAAGCGAGATGATAAAGGGAATAAGAGAAGGCATTTTCACAGGATTCGACGATCCGAAGCTTCCAACCCTAGCCGCTTTGAGAAGAAGAGGCTATTCTCCAAAAGCAGTAAGAGAATTCATTCTAAACTTCGGCTTGAACGAGAATGAAACAACGGTGGACTGGGATATTCTGAACAATTTCAACAAGAACATGATAGACTCTTCAAGCCCAAGGTATTTTTTTGTTTCAAACCCGACTGAAATCAAAATTAATATCAAAGGGGATTTCAAGATAAGATTACATCCATTTGCTGACATGGGCTTCAAGCATTACTCTTTCAAAGGAGGGGAGGTTTTTCTTGTAAACGAAAGAGACCTAAACTATCCGATACACTTGAAGGGGTTGGTTACAATAAACAATGAGGGAAAAATCATCGAAGGAGCGGGAAAGGTTGTCCAGTGGGTGGAAAAAAACCGTTCGATTCCGATTAAGATAATAAAGCCAGATGAAACAATCGAGGGTTTTGCAGAGGATTTCTGCGGCGGTCTGAAAATAGGAAGCGAAGTCCAGTTTGAGAGGTTCGGCTTCTGCAGATTAGACTCAAAAAATGTTTTTTATTTCACCCACTCCTAAGTTCATGCGAACTGTTTGATGTGCTTAACAAAAGGCAGTTTTAAGCTGTTTACAAGCTTCTCGTCGGCGGTGTATAACTTAGAGTTTGTGTTCATTGCTAAAGCCACGTAAACAGCATCATAAGTGGTTATTTTGTATTTCTCTGCTATTTCTATAATGTTACTTGCCAACTCATAAGAAGTTTCAACGAATGTAAAACCATATTCGTAAAAAGCATTTACGGCCGCCGACAAGTCTATTTTTTTCAATCGATTAGAATTAAACAATGCACTCAAAACTTCATATTCCAGCAGAGACGGTTCTATAATTTCTATTGAACCTCTTATAAAAAAATCCCTTAAAATGTAAGCGTTTTCTGAATAGTTTTCATCGAGAAAAAACTTTACTATAACACTGGCATCAACCACTATTCTTTCCATATCTTGTTTCCCTCATTTTTCTTATAAACTCAGTGCTGTCAAAACCGTTTTTTTTAGCGTTTTTAAAAACCCTATCTGTAAGAGCGACTGCTAAGGCAATATTATTTTTCTTTCTTAGTCTCTCATTTACGAACTCTCTTATCTCCGCAGACCAGTTGATGCCAATCTTTTTCATTTTCTTCTTCGTATCTTCATCAACTTTTACAAGAATCGCATTTTCAAAACCCATTTCAAACACCTTATATATATTTTATACGGTATATATTTAAAAAACTTATGTCTTGTCGTGATTACAGGTAGAAATACTTTTATGCGCCCTAGCGGATAATAACGAGCAAAACTAAACGTCTTTTTGATAATACTTTTTCATGAACTCGTTTACGTCTTTGAAGCTTGAAACTTTCTTCTCGACAAGATAGTCAAGCACCGCTTTTCTCTTTCCAAGTTCTTCATTCAATTCAATCAGGCTGCTGTTAACGCTTTTCGAGATTCTCTCCACGGCCTCGCTTGAGTAGTCCGTTCTCTCGAGTTTCATCGTCATCAAGTTGAATTTGAACACGTCGTTTAGAGTGATTTCATTCTCTATCCTCGAAACCTCGCTTACTTGAACGACTTTTCTGACGTTTTTTCCAAGCCTCCTGTCGAAAAACATGTTCTGAACTACTATCACGTGAAGCAGGGGAATCAATCCTCTTGGCACGTTCATGGGGCTTTCCTCAAGCTTTTTGACAGCATCTCTTGAATTGTTGGCGTGCATGGTTCCAAGCACCCCCCTCAAACCCACGTTCATTGAATTAAACAGAGTTTCAGCTTCGCTTCCCCTTACCTCCCCAACAACAATTCTGTCCGGCCTCATTCTTAAAACATTTCTAAGAATCAAGTCCATTCCAGACTGTTGAGCTTCCAGAGCGATCCAATTCTCCCTTTCAAAATTAACCTCCCTTACTTCTTCAATGCTTATGATTCTGTCTTGAGGCGGTATGAAAGAGCTGAGAGAGTTAAGAGTGGTTGTTTTTCCAGAAGCGGTTCCCCCCACAACAAGGATGTTCAATGGGAATAATTGCAATCCTTCAACGCAAAGCCATAGGTAGCTTGCAAGGTCGGAGTCCATTGTCTCGTTTTCGATAAGGCCTGTTATCGAGAACTGCTGTTTTTTGAATTTTCTTATTGTTATTATGGTCTTGTCGCTTATCGGCTTTACTATGATGTTTGCCCTGCTCCCGTCCGGAAGCTTCAAATCCTCCGGGTTTTTTCCATTCCACTGAAATTGAAGTAGGATATTGTCTATGTCTTTTTTTGAGGGTTTTATGGACGTCTTGCAGGCCCCGAAGTTCTTGTGAAAAACCAGGATGTTTTCATCCTCTCCATCTATCATTATCTCTTCCAGGTCGTCATCGTCAAAAAGATTTTGAATGAGCTTGTAGCCGAACAACCTCTCGTAGACCTTTTCAACAATCCTCTCCGCGTTTACCGGAAGGTGAAGCAGAATCTGCAGCAGCTGTTTTTCAAACACCTCTTTTTCGCTTGAGTTTAAAGGTCTTCCAACCGTGTAATCGCCCAGTATTTTTTCAAAGTCTTTGATATTCAAGCCTATTTTAGTAAGCTCTTCCGTTCTCCTTTTGGTGAATACCTCTGTCAAAATTTCAATTATCTTCTCCTCTTCCTCGTTCAGCTCTTCAGAAGAGTCTTTGTAAAAACAAAAGGGGTATCCCTTTTCCACTACTGCCATGGTTTAAGCTTTATGAACAAAAAATTAAAACTTATTGATTGGCTTTCAGTAACGCGAGTATTGCAAGTTTTTTTGTTCACTGTTTAAAATTTTCAAACACCTGATTAAAATAACTTGCTTTTCTTTAAAATATCATGATTGCGGGCGTTGACGAGAGCGGCAGGGGTCCGGTTATAGGGCCGATGATAATAAGCGTTTTCTATTGCGAGGAAAAGAATATTCCAGAATTAAGCGAGATAGGAGTTAAAGATTCAAAGCTTTTGAGCAACGATCAACGGGTCAAAATAGGGGCGAAGCTTGGAGGGATAGGCTCTTGGAAGACAAGCGTGATAACCAATGCCGAAATAAACGATAAAATGAAAAAAAGAATAAGCCTGAACGAGCTTGAAGCCGAAAAGATAGGGGGCTTGCTTAACAGCATAAGTTTTACAAAGGCTTTCATAGACTCTCCTGACGCGGACGGCAAGAAGTTTGAGAAAAGAATAAGAAAGTATTGCAAAAAGGGGGTTTTGGTGTGCGAGAACTACGCTGACCGGAATTACCTTGTGGTTGGAGCGGCTTCTATAATAGCCAAAAACCAGCGGGAAAACGAGGTTGAAATCATTTCAAAAAAAATAGGCTTTTTTGGCTCGGGCTACCCGTCTGATGAGAGGACGATAAACTTCCTTAAAAAAAATTTCAGCAAACCTGAATTGAAGAAATATTTAAGGACGGAGTGGAGCACGGTTGAAAGAATAAAAAATGAGTTGAAGCAAAAAACAGTGCAGAAAAATCTGGAGCAGTTTTAAAACACAAAACTCAAATAAACTCGGCTTTAAATAAAAAAAAGCAATGAGCAAATCAAAAGGGCAAGGAGCTTTTGAATACATTCTTCTTCTGGCGGGAATTCTTTTAATCGTGGTTTTGATTATTGTTATTTTGAAAAGTGTTATACCGTCCCCTGCAAATGCCAATGTTCGGCACTAATAATATTCTTAACACTATTTCAACTGTTCCTACAATACCTGGAGCATGGACAAAATATAGTTGTTCCTCGTCAATAATACTCCTTTCTGTAGCTCCAATACCAATATTACGCGTTAGAAGCGGGCGGGGGTTGCTATGGTTTTTTTTAATAACACTGGCGATCCAACAGGTCAAGAGGATATAGGATTGTTGAACTCGACAGATTGGGTTAACTGGCAGCTGGTCAACTATTCAATCTTAGACTTGGGGTTTTATGAGAATTATGTTTACGCTGGAAGGCAGTAATAGACAAATTAAAACGCTTTTACCAAAATCATACAAAAGAATTGTTTTTTTTAAAATATCATTGTTTTGTAATTGTTTTTTAACATCACACTTAAATTCTCTTTTTTTCTTACCTTAGTATTTTAAAAACCTTGGCTTTTCAATTATTCTTAAATAATTTTAAAAGGTGTTTTTGAATTGAATTATGAAGAATTCTCGGCTTTGTATAAAGACAAGATTTACAATACCACCTGCACCTACATTCCAAATCGAGAGCCGAAAAAACACTATGAAATGGTTAGAGATTATGTTGACAGAAAGGGAAAGTACGGCAGGGCAATGCTTATAGTTTTATGGACTGCGTTGTATGGCGGGAAAATAGAAGATGCCATTCTTCCAGCGTCTTCACTGCAAACGTCAGAAGACTGGATTTTAATGCACGATGATTGGGAGGACCACGCTGAACTTAGAAGAGGAAAACCCTCTGCTTATATTCTATATGGAGAGGATTTGGCGATAAACGCCGGTGACGCGCTGCATATGATAAACTGGAAAATTGCGAAGGACGCCACCGATCATCTTGATAGAAGCACTCCAAAACTTGGAGATAGTTTCTTCAACAAGTTCTATGACATCCTGCTTGTAACCGCAGAAGGGCAGTATCTTGACATGACTCTTACAAAAAGTAAGTCTATAACTGAATTCACTCAAGAGGATTATTTCAAGTCAATTCATGCGAAATCAGCTTACTACAGCGTTTACGGACCTATGCAGTTGGGCGCGATAATTTCAAACGCTAGCAGTGAAAAAGTTGAAAAAATCAGGGAGTATGGGTTGGATTTAGGAAATGCTTTTCAAATGAAGGATGACATTCTAGACGTAACTTCTGACGAAAAAACGCTTGGTAAAAGCGTTAGGAACGACATCAAGGATGGGGTTAAAACTATAATACTTTGGCATTTTGTTCGAAATGCAAGTGAGTCTGACCTTCTGAAAGCAAAGGAAATATACTCTAAAAAAAGAAGTGATAAAACGGTTGAAGAAATAGAATTCATAGCAGACAAGTTCAAGCAGTATGGAAGTGTTGATTATGCCGAGCAAACTGCACTTAAAATGGCTGAACACGCTCTTGAAAAGTTCAACGAGTTGGAAAGCGACAAGGAAAATAATTACAAAGATGCTGCCAGGGAAGTTATTTCAAAGCAGGTTAAAAGAAGCAAGTAAGACTAACTTGTTATTTAAAAAAATTTAGTCTGTCCTTAAAATTATTTTCTCTTCTTGACTATCTTAACATTTGTAGGAGTCAACAATATTTTATCCTCGTCGATCCTTGCGATGTCACCGTTTATGTTCCTTGCATGTGTTTTCAACTCGTCAACTGCGGTCTTGAGCTTTGCAGGATTTTTGGTCAAAGGCGCTATGTTCAAAAGAACAAGGTTTTTAGCCTGTAGCTCCTCTTTCACGATTTTGGTGTCATTCTCGCTCTGCAATGCTATCGGCTTGACATAAAAATCAGCTTTTTGGTGCATCACATCGACTTCTTCTGCTTGCTTAGCAGTCATAAACTCGTTAACGTCCATTTCGCTTGAAATCCCGAAAGCCTTTGAAATATTATCTATAAAACTCATTTCCAAATCACCTTTGAAGTAAAATAATGTTGAATAAATAGTCGCCAATGATTTAAAAAGTTTGTCTTTCAATTAATTTAATGGTGTTTTGAATGTTAAAGTGGATTGTTTTTGATTTCGGAGGCACGTTGTATGATCAAAAGGCGGTAAACAGAGAACTGACTAAGAGCAATGTAAGAAGCAAACTGCTTCAAAATTACGGGGTTAGGCTAAGTGAAGGTAGAATATTGGATATTTCTGAAGATGTGAGAAATTCTATGCGTGGAAGGGTTGAAAGACACGACCCAAAGACTTTATTCAAGAAAATCGGGGTTGTTGTCGGAAAGAAATTCACTCAAAAACAGCTTCTTGAAATGGAATCTCTTTACGAAAACGAAAAACTAAAACGCTTCAAGCTGGTGCGCGGGGTGGAGGAAGTTCTGAAACATGCTCAAAAAAAGAACCTTAATCAGGCTATAATTTCGAACGCAGGTTTATCTCTTTCAAAATACATAGACAAACTTGACGTTCTTAAAAAATATTTTAAAATTATAATATCCTCTGCTGAGATAGGAGAGGAGAAAATAAGCCTGTTTCCGTTCATGGTTTTCCTGGCGAGGGCAAACAAGTTTGTTGAAACCAAGCCTGAAGAAGTTTTGATGGTTGGGGACAGGATTGACGAGGATGTCGCTGCGGCGATACTGGGCATGAGAACTGTTTTAATTGAAGGCTGGACTTCTGGTTTCAAGAAAACCCACGGTCTGCAACCGACGTACAAAATAAAAAAACTTGAAGAGCTTAAAAAAATAATAGATGAATTGACCTAATAACTTGAAGAAGAAAAAGAAAAGCTTATTTAATGTTTGATTTTTATTTTTAAGAGGGTTGAAAAAAATGGACTTCAAGGAAATGGTTGACAGCAGCATTTTCAAGAACAAGGCGGTGCTTTCGCCTCACTACGTCCCGCACGAGCTGCTCTACAGGGAGGAAGAGTTGAAGAGGATGATGGAGGGGGTTGCGCCAGTCTTCAAGGGTTTCAAGCCCAAAAACATGCTCATATACGGAAAAACCGGGACAGGAAAAAGTATAACCAGCAAAAAGCTTCTTGAGAAGATGAATGAGATGAAGGATGAGCGGGTTAAGGGGTTGTACCTGAACTGCAGGGTTTACGACACGAGGTACAAAGTGTTTCAGAAGCTTGTTTCAGAGCTTAAAAATGAATTCTCAAAAACAGGATACTCCTTTGCGCTTCTCTACGAGACTGTTCTAGACTGGATTGAGGAAAAAGAAAGGTTCGTTGTGTTGGTTCTTGACGAGATTGATTTCGTCAAGGACATAGACGCGCTTGTTTACAGTATCACTAGGGCAAATGATGACATAAAAACCGGCGGTTTGTCGATGATTGGAATTTCAAACAAGATACAGTTCAAGCAGAAGCTTGGAGAAAGAAGCAAGTCCTCCATATGCGAGGAGGAGATAGTTTTCCAAACCTATAATTCAACCCAGCTTCAGGGGATATTGAATCAGAGGATTTCGCTTTCCTTTAAGGATGGTGCGATAACCCCTGGCGCCGTGAATCTCGCTTCAGCCATAGCCGCCCGTGAGAACGGCGATGCCAGGTATGCGTTGAATCTCCTTTTGAGAAGCGGAGAGCTGGGCGAGAGAAAGAAAATAAGCAAGGTAACGGACAAAGAAGTGGAGGAGGCCAGGAAGATGGCTGAAGAGGATAAGGCTAGTGAGCTGATTTCAAGTCTTCCAACCCACCAGCAGCTTGTTCTCTACGCCCTTGCTTTGACCTCTGCCGACATTTCATACAAAAAACTCGTGGAGGACGGCGGTGAAAAGTACTATTTTTCAGGCGAGGTTTACGACCATTACACGCGAATTTCGAAAAAGTTCGGCTTTGAACCAATCAGTGCGAGATGGTACAGAGAATACATTCACGAGCTTGATGAGATTGGGCTGATAAGCAGCATTCATTCAGGGAGTGGGGTCAGAGGTCAAACCACTCTTTTAAGGTTGGCTATCGAGAACTCCAGGGTTAAGAAGATAATAGAAAAATCACTAATGAAATGAATTTGCTTTGCCAGTCAGTCCAATAAAAAAGCTTTTTAATTTTGTTATACAAGTTATACATTATGAATGAAATGCTTGTGGTAAGGAAAATAGACAAAAAAATCTACAAAAGATTCAAGCAGAAAGCGCTCGAGTTGAATGACACGATGGGAGACGCCATTACAGAAGCAATGACTTACTGGCTGAACACAAAAAAAAGCGAGGAATACAACCCGAAAACTCTTTTGAAACTCAATGGAATAATCAAAACCGAAAAAAGAGTAAAATGGAGCGAGCAGATAAATAAAATCTTATACGACTGGTGAAACGCGGTGATATTTCTAGATTCAAGCATTTTAGTGTCTTACGAGGTTGACAGTGACGTCAACCACAAAAAAGCAGAAGCAATCATAGAAAAAATAATCGATTCAGACCGTGAAATTGCAATTTCAGACTATGTTTTTGACGAAGTTGTGACTGTCACTTTCATCAAATCGCATTCTCTTCAAAATGCGGTGTTGGCTGGAGACAGAATCAAAACCTCTATAAAAATATTGAAGGTCGACGACTTTTCATTCGAGAACGCGTGGAACCTGTTCAAAAACCAGGAAACAAAACTAAGCTTCACAGACTGTTCAATCCTTTCAATAATGAACGAGTACGGCATTCATGACTTGGCAACATTCGATAAAGAATTTAAGTCAATAAAATGGATTAATGTCATAGACTCGTAATTATGAATAAAAAGAAAGCGCACTTGAAGAGCTTGGCTTGATAAGCAGCATTCACTCTGGAAGCGGTGTGAGAGGACAAACCACGCTGTTAAAACTTGCTTTGGAAGATTCTAAGGTAAGGAAGATAATAGAAAAATCACTGATGAAATAAAATTCAAAATCTTTGAATTGAATCATTCGAATGGTTTCAAAAACCGTGCTCTTGAGGGACGTCTAAGTTTTTTTAAGTGCTTTTAATTCAATCTGCCAAACTGCCTGGCCTGATAAATTAAAATCTTCTCCTATCTCTTTCAGACTTTTGGGTTCGCTTCCCTCCAGTCCATAGTGCATTTTAATAATAGCTCTTTCGCGCGGTCCCAGCAAATTAATGCTTTTCAAAATTGCCTCTTTTAATTCGTTTTTGATCGCTTCACTTTCCGGATTGATTTGTCCTTCCTCCAAACGCCTTGCTTCCTCTTCCTTAAATTGTTCGCTATTCTGCTTGTTTTTGATAAAGTTTTTAAAAATTGAATTACCGTAGCCGTAAACCATTGCATGTTCTTTAGCTGTATTTCTCACGATATTTTCAATCCCAATCTTTTTGATGTGTTTGTTTACACCATCATGAAGCCGATTGTTTAGGCTTTCGAGTTCATCATCATTCAACTCGAGATTGTTCTCATTGATTTTTCTTTGCAGGTTAGCCGATGCCACGCGGTGCAACTCATCAACTATTTTATTTTTTAAAATCTCATAATCTTTTGAATTCGTTGTTTCTTTAAAACGTTTGCTTAGTATGAATATGCCGTTTTTCATTATTCAAGTTGAAGAGTAAAAGTTTTTAAGGATTATTATTTGAGCGTAAAAGCGCCTCGGGCAGGATTTTCATTGTTGAAATCTTGAACCTGCGACCTTCTGATTTCCATCAGTTGGTTAACAGTCTCGTCTTTTTTCAAAAACAGACGCTCTACCTTCCAGCCTGTCTTTTAAACAGGAAACTGAGCTACCGAGGCACTGGAAATATTTTTAAGAATAAAAGTTTAAAACGTTATTGCTGGATTTTTATATGAGTATTGTTTTAAAAGTTTGTCAATAAATTATGCTGTAGTTGTTTTGAATGTTGAAATGGGTTGTTTTCGATTTTTGGGGCACGCTGAGCAAACATTATTATAACAAGAGATTTTTCAATAAAAATAGATAAAAGTATTGCAGAAAAGTTCGGGCTAAAATGCAGCGACAAGGTTTTTGATGAGGTTAGAAAGGAAATGCAAGCGCTGAAGGGAAAAACAGAAACGCACGGCGGGCCACTGTTCTGGAAAAAAGATCTACAAGAAATGCAATTTAAACGCTACTGAAAAAAACGCGTCAAAAATGTCTGAAATGTTTTCCAAAAAAACATTGAATTCTTTCAACTCCTGCCTGGTGCATTTGAGATTCTTAACTTCATAGAAGCAAGAGATTTGAAAATGGCCCTTATATCAAACGCTGACGAAAGGGGTTTCAGGCAAAGGCTGAAGAAAAGCGGTTTGAAAAAATGCTTCAAGATCACCCTCTCTTCAGAAGGCATTGGAGGATAGAAAAGCAGCATGTGGCCTTTAATGTTCTTCCTTTAAAAAGCAAACAAGCTCGCAAAACTAAAACCTGAAGAGGTTTTGATTGTCGGGGACAAGCTGGATGAGGACGGGTTGCGAAGATTTTGGGAATGAAAACAGTTTTGATAGGAAAAAAGAAAAAAATAAGCTTCGGCATGGCCTTAAACCAGATTACGCAATTAAAAAACTATCGGGATTAAAACCAATAATCCAAAAACTAGCAAAAAATTAATTTTTTGGGCTTGTGAAAATTCCCTTGTTTGCGAGTGATTGAAACAAGCCCTGTGCAAACTTGTGTTTAAAAACCAAAGACAACCTTTAAAGTAATGTTAATCTTGACAAAATCCTTTTCCTCGACCGCCCCAAGTTTTTTCAAAAGCCTCTGTTCAGAAATGCTCCTCACCTGAAACAAGTCAACAACAGAAAGCTTACTCAAACCATTAAACCTGTTTGGAGTCAACTTCACCATCCAAGGAACCTCATCAAAACTATCCTTAAAATCAGTGATAGGAGCAATGACCTTCAAAGGCAAAACTCCAATATCATCACAGCTTACAATAACACAAGGCCTTGATTTTCTAATCTCAGCTCCAATCGTAGGGTCAAGACTTACTAGCCAAACTTCTTTTTGCTTCATGCAAACCCCTCAGAATCAAGCGCTGAACTAAAAGCAGTCAACTCTTTATTAACTTCGTACTCTTTTCTCATCTTCTCCGCAGCCTTTCTCAATCTAATTCTATTATCGCGTTCAATCTTCTCTTTAACAGCGCTTGCAATGAAAGAAGACTTGTTTTTTACATTACCAAGAACAATGCTCACATCCTTAGGCAAAGTGATATTTAACCTAACAACATTCATATGTATCACCAATACATAAAATAATGCGCATAAAAAATAAAAACTTTTCGATTAATCGTTTAGCAATACTTTTATAAGAATCAATATCTTTTTTAAAAATTCTGAAAAAAATAATCCTCTACTACTTTGTTTTTTCCTGAATCCATTTCAAAACCTGGGCTTTAGGCATCGCTCCCACGAACCGGTCCACTTCCACTCCATTCTTGAACAGAATAACAGTCGGAATGCTCATAACGTTGTAAGCTGCCGCGGTCATTTGATTCTGGTCCACGTCCAAACCAGCGAAAACCACTGCAGGAAAACTCTTCTCCACTTCACTCATTATCGGAGTTAAAATCTTGCATGGAGGGCACCACGTGGCGTTAAAATCAACAATAGCCATATTGCTTTTCAAAATCTTTTCATGAAACTCTTTCTCGTTTATCTGATTCACAACGCACCACCTTTTTTTTTCCTTTAATTTGAATATAAAATTACGGGGATTAAGGAAGGAAGTCCTCATTTTTAATCTTTTCTGGGATGTAAGTGTTGCTGATGTACTGAAGGTTCTTGCTTGACAATGCCTGAAGCTCTGCCTTGTACTTCTTTTCTAGGAATTTGTCTATCTCCTCCTGCCACCTCTTGTGCTTGAACCAGGAATACCCCTTTATTTCTAAAGCCCTTTTAATGTCCACTTCTTTAGCCTTTATCGTTGCCTTTTGAAGGTTGTAATGCTCTATGTCACTGGCGCTCATTCCCAAAAATTTCATTTTAGGGCATCCAAGCCTTTCGCTTTCATGAGCCAAAGCCATTGAACCATATTTCATCGTTGAATAAATATACCACCCATACGGATCCGAATCTGTGAGGCAGTATATAGGCAATTTCAATTCTTCGCTGATTCTCTGAAGAATTCTCCTAGCTCCTCTTGCCGCCTGCCCTGCGGTTGTGATTAAAACGCAATTGTTCTTCTCCCAGTACTTATCCTCATTCAACCTGTCGAAAATGGCGTTTTTCTCAGCTACAAGAACAAAATCAACATCCACTTTCTTGAATTCGATTTGTTCCACAATGCTTGGAATCGCCCATCCCCCGCTTCCCATCCTGCTTAGATCAATAGAGTCGACCTTGTCCCTGACTCTGTCTTCTATAATGATCTTTCCAGCCATCCTTCCTTTTGGTTCTGCCCTTAAGTGAAGCATTTCCCTGAATGTTTCAAGCGCTACTTCTAGGTCAACGATTGCAGAGTTGCTCTCATTCTGTTCATCTATTGTGTCTTCTTTGGAACCTGGAATAGTGTGTTTTTTGGCATAGTATAAGTCTCTGATTGTGGCGGTCAAATCGTTTGCAAGAAGATCCTTTTTAACATAAGAAGCGACAAGAAGGGTCTGCATGAACCTTCTGGCATGAGAAACGTTGAATAAAAATCTTTTAGACTTCTTGTCTCCTAAAACTATTCTTTGCAAGGCTTCGTCAAAGCTGACGTTTGCAGAACCTCTTATTGGAATTTCAATAAAAGGGTTTTCGTTCTTGTCTATCTGATTTTCAAGCTTAAGCGCCAGTTCTTCAATCTGCTTTTCAGTTTTTTTGTTCTTATCTTCACTCTTCTTCATTCTCCTCCTCCTCTTCTAACTCTTCGATTTTATCCCCTTCCTCTGCGATGGCGGTTCTTTCCTTTGCAATCATTTCAAGTTTTTTCTTGGTTTTTTCAATATCAATTCCCGTCAGATCATTTAGGCATATTGCAACCTCCCCTATGTACCTGATGAAAATGCTTCTCCTTTCCTCTTCATCGTGAGCGTGCTCCAAAGTGTGTAAATATATTCCAATGCTTCTAGCGCACTCCATCAAAGCGAGCTTGATTTCGCTTATAATCTCTTCTTCAGGGCTTACTGCAAGCTTGCTCGTACCGGTGAAGGGAACGAAAACGCTCACGAAATTAACGAAAACCGTAATCGGCATTTCTTCTATTTTGTTTAAATCATATCTCGCCCAGTCAATACCTTTGACAGCCTCTGAAATTGCGCAGGACCCTGAATCGAAAAGAAGCGGCGTGCTGTTGGCGTATCTTAGAACTTCAAGTTTTTTAGCTCCTCCGACCGTTCCGCCGCTCTCGCCCCCGTAAGCAATTCCCGCTTCAACCATGAATGGAATCCCTCCCCGGTAAACCTTGGGTTTTCTTTCAACCACCTTCATCTCTTCAGGCTTTAGAATGTTCTTCAACGCTTTGATAAGTTGACTTTCTCCGATTGGAATCAAAACGCTTGTCTCGGGTGCAATCCACTTGACCTTTTCAATTGTTTTGACAATCGCCTCGGCCTCGGCCCAAGTAAGACTGCGAGGGGTTTTGTTGAAGTCTATTTCTTTGTTTAAATCAGAAATTTCTTTTACTTTGTCAGCGCTGAATCTTGAAAACTCATTCTGGAAAAAGCTTCCAAGTTTTCTTGCGGTGCTGGAGTGAGCCATTTCAATCAAGTCGCTCGTAGTCAGGCCAAGCGGGTGTGGCAGAACCTTCTCAGAGGTTTTAGGAAGTACTGTGCTGGCCCTTGGAAATAAAATAATCTCGCCATTTGGTTCAACGAGTGTGATTTGAGCGTGAGGGTTTGCGATCGCGGTTCTTCTTAAATATTCATAAACACCGTACTCGCTCCTGTTGTAGCCTACCTCCGAAACCTCAAGTTCGATCTTAACTCCCTTAAACTTTTCACTGTACTCCTTTTCATCAGTGATGACCGGCTCATTGGTTTTAACGTCAATGCTGATATTACACTCAAAAACCTTATGATCCATCCCGGTTTTGATATGCGCTGGCTTTCCCGTGGTGAGTTGGGAGAAAAGAACAGCGTAACTAATACCAAGCCCTTGCTGGCCTCTCTTCTGCCTTAAAACGTGAAACTTCGTTCCTGCAAGAAGCTTTCCAAAAGCCTTTCCAACGTCTTTTTTAGGGACTCCTGTTCCGTTGTCTTCCATCACAAGTTTGAAGTGGCCGTCAGGCAACTCTTTAATTTCAACGCTTATGTCAGGAAGTATTCTAGCGTCCTCGGCGGAATCAAGGCTGTTTGTAACCGCTTCGTGTACAATCGTGGTCAAACTTCTGATTTTTCCAGTGTATCCAAGCATCTGCCTGTTTCTTTTGAAAAACTCCGCCACAGAATATTCTTTGAACTGTTTGGACAGTTCTTCTTCAGCTTTTGAAATCTCTTCCATTTTAAAAAATTCAACTCAACCTTTTTAAATAATTATAAACCTGCGCGTGCTTCGCCCCTTCCATGAGCCTCAAAACCGCTTCCTTGGCGTTTTTGACATCGTCAAATCTTCCAATGAAAAAAACTTTTTTATCTCCAATAACTATTTGAGCTCCAGTGAGCTCTTCAATAGTCTGTTTTGCTTTTCCCTCCTCACCTATTATCCTTCCCTTAATTCTCCCTAATGTTTTCTCGTTTCTCCAAACCGCGTTTTCAATGTCAATCTCATCAGTGAAATAATCATCGCTGAAAAGCTTAAAAGCGTTTTTGGTTGAAAAGCCGTTGCACAACGCGTTCAACACCTGCTCGCAGATCCACTCGCCTGAACTGTCTCCTTCAATGTATAAGACGTTTCCCTTTCTTTCAATTCTTGTCTTGCTTTTGCTTTCCAAATCTTCAATGCAGTCGATTATCTTCGATAGTTGTTTCTCGGGAATTTTGATTATTTTCATTGTTATTATTAGTGTAAATAAAATTTAAAAACACTTACTGTATTTATTCAAAAAAGCAAAAAGGGTAGGTGACTCAAGTTAGTTCAACCAATATTTTTTTTAAACATGAAGTATGTTTAAAATATTAATGAGCGTCGCAAATCTTCTTTTAATACTGCTTGGAATTTTTGTTGTAATACTGGCAGGCGTTTGATAATAAATATTCAACACTCTCGTGATGATGAAAAACAATGTTAAAAAGGCGTGGGCGAATATAGACGTTTTGCTTGAAAAGAGATACGACCTTATAATCCAGCTAGTAAACGTTGTTAAGGGTTATATGAAATTTGAGAGGGGAATACTAACGCAAATAACTGATTTGAGAACCGCGTGGCAAAATATTAGGAATGACCAGACTCAGAACAAGATGAATGCCTCTAACTAGATAACTTCCGCTCTTAAAATAATATTCGCTGATGTTGAAAACTATCCTGATTTGAAGGTTAACCAAGAGTTCCCATCAAACTGAATCTCCTTCAATAACCTCAAGACTGTCACACAGTTTAATCCACATGTTCGCTGAAAAAGTTTTCATCCTTGAGACAATCCTTCAAATGGATCGGCAGTTTTTTGCAATGGGAAAGGTGATTGACTTGCACCAGCCTTTCAATGACAAGCCTTTGAAGGCGATGATTTTAGATCCAAACACAAAGATACCATCGCTCAGAATCGAAAGCAAAAAAAAGAATTGAAAAGAAAGAACGTAACCGCGTATATCTATCATTTGGAATTGGAATATTTCTAATTTTAGTTTCCCTCCCTTTTTGGTTAAGTCTGATAGGAGTTAGCATTTAACTTTCCTAATGAAAAGTCTTTTTAAGCATTGTCAAACTAAACATAACAATGGAAGCTTACGAGCAGCTATTGAAGAATTTGTACTCCTCAATGCCTGAAAAGAAAAAATCAACAGAAAGGTTTGAAATGCCTATGGCAGAGTGCCTAGTGCAGGGAAACAAAACACTCATTAAAAACTTTGATTCTATCTGCAAAACCATGAGAAGAAACCCTAAGCAGGTTTCAAAAGTCATTTTAAGAGAGCTCGCGGCCCCTGGCTCTATGCAAGGAAACGCGCTGCTTATACAGGGAAAATTCAGCGACAAAACAGTGAATGAGAAAATAGAATATTATTTCAAGAACTACGTTTTGTGCAGGGAGTGCGGGAAGCCTGATACCCACTTTGAAAGTGAAGGCAGAAGCACTATACTAGTGTGCGAAGTGTGCGGAGCGAGAAAACCGGTGAAATGAAAAAAATGGAAGTGCAACAAACAGAAGAGCAGAGGATAAGAATGCCTAGACGGGGGGAGATAATGGGAACGGTTATAGAAATGATGGGAGGAAGCAGGATGACCGTCAAATGCTTCGACGGAAAGGAAAGACTCTGCAGAATACCGGGTAAAATAAAGAAAAAACTCGTGATAAAATCAGGGGATTATGTTATAATTCAACCGTGGAGCGTTCAAAGCGATGAAAGAGGGGATATAGCATACCGGTACAATTCGTTCCAACTGGACCAACTTAAAAGGAAGGGGTTAATAAAATAAATTCAACGATTTTTAAATAAAACTCAAAAAAAGCGGGATTGAAAACAGTATTTGAAATGAAACAATCGCGGGCAGGGCCGGCCAGTATTGTTTCTTCTTTTTCATCAAATAAAGCAGGACTGCAAACCCGGCAACACTTCCCACTATTGGAAAAACGGGGTTTAAACCCGCAATGAAAAGGCTTGATGACACCATTGAAGGAACCACCAAATCTCCGCTTCCAAGCTCTATAAACTTCTTTTTTTCCTTGAGTTTGATGCTGAAAGCAGCTTCTCTTTTTCCCAACTGCTTTGCAAGAGTAACCATATGCTTGGTGTAAAAAACAGCTATAAAATCGTAAACAGCAAGCAGGATTGCCACCAATAAAACGGGAATTACCCCCAAGCTGGCTCCAATCAAACCCCCCACAATACTTGCGGATAAAATGGTGAAAAGGTTTTTAGTCTGCGGGAATTCAAGCCTCACCGCTACTAAAACAAGCGATAAAAGCAGTGAGGTTAAAGCGCTGACGTAAAGATTCAACACTAAATTAGCAGTGGCGAAAATCAGGAAATATTCGAAAAACCTGAACAGGCTTTTGCCTTTGTAAAAATAAAGAATAATCAAAATAAGGGCCGCGCTCAGCAAAACGTACGCCACTATAAAAATGGAGTTTGAAACGCTGTTCGGATTTGAAAACATAACCACGTTTTGAGAGTATAAAGCCCATCCGAAAAACACCGCCAAAGCCTGCGCTATGATGAATATCAACAGAATTTCAATTTGAAGTTTTTTATCCATTTCTCATTCAATTCTTTTCCTGGCGCTTTTCACAAAGCCGGTCTTCGGCTCGTACAACTCTCCTTGAAGCGACAAATCCTTAATAATCTTCCTGCAGCTCATTTCGTCCAATCCTATTTCCGAAGCTTTTTTGATAATTTCGTCAATATCCACCATGTCAACCTGGCTTTCAATAGACTGAATTATATTGATAATTGATCTAACCTTGTCAATCTTGCTTTTCGACTGGCCTATATTCACAATGTCAGAGTCAATCAACCCGGTTTCCTTGTCAGTGAAAACATCCTTTAGCACGAAGTCAGTAAGATTAATCGCCCTTTCAGCGTCAACCAATCCCACTTCTTCGCTTAATCTTATCTTAGCGCTCGCCTCAGCAAGTCTTATAATGCCTTCAATCTGCCTGGCGGTTATTGGAAAGGTATTCTCCTTTTTTCCCATTTTTCTCAGCGAAACGTAATACTCTTTTATCTTCTCTCCAGCTTCCCTTGACAATTCAGGAAAGCAGGTTCTCCTTGCATAAGCTATGTATTTTCTCAAGTCATTCAAGCTAATCAAAGGGGTTATAGCGTCGCTGAAAGTTGAAGAGTGAACCAAAAGAATATGCTCTGCCATCTTCCTGTCCCTGCTTTCATCCAAAATATCCTTGATTGTGAAAATCAAGTCAAACCTGCTTAAAAGCGTGGGCGGAATGTCAAACTGTGTGGTAGGAGATTCATTTGGGTCAAACCTTCCGAACTTAGGGTTAGCGGCAGCGAGAACAGACGTTCTGGTGTTGAACTGAGCTACAATCCCTGCCTTTGCGATGTTAATTTGCTGCTGCTCCATGCTCTCGTGCAAAGCACTCCTATCTTCCTTATCCATTTTATCAAGCTCGTCAATGTTAACCTGCCCGCCTGAGGCTAGAACCATAGCTCCGGCCTTTAAAATCCATCCTCCTGTAACATCGTCCTTTTCAGCGCTTGCAGTTAAACCAACCCCGCTTGCCCCCTTGCCGCTTACAAGAACGCATTTCGGTGCCAGCCTTGAAACATACTGCAAAATGCTTGATTTGGCGGTGTTGTGTGATATCACGCCGTTTGCAATGAAACGCTTAGCGCCTGGAACTTCAATGTCAAACACGTCAGTCACTCCGCAAGGTCTAACACTTACCACCTTTTCGCTTAACTGCTTTCCGAGCTCATGCTGCAATTTTTTAACATCTTTAAACAATTGCTCAAGCCCTTGTTTTTTCTTTTCAGACTTGAAGCCTATAAACTCGTAGTATTTTCTTATATCCTCTGCTCTTCTTATAGTAAGATTTCTTTCCACTATTCTTGAGTAAATGCCAAAACGCAGGAGCATTGTCTGAACATCCCGTAGCAATTCAATACTATCTGACTTTAATTGAACCGCTCTTTTGCCTATTCCTTTTGAGAAAACGCAACCGTCAGCCTCGAAAAGCCAGGTCAAAAACTCTGCGACAACCTTGTTGCCGGAACGCATTACAATGGAAGGAATCCTCTTGTCCTTCAAAAAACTTAGGTTAAAAGCAATGTCAACATTATCAACCTGAACAACAAGAACAGGCTTTTTATTTTTTGATTTTCTTTCAACCACACGAGGCTCCAAACCAAACTCGCTTTTGATAACCTCACTTAAAAGAATTAAAAGATCTTTTTCCTCAGGATTGACATCAAAAGCAAACTTCGTCCTTCCAACCAATCCATCTCCAACAAGATACCCTAGCAATCCCGCCAAACGCGGGGAAAGTTTTTCAGGAATTATCATTTTGTTTTTATGGCCTAACTTTTTGTTCAAAACAATCCATCCGGTGGGTTGAAGCTTTCTTATAGTGCAGGGAATAGCGGTTGTTACAGCAACTCTATCTCCTTTTTTAATTTCATCCAGCCTCTTCCACTTTCTTTTCACCCCTTCAACGGCAAGCAAAGGATGATTGTATGTTCCCTTAATGCTCTTGCCGGACTCTGTCACTATTTCAATGACCGGCTGGCTTTCATACTTATGAAAGACCGTGGCGACCGCGCGCCTGTAACCCTGACCAGTCAAAACAGGCGTGTTAATCTCCTGAAGGTGCCTCTTGCCAAGCTCTTCAATCTTGACCACTGCTCCATTACCCAGCGCCACCCTTTCATCCCCAATCAAACAGCCTGGATCTCCGATTAACAAAATATGGATGTCGCTTCTAATCTTCTGACCGTCAGGAAGAGTTTTGTTAGGAGAACCTCCGAACAACTGCAATGCGATGGCGCTCTTTAATTCTGTATAACCATAAATGCCAGGGGCAATACTTTGAATTATCATTTCGTAAAGCTTTGGGTTTTCGCTTAACTCCTTTATTTTTTTTTCTTCATCCTTGTTGATGTTAATCTCTTCAAACTCCTGCATCACCTTGTGAAGATGAACTACCTCCAAATACTTTCCATAAACACTGCTTTTTCCCTTTCCCTCCTTGGGAGGCATAATTCTTAAAATCCCCGTGACTGTGATTTTCTCCCCTGGAAAAATAGTGTTGACCAAGTCATCCTCCATCCACATTGTTATTGTAGAAGTGGGCATGCTTCCCTGAAGCTTTTCAATCAAATCCTGCATTTTAGCCCTTTGAATGTTTATAAACTCGCTTTCATTTTCCAGCAGTTTAAACTTGCTTCTTCCACACTCGGAGCATTGATTAGGAGGTTTTAAAGCACTCACCCTGTCGGTTTCGTCATCCTGCTTTCTTCCACAGTACAAACACTCCCAAACCGCTGTTTTAATTCTGGGGTTGATTTCAGTAATCCAACTTATAACACCATCAACCTTAACAAGCTTGTTCAAATGCTCCTCCCCGAGTTTTTGAACATCAACGTCAACCACGTCAGGAAGGTTGTAAAACCTGGCGTGCACTTTAAATCCAGTTTCAACCTTCAACTGCTTTTCAAACTCTTTGATAAACCCGTCGGGTTTTTCAAGCAAGCCATCGGCGAGCTCGCCGTCAAAAAAGTCAAGCTCCTTAAAATCTATTTCCAAGCTCTTCTTTTCAGGATACTTGGAAGTAAGCTCTAAAACCTTGCTCTTCTGAGTCTGAATAAACTCTTCAATCTTATCAGTATTCAACTTTTAACCCCTTGTGTGAATATTTAAAACGTTCAACAATAAAAACCCTCCAGTGGAATACTGGAATCAAGGGGCGTAGCGCTCTATAAACTATTACTTTAAAAAAATGTTGCAGCGAAAAATTATTAGTTTATCAAAAAAATACAGGTTTTCTTTAATAAATTTTTCTTAATACAAAAAAATCATTAAAGAAAAACTGCGGCTTGTGCTTTATTTTTTTATAAATCACAAGTTGCTTTTATAAGAAACGACAAACTATTTAAACCCTTCCTTTCACCTTAAACCCTGATTTTTAACTCTTTCAACCATTTCCCTTGCCTTTTTTAAATCCTCTTCAAAAGAAAGATTTGTCTTCAAACGTGCTGAATTTGATTCTATTATAATAAGATTATTTTCAGTCAAGGGCTTCAGCTGATCACTTAATTTTTTGTCAACAGTAATGGAGTTTTTAGCTATGCTTTGAAGCAAGTCGAGATGTTTTTTTTCAATATCTCCTGTGGCTATAAGCTTCACTAATTTTGGGATTTTTTCAAAACCTTTGGCGGTGTTGCTCACCTGCTCGTTCAATTTCTCAATCTCACTTTTGCTTAAACCCTCCTTGTTTAATAATATAACCAGATTCTCTCCTTCCAATGGTTTTACAATCCAATGCGCTGAAACAACTCCCTTCTTGTCTTTGAATTCTCCTTTGTAAGATAACTTGTCTTTCCCTAAATTCATTTCAATTCCATGATCGTTGAAAATTTTAAGCATTGAATGTCTATGTCTTTTCAACTTGCTCGCTTCGATATTTTTATTGAATAAACCACTGATTTCAAGAACGGTGATAACGCCTGGCTTAACTTCAATTTCAGGCGCGAGCATTTCACCTTTAATGTCTTTAATCATTTTTTCAATATTAATCATGATAAAAATTGGGAAATGAATCATTTTAAATTTATGCTTTTACGCAACATTTTAAACAACAACCATTGTAAAAAAAGATAACAAATAGCGTTTTGTCCAAACACAAAGTAGATAAAAACATATTTAAATTTTACCCATTAAATATTATTAACCTAATAAACTCGTTTTTACAATGTTAATTTTGAACGATATTTCAAAAATTTTAGGAAAAAAAGGTGGTGGAAATGGATAAAATAAACAATCAACAAAACAACTTTCTTCCAGAAGGAAGTTCAAGGGTGATTGGAAGAGACGCGCAGAGAATAAACATTCTCGTTGGCTACGCCGTATCACAAGCTGTTAAGTCAACGCTTGGACCCAAGGGAATGGATAAAATGCTTGTCAGTGAGATGGGAGACATTATAATAACAAATGATGGCGCCACAATACTTCAAGAAATGAACATAGAACACCCTGCTGGAAAGATGATTGTAGAAATAGCCAAAACGCAGGACAAAGAAGTTGGGGACGGGACGACTACCAGTGTGGTCATAGCGGGAGAACTTTTGAAAAAAGCAAACGAGCTTCTCGACCAGGAAATACATGCCACCACCATAATAAATGGTTACAAAATGGCGGCAAGCAAAACCATTCAGTTTTTATATGACGTTGCCGAGGATGTTAAAATGGACGATGTTAAAAGCCTTGAAAAAATAGCAAGCATTTCAATGGGCTCTAAAACCATTGGAAGTGGAGATACAAAAGACTTCCTGGCAAAATTAGTTGTTTCAGCAGTGATACAAGTGGCCGAGAAGTCAAATTCTAAAATAATAATAGACAAAGACTACATAAAATTGGAAAAAAAAGAAGGTTCTGATGTTGACCAAACCTCTATAATAAATGGAGTTCTAGTAGATAAGGAAATAGTACACGCGGGAATGCCTAAAAAAATAGAAAACGCTAAAATAGCTTTGATTGACGCTGCATTTGAAATAGAAAAAACAGAAACCGAAGCCAAAATAAACATAAACACGCCAGAACAGATGACCGCCTTCTTAGAGCAGGAGGAGAAAATGCTAAAAGACATGGTTGAAAAAATAGTTAAAGTAAAAGCAAATGTTGTGTTCTGCCAGAAAGGAATAGACGACGTTGCGCAGCACTACCTCGCAAAGCATGGTATTATGGCCTGCAGAAGAGTTAAAAAAAGCGACATGGAAAAACTCGCCAAAGCAACCGGGGCGAAAATAGTAACCACTCTTGAAGACCTGTCAGATTCAGACCTTGGAAACGCCGGAATAGTAGATGAGAGAAAAGTGGCGGGAGAGCAAATGACCTTCGTGGAAAAATGCAAAAACCCTAAAGCGGTTACAATACTCGTGAGAGGAAGCACCAACCACGTTGTCGACGAAACTGAAAGGGCAATAGTGGACGCCATAGGCGCAGTTACCTCCGCGATACAAGAAGGAAAACTCGTCTATGGAGGAGGGAGCATTGAAATGGAACTCGCCGGAAAAATAAGAAAATACGCTGTCGAAGTAGGAGGCAGGGAGCAGTTGGCAATACAAGCCTTTGCAGATGCTTTGGAAGTAATACCCCGAACGCTCACAGAAAGCGCTGGAATGGACTCGATAGACAGTTTGGTGGAGTTAAGGTCAAAGCACGAGAAAAAAGACGGAGTTTACTATGGTGTTGATATATACAATAACAAAATAGCAGACATGAAAGTCAAAGGGGTGCTTGAACCTCTAAAAATAAAAAAACAGGCTATTCAAAGCGCTTCAGAAGTGTCAGAAATGATACTAAGAATCGATGATATCATAGCCAGCAGGGCAAAAGCTCCAAGTATGCCTCCTGGAGGAATGGGAGGGGAAATGGATTAAACCTCCAAAAAGGTTAAATCCTTTCTTCATCCTTTTTTAAAAGCAAGGGCCTATAGCCTAGTCTGGATAAGGCGACAGCCTTCTAACCTAAGTTTTGGAAGAAAGCTGTAGATCGAGGGTTCGAACACAATCAAAAAGTCGAAAATCCCTCTAGGCCCGTTTAAACCACTCTTAATCAAAGGGTGGTGGTAAGTAGAGTCCAACACTTGAACTTTTTCTTAATCTTCTTTTCAGCTTCCACCGCCTCAAGCTTTGTGGAAAAAAACGCGAAGACAACGCTTCCAGCCCCACTCATTCCGCAAACATCCGGGTTTGTTTTTTTCAATTCTTTCTTCAACCTTTTAATTTTAGGGTAATCCCTGAAAACAATTTTTTCAAAATCATTCTCAAATTCTTTTCCAACCGCCTTCCAATCTTTTTTTCTCAAAGCTCTTTTCATTCCACTTAAATTTTTAGAATGCTTGATTTTAACTCCGTCAATTCTTGAATAAAGATAAGCGCTCTTTGCCTTGTTTTTATAATAACCTCTTCCAACCACATCGGCAAGCAAAACAAACTCTTTTCCAAGCCTTGGAATTATTTTCAAATCCGCTCCAATGCCTGTTCCAATCGAAGGACTATTATAAAGCGCTTGAGGAGCGTCGGCGGCAATGCTCCCGGCTATTTTAGAAAGTTTTTTGATAGGATAGTTCTTTCCGAGAATCTTCAAAACAGGAGCGGCGTCAACAGCGCTCCCGCCCAAACCCCCGGCCAACGGAATTCTTTTAATTATTCTTATTTTAACTCCGTCCAAACCAAGCTTTTCAACCGCCTTGAAAGCCGAATTTCTTCCATCTAAGGGAATGTCGGCATTAGAAATTATTTTTATTCCCCTCTTTATCCGCTTAACCTCGACAACATCGCTTAAACTCAAAGGCTGAACCACGCTTTCAACCTCATGATAACCATTTGGAAGTTTTCCAATAACATGAAGAAACAGGTTAATCTTAGCATGCGCTTCAAGCTTCATACTTAACTTAAAGAATGAAAACAATTTTAAAATCTTTCATTTAACTTTATCCAATGGAAGTAATAATTGTTTTAGTTAAGCCCGAATACCAAGTAAATCTCGGAAGCACGGCGAGAGTGATGAAAAACTTCTCCCTAACTGAATTAAGAATAGTAAAAGGAATAAAAGCAGGAAGGCAAGCCCTAAAATTCTCAATGAGAGGAAGAGAAATACTAGAAAAAGCAAAAAGATTTACAACCCTTGAAAAAGCAGTGGAAGACTGCGACTTGGTGGTGGGAACCACTTCAACGCCCGCAAGATTTTCAAAAGATCTCAAACCCTCAATAAACATAAAAGAAATCCCAAAAACAAAAAAACTAGCCTTGATATTTGGAAGCGAAGGAAATGGTCTATCCAAAAGCGACATTCTAAAATGTGATCTCATAGCTTCAATCCCCCTAAACCCCGACTACCCCGTTCTAAACCTAAGTCACGCTGTAGCAATATCTTTATACCAGCTTACAAACTTTAAATCCAAAAAAAGTCAAGCGTGCGATAGAAAAAAAATAAAAAAACTAGTGAATTATTTTTCAAAAAGCATTGAAAAAGGAAGGTTTAAGAAAAAATCAAAAATAATCAAAGCGTTCTCAAACGTTCTCTTCAGAAGCAACGCCTCTGAAAACGAGGTTCAAGCGCTTTTCGCAGGCTTCAAATTCACAAGTGGTTGTAAACCCAAACAACTAAATAAGTCATAATAAAACCGGAAACAAAACCCCAAAACAAGCCGATAAAACTGCCCACTATAGAAGCGTCAAAACCCAGAAGCATAGAACTCAAAACCAACACGTATAAATTCCCATAAGAAAGAAAAGCCGCGCTCAAGCCAAGCAAAAACAAACACAATCCAGTAATCAACCCAACTGCAATCCCAGCGTTAGTTTCACTCAAACCACCATTTTTTGGCTTGCCGCTCCTATCAACATATCCGAGATTTATTCTTCTCTTTCTTACAGGCATTTTAACAATCACCTTTTTTTTTCAAAAAACAATTTCCTTTCAAACTTTTAAAACTTTTCGATCAACCGCCTCCGAGAATCTCCCCTTGAACAGCGTAATTCCCGCCTGCCGAAGAAGTGAAATTAATGTTAAAGGGAACGGTTACAGGATAGGTTGAAATGCTTGAAACGTTCAAATTATAACTTGCAATCCTAACTCCCTTGGAAGTAACAAAGACATTAGCAAGAACATGCTGCAAAAGTTTGTTGGAACTAAGAGTGCAAGAACCAGTGAAAAAAGAAACATTACCATTAACACCGGGGTTCAAAGTTTTTTGAAGTCCGAACCAGGAACTCTGAACAAACTGAGAGGAAACGCTGCATGAAATACTTCCTTTAGATTGATTCAAGTAAAAATAACCGGCCGCTATTATAATTAAAATAAGAACAATCCAAATCAAATACTTGTTCTGAGAGTTTTTACTTCCAACGCCCCCGCCGACTTCCTTAACAGTCTTACCGGCAAGTTCAATCACCCCTGCCGGCGTTTGTATCTTCTTAACCGTCTCCTTGGCGCTCTCCTCCCATGTTTTTTCTCTTTCAGGAATAGCGTCAGCACCGAAGGGAGTGCCTAAACACCCGTCAACTTCAAGCTTATAATCATTTCCAGCCACGTCCACCCAAACTCGGTAAAAAGGAACGTAATACTTGCTTATCGCTGAAATGGTTACAATTTCTTTTTTACCTCCAGTCTGACTTGCAATCTTAACAGCGGCTAAATCCTTAACCTCCCCCAAGCTTATGCTGGTGCTTTCGACATCCACGCTCATATCTGGCGGGGTGGAGTTTATCTTCTTAATTGGTTTGTCCAACAATATTGGAACGTACTCGTTCAACTCTCCGGTGTTGCCATTCAAAGCGGCCCTGCCCGCCTGAACTCCTTCTCCAGTGTTAATATCATAAGTAAAAACATAAAAAGGAGTGTAAACAGGCTGGATTTCACTTAACTCGTAACCCTCCCACCTCTTGCTATTGATAACCCTCTGAATAACACTTAAAGCGTTCTCAGGCTGAATATTGAAAACAAAACCAGGTGCGTCCAAAAGCATGACTTAAAAGAGAATTCAAAGATTTTAAAATGTTTTCATTCCAAAATTAAATTTCCATAACCTCTATAATCTCCTTCAAATCATTTCCAACCTTGATAGGCTTGTTTTGAAATCTCCTTGAAACAATTCCATAACTCTTAAACTTCTCGTCCAACGCTGAGTTTAAACCTTCAGACCCACAATAGCATCTGGATCCTTCAACTGACTGCCCGTGAGAACCGCAACTACAATATCGCTGGATTTAATCACGCCCTTTTCAACTAATTTTTTAACTCCGGCAACGCTGGTAGCAGAAGCAGGCTCGCAACCAAACATCCCGCTTTTACCTACCGCCGCCTTAGCATCAAGAATCTCCTGATCCATTACAAACGCAACTGCTAAGTCAATCACTTTTCCTTTTGTTATAAAGTTTTTGAACTCTTGAACGATTGACATGTCTATTTAATTTAAAATATTTTTTAAAATACTTTTGGTGTTCGTTGAAAAGACAAACAACTATTTTTCAAGGGATTTAGGCCATTACTTCTTTCAAAAACACTTTTAAATCGTCAAAAGACGATTTAAACATCGCTTTAAACCAAAGTTTAATATTCTTTTTCATTTTAAAATACAATCTCAACATGCTAGAAAACATTAACGAACCTAAAGACTTGAAAAAGCTAAACCTGTTCGAACTTCAACAGCTTGCCACTGACATAAGAAATGAGATAATCGAAGTTTGCAGTGCCAACGGCGGCCACGTAGCCCCAAACCTTGGAACAGTTGAATTGACAATAGCATTGCATTATTCCCTTAACACGCCAGAAGATAAGATAATATGGGATGTAGGACATCAAGTCTACACTCACAAAATACTAACACAAAGAAAAGACGAATTCAAAACCATTAGAATTTATAAAGGTTTAAGCGGCTTCATCAACCCAGAGGAAAGCTGCTATGACACTTTCATAGCCGGCCACGCCAGCACGAGTGTAAGCATTGCAGAAGGAATAGCAATAGCAAGAAAACTTGACAAAAAAACCTTTCAAATAGCGGCGGTAATAGGAGACGGAGCTTTAACAGGAGGAATGGCATTCGAAGCATTGAATCACGTTGGATATTTAAGGCCTGAAAAATTCATGATAATCATAAATGACAACGGCCAGTCCTACGGCCCGACAGTTGGAGGGCTTGCAGCTTACACAAGCAGGCTTGAAGTGGCAAACAGAATCTACGACTCTCCAATTTACCATGAGGTTAGAAACGACATTCACTATTTAATGGACAAGGAAAAAGAAGATTTGAAAAGCATGGAAGTGCTGAAAAGACTGAGAGAAAGAGCGCTTCATCTTTTATCATCAGGAATACTCTTTGAAGAGCTTGGCTTCGAGTACATAGGCCCTCTTGATGGTCATAATATTGGATTGTTAGTAGAAGGATTTGAAAAAGCAAAAAAATCAAGCTTGCCTGTAATAGTTCATGTTATAACAACCAAAGGAAAAGGGTATTCAAAATCAGAAAACGACGAGATAGGTGTTTGGCATGGAATAGGCCCGTTCGACCTTGAAACAGGATTTCTTCTCAAAAAATCTGTGAACCCCTCTTGGAGTGAAGTCTTCGGAAAAAAAATGGAAGAGCTAGGCGGAAAAAACGAAAAAATAGTGGCGATAACCGCTGCAATGCCTCTAAGCACAGGCCTAAGAGGATTCGGCGAAAAATACCCTGAAAGACTGGTAGACGTGGGAATGGCGGAACAGCACGCTGTCACAATAGCGGCTGGAATGGCATCTCAAGGACTAAAACCAATCGTTGCTTTATACTCAACATTCTTCCAAAGAGCGTTTGACCAGGTCATGCATGACATTTGTCTGCCTAAATCCGCAGTGGTGTTTTGCCTTGACAGAGCGGGTTTAGTAGAGGACGGTCCAACCCACCATGGAATATTCGACATTGCAATGACTATCTCTCTTCCTGGAATGATTTTAATGTCGCCAAAATGCGATTCTGAATTTAATTCAATGCTTGACCTAGCGATTCAGCAAAAACAACCAGTAGTAATAAGATACCCCCGCGGAGAGGCGAGCGTTTGCGAATCTTCAAAAATAGAAATCGGAAAAGCGGAAATAATCAAACAAGAAGGCTTCGACGCGGTTATAATATGCTATGGCCCATTGTTACACAACGCGATTCAAGCATCTGAAGAACTAAAAAAGCAGGGGATTAAAACAACAATAATAAACGCCAGGTTTGCAAAACCGCTTGACGAAAAACTTTTCAAAGAACTAGCGCTGAAAACCCAAAATATCATAACCCTTGAAGACGGGGTAATAGAAGGAGGGTTTGGAGGCGCTGTGGCAGAACTTTTAAACGGAAAGAAAGTAACAAGGCTTGGAATCCCAGACAGGTTCATAGAACACGGAAACCCTAAAATCTTATATGAAAACCTCGGCTTGGACGCTAAGGGAATAGTTAAAACAATAAAAGAACTTGTCAAAAAATAAAGTTTTAACGCACTCTGACAATTAATTTTATTTCGACGGCTTAAGCGAAGTGCTGAACAACTTCTGGCTCTTATCCCTATACAACTCAGGAAGAACATTAAAAGCGCAGAAAGGAACTATCTTATCATCAGGAGTAGCGTAGTGAATAACGCACTTTTCCACTCTTTCAACATCATAATTATAAAGATCCATAAAGTGCATCATTCCAATAAAAAGAGAGTTATTATGAAGCCTACCTAAACTGGAGTAATCATGCCTTACAAGAGCGTCAAACAACAACCTGTAAATGTCAAGCCACCTGGGCTTCTTGGAATTGTCAATAAAACCTCTAAGCTTGTACAAAAGCTTGGTGCTGAACAAAAATTTGTTTATCCCTACCTCATCTTTGTTGGTATTCTCCCTTAAAAATTCGGAAAGCCCCTCTACATCCACAAAGCGCGTTATTGGAACTAGCTTAGATTCATCCTTGAAAACATAAGTTCCCATTCCGCAAGCGAAGTGAGTGTTCAAATCGTACTGCGGCTTTCCGCTTAAACTTTCAATAAAATCTGAAAAAACTCCTGTATAAGGAATAGGATAAAAATCATCCCTTCCCACCATTCCATTAGTATAATCCTCGATTTTTTTAATAACGTCGGGAATTGTAATCCTCATCTGCTCTCTCTCTTTTCTAGGCATTCTTCCAACCAGTGAAACCGGCTGGTAGTTAATCCCCTTAATCACGTCGTTGTTCTGGAAGCCAAAGTCAAGAATACTCCCAACCTCAAAATCATTAACTCCCCCAATAACAGTTGGAACTAGCACAATGTTCATTTTCTTAGTTTTTCTCGCGTTCTCTAAAATTTTTGGAATAGCATCGTGATTTTTGGGATTTGTTTTCTTCGAAACCCCGTCAAAACTTAAATACAACACTCCGGCGCCAGCATCGTTCAGCTTTTTAAATAACTCAAAATCATTTCCTATACTAATACCGTTTGTGTTCAATTGAACGTGCTCAAAACCCTCCTCCTTAGCCATTTTAATAATATCAACAAGATCATCCCTCACGGTAGGCTCTCCGCCCGTCAATTGAATCGCATTGCAAGCGATTGGCTTCTCCACTCTTAAATTCTTCATCATTCTCCTTATCTGTTCTAAGGAAGGCTCGTAAACATAACCCGCTTTGCCAGCGTAAAAAAAGCAGTACCAACAGCTCAAATCGCACCGGTTTGTGACTACAATATTAGCCAGCCCAGTATGACTTTCATGAGCCTCGCACAAACCACAGTCAAAAGGGCATCCCTCATCAATCTTGGTATTGAAAACCTTCAAATCTCTTTTGCTTCTCTCCCATCTCTTAGCTTTGTAATAAAGACTTGCATCGCTCCAGTAAACATCAGTAAACTCTCCATGCTCTGGACAGGTTTTGGAAATCATAACCTTTCCATTTTCCTCGTAAATCCTAGCCTTTAAAACCTTCAGGCACTCGGGGCAAATTGAAGTGGTTTCGTGAATAAGCTTTTGATTCTCGGTTTCAACCTCCTCAATCTCCAACTTCATTTTAAAAAACCTCTACTAAACTTGGAATAAAGATCAATTCAACCAGTATTGATTTAGCGATAGTATTTTTTAAATATTTCTATTCACTTTAAAACGTTTTCAAATTTTTTTTAGGTTTGATTTTTTTTTGGGAAAGAATAATCTTCCTATTTTTAAAGCCAATCTTAACCTTTTCATACTCGTCCAGCACCCCAGAATGCAGGCCCTCTGTTTTTTAATCGATAAACATTTTTTTTTTAACCTCGCTCTTGAGTTTCAATCGCATCGTTAACATTCTTATTATTTCTACTTAACAACGCTCCTCCAGAATCTCATAATTTCTTGGAATTTTTCTCTTCAACTTCTTTCAAAAAAACCTCGCCTTTTAAAAAAATAAGTGCGGTAAATCAATAAATGTTTTTATTTCTAAAAAAAAAAGCAAAGGCAGGGCAAAAAATAAAAACCACGCCAAAAATAAAAAAAAGACAAGGCGAAAACCCATCTCTTTAAAAACTCTAAATGCTGATTTTCAAGCCAAGGCTCTTCTTCAACTCACGATATCTATTTCTGATAGTAACCTCAGTCACACCCGCAATGTCAGCCACTTCTTTTTGTGTTCTTCTTTCATTGGTCATAACGCTTGCAATGTAAACCGTAGCAGCAGCAACGCCCATAGGCCCCCTACCTGAAATCAATCCTTTCTTCAAAGCCTGGTCCAAAATCTCATTAGCCCTAGCCTGAGTATCCCCCGATAATTTCAAGGCGCTCACGAACCTTGAAATGTAAAACCTCGGGTTTGTCAAAGGAACTTTCAACTCCAACTCTTGAGTTATAAGCCTGTAAGTTCTTCCAATCTCTTTTTTCGGTATTTCTGCAATCTTTGAAATCTCATCCAAAGTCCTTGGAATTGAATACTGCCTACAAACCGCGTAAATAACCGCGCTGACCACGCTTTCAATCTGCCTTCCCCTTATCAAGCCTCTTTCAACACACTTTCTGTAAAGCAAAGCGCTTGACTCCTTAACATTTTCAGGAAGGTTTAAATGAGTAGCCACCCTACTTAACTCCGTAAGAGCAATTGAGAGATTTCTTTCAATACTGTTTGAAATTGAAGCTCTTTTATGCCACTTTCTCATTCTATATAATTGCGCCTGCTGTGAAGAGTCTATTTTTCCACCTCTTGAATCACGATTGTACTGGTCAATTTCAGTTACCAAACCTCTGTTTGGGCTCATGTACTTCAAAGGAGCTCCAGTATGCATTCTTGAATTTCTTTGTTCGCTGTCAAAAGCCCTCCATTCTGGCCCTTCCTGAACAGTATTCTCTTCTATGACATAACCACAGTCCTTGCAGACTATCTCCCCTCTCCCAGAATCTTTTTTTAGATTTTTACTCCCACACTCAGGACACTTAGCTATCATTTTTCAAACCACCTTTTTTTTTAAAAATTCAATTCCTGCTTGAAGACAAAACTTTGCCCTTCAAATCCCTTCTCAACGGCCTTGCAAGGTAGAAAGGCTCTTCAACCCTTCCAATCGTCTCGAAAATCTCGGCGACTTTTTCTCCCTTCAGAAAAAGAGGCACTCGCTCCAACGGTTTTTTAGAATCGCCTGAAAGAAGTAGATTCCCCTTGCTGGTTTCAAGTATTATTTTAAAAAACATTTTAAATCAGAGAAAAGTTTAAATCAATTGTGGTTAAACTACTATTTAAATATTTTGTATTTAAAAAGCTTTGCTTTTGAAAATTCAACAAAACCCGGGTTTTGCAACGCGTATTCTAAACCCTGCTTTTCAAACGCCAAACATTTCAACCATAAGGTATTTTAAACTTATTTCTTCAAAAAATAAAATGATAAGCGGAGTAGAGCTGATATTTTTTTTGATTGCTGGCTTGATAGCGTTCAAGTCAATAGGTGATTCAAATCTGACTACGATGGTCATAGGAATCATAGCTGCAATCATAATAATACAGTCAATAAGCATCACGACAACGGAAACATTGCTGATGTCGGTGCTCGCGCTTTACGCCGTGGCGTTTGGAATAAAGCCAGAATCAGTTCCTTCAACAGAAGTTTTTGGAAAAGGCTTAAAAGCAGTGGTTTTGATAATATTAATTGTCCTGGTTTTAAACATCGTTTAAACCGGGATTAAAAAATAAAAAAGGTTTTGAGAAAAAAAATGGTGGAGTTTATCTGCGGAAAGTGCGGTAAGGAGTTCACTGACGAGGAGATTCAAATCAAAAACGGGTTCATAAGATGCCCGTACTGTCAGTACAGAATATTGTACAAGAAAACGCCCCCTCTGGCGGTTACCGTTAAAACCTGATTAAAGAAAAGTGATTTTTAAAAAATGTTGCACTACCCAAGACACGGAAGCCTCGCATTCAGAATAAGAAAAAGATCTGAAGTTATCTCACCTAGAGTGAACGCTTGGAGCAAGGAAAAAGGAGTAAGCGGCTTCGCAGGATACAAAGCTGGAATGAGACACGTTCTAATGATAGAAGACTCTGAATCCCCACTTAAAAACCAGCAGGTGACCAAGCCAGTTACAATAATAGAAGTGCCACCCGTTTTTGTCTACGCTATAACCCTTTACAAAAAAACTCCCGTTGGGTTGAAGAAAGCAGGTGAGGTAAATTCCATTTCACACCCTAAAAACATTAAAAGAGCTTTAACGCCTGCAAAAAAAACAAAAAAACTTGAAGACTTCGATTTTGATGAGGTTAGATTGGTGGTTTCAACACAGCCTGAAAAAATAAAACTAAAGAAAAAACCCGACGTTATAGAACTTGCAATAGGGGGGTCGAAACAAGAGCAAATAGACAAGGCTAAGGATTTGCTTGGAAAAGAATTGAAATTCACCGACGTGTTCAACGACGGGGATTACGTTGATTGCATAGCTGTAACAAAAGGAAAGGGTTTTCAGGGAGTGGTTAAAAGATTTGGTGTTGCGTTAAACCCAATGAAGGCAACGCAGGCTAGAAGGCACGGCGGGTCCATAGGACCTCAAAGGCAGGCAAAAGTATTTTATACAATACCAAGAGCAGGACAAATGGGGTACCATAAAAGAACCGAGTTGAACAAAAGAATAATGAAATACGAGGAAAAGTCAATCGAAATAAGAAACTTCGGAAAGGCAAGCCAGTATGCAATCGTTGAGGGAAGCGTGGCTGGTCCGAGCAAAAGAATAATAATACTTAGAAAATCAATAAGGAAAAACACGTCTAGAAAACCGCAGTTAATGCAAGTGATTTAAAAATGAAGTTTAAAATAACCGGAGAGGAAAGAGAAGTTGAACTCCCAAAGCAATTCGAGGAAGAGTACAGACCTGACTTGATAAAAAGAGCATTTGAAGCCTTCTCATCGCAGAACTACCAGCCGAAAGGAAGCTACAAATACGCGGGACTTCAAAACGTGGCTGAGTACTACGGAAGAAGAAACGCGTGGAGAGCCACTATAAACACTGGCAGGTCAAGAGTGCCAAGGGAGAAAATAGCCAAAGGCAGAAGTGGCAGGGTTTTAAGAATTCCAAGCGCGGTCAAAGGAAGAAGAGCCCACCCGCCTAAAACCGAGAAAATAATAAAACTCAAAATAAACAGAAAAGAGCAGTTCAAGGCAATGAGAAGCGCCATAAGCGCGACCATAAAACAGGAGATAGTCAAGAAAAGAGGGCACTACTTCCAACAAATACCTATGATAGCGCCTCAAAAAATAGAAGAATTTAAAAAAACAAAAGAATTGAAAACATTCCTATATCCATTAGGTTTTGCTGAAGACTTGAACAAAAGCGAGAACAGAAAGAAAAGAAGCGGGGTGTCTTTGTTGAGAAGGGGAGGGTATAAAACAAGAAAAACCATTTTAATAGTGGTCGGGGGGGACTGCCCTACCCTAAAGGCTGGAAGAAACATTCCGGGCGCTACAATTAAAAAAGTTGAACTTCTAAACATCAATGACATGGCTCCAGGTGGCGTTGCAGGAAGGCTTACAATATGGAGTGAAAACGCAATCAAAAAAATGAAGGAGTTAAAACTATTCGAGTGAAAAAACCATGAAAAACATTCTATATATACTGAACACTGAAAAAGCGAACAACAGCATAGACAACCAAAACAAGCTGACTTTTGTAGTAAAATTGAATTCCACTAAAAAGGAGATAAAAGATGAGATTGAAAAAGAATTCAACGCCAAAGTAAAAAAACTAACCACCTGCGTGAGTATGAGTGGAGAGAAAAAAGCAGTGGTAAGATTCGAAAAGCAGGGTGAAGCCGCTAACATAGCGAGCAAAATGAAAGTGGTATAATCAAAATGGGAAAACCGTTAATACAGCAAAGAAGAGGAAAAGGAAGTCCAGCGTACACCGCTCCAAGCCACCACTTCTTCACTAAACTAAAATACCCTAAAAAATTAGAAGGAAGAGGAGAAGTACTGAAATTCATAGACGATCCGGCGAGAACAAGTGTTCTAGTTGAAATACTGATGGAAAACAACCAAAAGATATACAACCTTGCAACAGAGGGAATAAGAATAGGAAGCGAAGTGAAAGTGAATGGGTTTAACGCTGGTGACATAACTGAAATAGGATTGTTGAAAGAAGGAACTCCAATTTATAACGTTGAATTAAGGCCAAAAGACGGCGGGAAGTTGGTGAGAGGAGCTGGAAGCGCTGCCTACATTGAAGGACAAGACGAAGACAACAAGTTGACCAACGTGCTCCTGCCTTCAAAAAAAATAATAACACTTCGAAGCAATTGCCTCGCCACCATAGGCGTTTCAGCAGGAGGCGGAAGGCTTGAAAAACCATTCAAAAAAGCAGGGAAGCACTTCTACGCCGCGCTGGCAAGAGGAAAAGAATTTCCTGTTGTGAGAGGAAGCGCGATGAGCGCGTACAACCATCCTTTTGGGGGAAGAAGCTTCGGAAAGCCGACTACAGTTTCAAGAAGCACGCCGCCGGGAAGGAAGGTTGGACACATTGCAGCGAGACAAACCGGAAGGAGGAAAAAGTGATGTAAAATGGTTAAAAAAATATTCTATAATGGAATCGACGTTGACGAGATAGCTAAAATGCCTCTCGAACAATTCGTAAAAATACTTAAAAGCAAGGAAAAAAGAACAATGAAAAGAAACAGCGAGAAAATAAAAAAATTCATCAAAAAACTCTCAAAGAAAAAAGAAGTAATCAAAACCAAAGTAAGAGAAATGATAATACTTCCTGAAATGCTTGGCAGGCAGTTCAAAGTCTACAATGGAAAGGAATACCTTGACGTGTTCGTAAAACCGGAAATGATAGGAAGAAGACTGGGAGAATTCTCAATACCGATCAAGAAAGTAGTGCACCATGGGCCTGGAGTCGGAGCGACAAGAGGAAGCAGGGCGGTGGAAACAGCTAAGACGTGATTTCCCATGTATAACAAATACAGCGTTAAAACAACCGAAAAGGAAGCGAGGGTTAAAATGCACTCCCTGAACGCGTCTTACAAAGATTTAACGCAAATCTGCAGGAACATTAAAGGGATGAATGCTGAAAAAGCGGTGCAGCTTATGGATGAAGTGATGAAAAAGGAGACTCCAATCCATTATTATACCTTCAACACAAGGCTTGGGCACAGAAAAAAAATCAAAGGAAAAGGAAGATACCCTGTGAAAGAATCCAAGATGGTCAAAAAAGCCCTGAAAGACGCAATCGCAAACGCCGTTGCCAAAGGACTGCAAAAAGAAAAACTCATGGTATCAACTGCTACGGCAAACAAGCAGAACATCTACCCAAGATACAAGAGGTACTGGGTTGGTTCGGTTGTAATAGGATACGGCAAACAAGCTATATTCAGCAACTACGTGACGGCAATACTTGAAATAGTAGTAAAAGAGGTTTAAAAATAAAATGGCATCAGAAAAAAAATTCCTTGAAACAAGCCTGGAAGAAATAAAAATCAAAACATTCCTTCAGAAAGACCTTGAAAAAGCGGGCATTTCAGACATAATAATACAAAAGACCCCTGTCACTACAAGAATATTGTTAATAGTTAAAAAACCAGGGTTGATTGTCGGAAAGAAAGGCGCGGGCATACAGCAAACCATAGAAACTCTAAAGAAAAAATTCCACATAGAAAACCCGCAAATAGAAGTGACTGAAGTTGAAAATCCTGCCTTGGACGCCAAGCTAGCGGCTGAAAAAATAGCAAGGCAAATAGAAGTTAAAGGAAAAGTAAAGCCTATACTCAACTTTGCACTAAAGGAAATAATGGAAGCCGGCGCGATAGGAGCTGAAATAAGAGTGGCTGGAAAAGTGGTTGGAAAAGGAGCGAAAGCCAAAACCCTGTCTATAAGAAAAGGACACCTCAAAAAAAGCGGGGAGGAGCTCAAAAAAGTAAAAGTCGGGCACGCCGAAGCGAACATGTCGGCCGGAATAATAGGAGTAAGAGTGTCAATAATACCCCCAAAAACGAAATTCTTAGACGAGGAAATCAAAATAACCGAACAAGGTGAAAGCAATGGCAATAATGCGCAAAAACCAGCTGAAGGAAATGGGCAAGGAAGCGCTCAGAAACAAGCTTAAGGAATTTGAAGAAGAAAAATCAAGGGAAAAATCTCTAATCAAAACAAACAAAAAACCAGCCAACACTGGCAAGTATAGGGAAATCAAAAAAGTAATCGCCAGGATAAAAACAATGCTTAAAACCTCCAAAAGAGAGGAAAAAACAGTTAAACAAGCCAAAAAGTAAAACTTCTTTCAAAACTGCTGAAAAAGAAAACCCGCAAAACTTTTACTCGCTTAAACCAAACTCTCCGAAAGAATTAAATTAATAGTCAACTACAAAAATAAACGACCCACAAAATGGAGCAGTTAAATCTGGCGGAAAATATATCTGAGTTCGTGCAGCAGCCGTCATGGAAGGAAATGCTTCTTGAATTAATACACTCTAACAATATGAACCCGTGGGACGTTGACTTGTCTGAAATAACAGAAAAGTACATTCAAAAGATAAAAACAATGAAGTCAATGGACCTGAGAATCCCAGCAAATGTTATTCTAGCCTCTTCAATACTTTTGAAGTTCAAAACCCTATCATTGATGGTAAAAGAAGAACCGCGGGAATCAGAGTCAGTGGAAATCTCTAAAATAGAAGAGGAAATCCCAAATCTGGTTTTCAAACCGACCGCTCAGAGAGCGAGAAGAGTAACCCTGGACGAGCTGGTCAAAGCAGTTGAAGAAGTGCTAAACGAGCAGTTAAAACCAAGACAACAGCCAATGCCTAAAACATTCAACATAACCATCAAAACAGAAAACGTCAATACAATTATAAAAAGAATATATGATAAAATGCTTGTTTTAAAAGACAATGAAAACCTCCTGCTTTTTTCCCAATTAAAAGAAGACTCGGAAAAAGACAACTATGTTAGAAATCTCCTTCCTTTAATGCACCTGATGCAGGACAGAAAGCTGAACGCGTGGCAGGAAGAGGTATTCGGCGACATAATAATACAACTGCTGTGAGTTATTTTATATTAATATAGATTGGTTTGTCCTTTTGATTATTTCTTAACAAATCTCAACAGTTTTTCTTTAAACCCTTTTTCAGATAGTCTTTGTTCAAGGGTTTCTTGAGTTTTTTTAGGTAGGAAAGAAAAATCTATTCTTCCGCTTTTCAAGTCTTCCCTTAATTTTTTTTCAATGTCTGTTTTTCCTTTTGCAGGTCTTTCCTCGGACCACCAACCTTCGGTTCTTGTCACTTCTTTTTTATTAAGCGCTTCTGGAATTATATTTTTTTGAGTGTGCTCCAAAAGGCTTTTGTAAAGCTGTTGGTTTAGGTGAGGGTTTTCGAGCGGCAGGGCAGGGTGAATTTTTTTGAGTCTTGATTTTATTTCTTCAGCTGACATTCTTGAAATGTTTAAAGCCATGCTGAATTAAAGAAAACTTATCCTTTTTAATTTTTTCCAGTAACGCTTATAAACCAGAGATAATATCAAGCGTCCGCAAACTCTCGCTTGGGTTTTCTAACCAGATTTAAGAGCTTTCTCCTAAAAAGGGGGTTTAACAGAGTATCAAAAGCGTTTTGGGGTTTTGCGATGCCCGCTATACCGCCTTTTGCAAAATCCTTTCTTACACGCTTGTCTATGTTTGTGCTTGATTTTCCTTCAATGCCTTCTGATACAATCTTCTTGGCGTGTTTGTACAACCTCCGGTATACTTCTCTGTCAACGTCATAACTCTGATTTTTTGATGTCAACCCTCCATGAATCTTCTTCAATCTTTTTTTCAAGTCTCCCGGTTCGAGTCTATCAACAGGTTCAAAAACCATGTCAAATCATAGGAATTTTATTGTTTTTAAAACCAGTGGTTTGCATCGCCTATATTAGTAACCCAAACCACGTCAAAACGTTTAAAAAATATTGCAATCCTTTTAATTAATATGGTATTTGGAAAACAAAGAGGGCCTGATATTGAAGAGGTTGTAAGGAAAAAAATAGAGCCTGGAATAAGGGAAGAGTTATGGAAGGAGTTTCAAGAAAAATATGAAACTGAAAACGCTGAAAAAACTCGTGTGGAGAATATACTGAACAACGTGAACACGAAAAACACTTACAGGAGAATCCTGATTGAAAAAACGATAAATAACTTCTTCGAAAAGTCAAAAACAGTGGAACCTTCTGATTTGAAAGAGCATTACCTCAACGTTCTTGAAATGCTTTCTGATAGTTCCTCAGATCATTTTGACTACTTCCTGAAAACTTTCAGAGAAAAAGTAAAGAGTGAGAATGATCCTAGCAGGTTTGACAGTCTGATGCTGAAACTCGTAGACATTTCAAAGCGCGCTTCAAAAGCGGATTCAGGCGTTGAGAAATTCAAGATAATAACAGAAGATCTTCTCAAAAAAACTCTTGGAATGAAATAAACCGGCAACTCGTCGTTAACCTATAAAGCGCCACCATTGAATTTTCTTGGAAATGTAATAGTCGAGAGTTAGCTTGCTCTCTCCAGCGTAATAATCAATCAAGGCTAGACAAGCCAAAACGACAGTGTATATGACTCCTGCTCCAATGTCAGTGGATAGGGCGGTGTAAGGCCCTCCAAAGCCTTCCGCGGTGCTCCAAACAATAAAAAAGAAAACACCCCCGGCTAAGTAAGAGAATTTTCTGGCAAAGCCGAAAATCAAGGCAAGGGCAAGAAAAGTTTCGGCAAGCGCCACAAAAAGCGCGAAGAACTGGGGGCTTAGGTTGATAATCGAAGTCCAAAAATTAAACCAAGGCAGCGTGAAAGCAGGTTGGCCTTCTGTTGAAATGAAAGAGGAAAAGTTCGCGGAGAACGCTGGATTCCATTTGAACATGGCATCCACTAAAACCGTCAAACCAAATGCTATTCTCACAATGTCCCCGTAAAACCTTTTCACTTTGATTCTTTCTTTTACACTCTTGTTTTTTAAAGCTTATCTAAACTCCGCAGCTCGGCGTTTGCGGTGCTTGTTGCGTTGTAGCCCCGCCCACCCCGCAGCTTGAACTCTGGCTGGGCGTTCCAACGCCGCAGCTCGCTCCTGAACTTGAGGCTGACGATGTTGGAAGAATATTGT
>CAYMAH010000039.1:0-9687 GCA_964388435.1 Microcaldota archaeon | reverse complement strand
ACTATATTCCGGCCTACTTTCTTCTCTTCTTGTTCGGTTAAATCGCACCAACCGTAAACAATCTCTTTAGTGTTTTCAATTGATTTTATTTTTCCCGATACTTTTTTAAGTTCTTCGCATTCAAGTTCGTTAAAACTTCCGTCTTCAAAAGTGTCTTTAATTTGCTTATCTATTATCATTGTATTCATTTTTTTCTAATCACCAGCTTATGTTTTCTTTCATTTCCTCAAAAGCGTTCATCACATCATTCAACTTACGGTTTCTCATTCTCGTGATTGGCAGAATAGAATCCCTTATTTTAATTTGGCTTACGTCAAAGTTTTTGGATTTTAAAAAATCATATTGCGATTGAGTACACCCCCCCTCTAAAGCACGATTGTATGCTTTTATCCTTTTCTCTTCTTTTAATTTTTCCAAATCCATTCTCAAAATCACCTTGCTATCTATTAATAATAATATTATTAAACCTTTTGGTTGAAAAAACCAAACCAAAAACTTTAAAAAACCAACCCCCCTAAAAATAATCCTTCACTTAAAATGGTGAAAACTCAAATGAATTTCTACGAAAAATACAAAAACAAACACGTGTTCATAAGACACCACACAGAAGACTCCCAACAATACAAAACCATTGCAATACTCAAATCAGAAGATGACTTTCTCATATATCTAGAAAGCCCCACCCAACACAAACCATACGCAATAAACAAAAAAAACATAGACAACATAGAACTACTTCCAGAAGAAAAAATCAAAAAGGTAATCCAAACATGACCTTCAACTACCCTGAATGGCGCATAGAATGCCCAACATGCGGGTGGGTACAATACTACGAAATCACAATCCAATCACAAATAATCCTCAACCCACCAAAACACAACGACTGCGGAAAAAAAACCATTCTAAAAAGCCCCTACCACGAAAACGGAGTGCTACAACACGCTCTAATAGCCGAAAAACTATTAAAAGAAAACCACTTCATCACCAACAACGACGGCCTATACTATTATAATGAGAAAGAAAAACATTGGGAATTAGAAGAAAACACAAACATAGTTAACCACCTCATAGAAAAAAAAATAGGATTACTCAGAAACAACAACACCACCCTAGAAGTAATCGGGGACATCAAAGCCAAAACCCACCAACCCAAATTACAATTCAACCCGCTTCACATAATTCCACTTGAAAACGGGTTCATAGACTTGAAAAAAATGTATCAAAACGAAACATACAATCCAATCTTAGAAGAGTTAAAACCAGAAATATACAACACTTACACGCTACCTTACCCATACGACCCTCTTAAAGGTCCTGACAAGCTAATAGAATATCTTTCTTGGGCGTACGCAGACAATCCAAGCAACATTATCACACTCCTAGAAGCGTGGGCTTACACTCTCACCCCAAACTACAAGATAAGAAAAATAATTTTTCTAGTCGGAGGGGGGGATAATGGTAAGAGCACTTTAACAGCTATATTAAGAAAAATACAAGGAGAGCAAAACTGTATTAATTACACAATTCAAGAGTTAAGCACGCCAAACTTTCTAATTGCAAACCTCAAAAACAAAAAACTAAACATAACAACAGAATCTCCAATCCACCCTTTCGACGTCAACAAACTCAAAGCTCTAACGGGCGGTTCAGACTCTATAAGCGCTAGAGTCAAGTTCCAGCAAGAAGAAGAAAGTTTTGAAAACGTTGCAAAGCTAGTGTTCAGTTGTAATCAACTCCCTCAAGCATCAAACGCAGATAAATCGTGGTTTGGCCGGCTTATAATAATACAGCATAACATTTCCGTTGAAGAAGAAAAAAAAGACAAGGATTTAGTGGAAAAACTGACGGGCGTGGAAGATTTAAGCGGTTTTTTCAATCTTCTACTGGCATTCAACTACTTGGTAAACAAAATTGGAAGTATATACTACCCACACACGCTTGAAGAAGTGAAAAAAATCTGGGAAGTGAAAAGCAACCCCTTATCGCAGTTCATAAGTGAAAATTTTGTGGAAGATATAGAAGGAATGATAGAAAAAAGCGATTTCTATAAAATGTATAAAAAGTTTGCCAACGACAAGTTTAACCGAAAAGAGAGTATTGTGTTGGAAGAAGAAAACGTGCTGTTTCGTAAACTGCAGTCTAGTGAATTTGGGTTTTGGACAACAAGAAAAACAGTGGAAATTAGTGAAGATAATAAGAAAAGAGTAAATTTTTTATGTGGTTTGAGATTACTTTCTGATGAAGAAAAGCATGAAAAAACAGAAAAACTAAGCGTTAAAAGTTCATCTAATGACGATGAAGTTTTGAAAATTCATGTGAATAAAATTTTTGAATTATTTAAAAGCTGCCAGGGATACCAGGGATACCTTGAAATTATAAGAAGGATAGTAAAATTAAGAAATAATATAGAAAAATATAATAATATAGAAAATAATATAAACTTACCAGTGGTATACCCTTCTTATAATTTCGCACCATCCCTGACATCCCTGGCAGAAGAAGTTCGTCAAAAACCAAAGAATTTATCTTCTTTGATTGTGGAAATTTTCGAACATTTCACCCCAGACAATCCAATTTTTTTACAAAACGATGGTTCACGCTGGGGAATTTTGCATTCAATTTCAAGCTTGCAGAGTTTCAAAAAGAGTGATATTGATAGTGTAATGAGTAATTTTGAACAGCAGGGTTTCATTTTAGAGGTTAAGAGTGGTTGGTGGGTGTGGAAAGGACAGAAATTCCAACCCTAATCAATTTGAAACTATATTTTAGTAACATTAGTGAAGAAAAAATGAAAATTTTAGATTTGGGTTGTGGTAAAATGAAAATCAAGGGTTTTATTGAGGGAGATGTTGTGGTTGGACTTGACTCTAGAAAGCTGCCAGGAGTTGATGTTGTATGGAATATTGAGGAAACTCCACTTCCATTCTCAAACAACGAGTTTGACTATGTGAATTGCAGTCATATTCTTGAGCATGTTCAAAACTTTATTCCTTTAATGGAAGAATTATACAGAATCATTAAAAATAAGGGTGTGATTCACATTGAAGTTCCCAATTATAGAAGTGAGGGTGCTTTTACTGATCCAACACATAAGAGGTTTTTTACTCTCAATACTTTCAACTACTTTACAGAAGACTTGCCACTTTCAACTTTAAATTATTATTCTACAGCTAGGTTTGAAATAATAAGCAAAAAAAAGAGGGTAAATGGAAGGAAACTTAATTTGGTTACAAGTTTAATCAAAAATGAAGGTTTAAATTGGCTGGCGAAGAAAATTATTTTAACGCTTGTTGGAAAGTCGAATGAGTATAATTTGATATTCGACCTTCAAAAAAAGGAAAGGTGATTAATATGGATTTCAAACAATTGGATGAATTATATAACAGCAATGATTTAAAGGATATTCAAAAGTTTTATGAGGAAGTTGAATCAGTTGAAGAGCTTGTGGAGTTTTCAAGAAGAAGACCGAAAGCTAACGTGGAATTCTTCAAAAGAAGTTTCGACTGTGAAAAAAAAGTTATAGCAGTGATTCCAACTGCTGACCACCGAAAATTCGTTGATTTTTTCGGAGGTAGAATCCCTGAAATTTTAGTTGAAAGCAGGGGACCCTACTTCAATTACTCGCATAGCATGAATTGTGGTGTGAAAGAAGCTTTTAAGTATAATCCAGAGTGGATTGTAACGTGCAATGATGACTTGTTTGAAATAGATAAGGCGGAAAAAATGCTTTCCGAAATAAACATAAACAAGAACAAAGACAAGGATTACCTGCTTGCCAAACCCGGCTATTATAATAGAGTGTGGTATCACACGGTTCCCCTTCGTTTTATTGAAACGCGCTCTCCTGATTATAAAGCTTACAAGTTGCTTGGTTTGGTCAACGGTGGGTTGATGGAATCGCTTAAAATCACGGAAAAGTTTAACGTCAAAAAAATCGTTGACCAAGTGTTCCCGATTCATCAAAGCGCGTTTAAAATGCTATGGCGGTTTTTGTTTTTAAACGGTTTCACGAAAACATCGTTTTACAACTTTGGTGATTTTGCCATGGTGAAAAGTGAAACTTTCAAAAAAGTAAAGTTCAACGAGCTTTTGATTAATTTGCATGAGGATACACTCCTTTCTTACGAGCTTCAAAAGTTTGATGGAAGTGTAATTAACTATCGAATTGGAAGTTTTTTAAGCCGAAGTTTCGGTGGTGGTTCAAGTGCGGCAAAGTTGAAGAGGTTGACGTTTGGAAATATTGTTCTTGACTACCTACTTACTAAAGAGAGTGGAATATAATCCAGAAAATAATCCAGAAAAATATGTTTCCGAAATAAAGATTTAAAAGCAGTGCGATAAAAATGTAGGGGGTTAGTCTAATTGTCTTTTTTTTCTTATTTCGATAATCGAAAATCACTTTAAAAAAAGAGATGAAAACAGCGGTTGCTATTATAGTTAAAATGAAAGGCATTTTTTGAACTATTAATGAAAAGGGAAATTGGAATTTTTGAATTGGAGGGTAAAATGGAAGTAGAAGTTGCAGTCCAACTAGAAGGAAAGTATCTCCTAATCCAAGCTTGCGTGCTCTGTATAGAATGATTCCAAATATTAAGAGTAGCGTTGCCCCGCCGAAGGCGTATACTATTAAATTTAGAGTGGTGAGGTTAAGTGCAATTCCGATTAGTATCATTGAGAAAGTGAGTTTGCGACTGATATGTCCTGTGAAATAGTCTTCAATTGCAATGGCGCCTGAAAATAGTATTGCGGTTATTATGGAAATAAGGATAAAAATGTTCATTTAGGTATACCTTTTAGCCCTGTTATTCTAGTTGAAAATCTAATTCTAATTCTTCTTCTGGTTCTTCCTTTTCTTTTTTAACAGTTTTGTCGAATATCAAACTTTCTTTTTTCGCTAGTTGACTGTTAATGAGATTTTCAACGCTCGTGTGAATATATACTTTACCTGGACGCTCGTCAGTCCAACCTCGATAAGCTTTCAGTTGTGTTGTTGAAAAACCATAAATATCACTTAAGTGTGTGGACCTCGCGTGGACTAAAAAATGTGGATTACATTTAATTGTGTAGGGAACTAGTTTTTTTTTTATCATCGCTTCGGTTTGAAATTTGGCGTGAATTATTCTTTGATATGCTGCGAACCTGCTGAATTGAAACAAGCGTTCATTTTCTTTCTTTTGTTTAATGAATTCAAGTATTATTTTGATTGGGATGTCAAGTGGTGGTTGGTCTACGATTGGAACGATTCGATAGGGGTGGCTTCTGTTTTTTTCTGTGTACATTGTGAGTTGAAGAAGTTTTTTTCCGTTTGAAAGTTGGTAGTAGGTGAAGTCTTCTTTTTTGAGGAGGAGAACTTCATTTACTCTCGCCCCGGTTATATAACTAATGAGGTAATATGCGCGGGTGGTGGGGGACATTTTTGTGTGGAAGGCGGTTTCGATTATGGTTCTCTCGTTTGGCTTTTTGTAGCTGATGTCTTTTTTTTTGGGCGGTGTTGGATCTTCGATTTCGAAGTTGAGTTTCATGTTTGGTTTTACCTTTTTTGGTTTGTTTACCTTTTTTGGTTTGGAAAGGGTTTGAAAAAACTCTTTTGACCACCTTACATTAATGCTTTAATGTGAGGTGTAGGTTTAAAAAGTTTTCGATGAGAATATGGAATTCCCTACTGTATTTTGTTAGAAATAGGGGTGTTATAGAAAAGCTTAAAAACTTATGCTCTTAATACTTCAAACAACTATGAATGAAGAATATGAAGACGAGGAAAATTCTTCTTACTCTCAACCTCAATACTTTCCTTCATCTCAACGTGGCGAGCAGAACGCTGAGTTTTCTAAAGATATTTTATACTTTAATCAGGAGATTGACAGTATTGAGAGAGACTTGCGAGGTCAAATGTTTGTTACAGTCGAGGAAATTTTTAAGACTCGGCGTGGTGAAGTGAAAATTCGTTTGGTTAAAAAGTTGAAGCAAGTTGGCAAGCCTATCATGAACGAGGCTGGGATTTGTAGAACGCTTAGCGTTATTAGGGGGGTGGTGAATAAGAACACTACTTTTAACAACATTGATAGACAGGAGGCTTATACTCAGGGTTTGTTTGAAATGCAGAGTTTTTTGAAAATGATGTTTAAGAAAAACAGTGAGTATGAATTAAGTTCTGCTGATTTGGGTTGGTTGAACACTCGTGTGGGAACTTTTATTTTCATGGTTTTTCATAGGGCGGTGGCGGGTGGTGAGCGGGAAGCTCTTTCTAGAAATAATAATACTAGCACGCTTGTTCATGAGATGAGAGCGCCGAAAGTGTCGAGTGCGGCGAGTATTCCAATCGTGGGGAGGTTTTTTAAATGATTGACACGATTAAGGATACTCTGATTGACACGATAATTGTAATACTTATTTTAGGTATTATTGTTGGAATTCCAATTGCTTCCTTTATTTTAAAGAATAATGCTATTCTTTTGATTTTGATGGATTTGGATTTTGGTTTTTCGTTTTGTTATTTTTATTTAACAAGGTAGAATTGGGAGGTCGTTGCATTTTATATTTATTTGACAAATTTGGAGGTGGTTTTAGATGGCTGGTGTTGGTGATTTAGTTGGAGGTTTTTCAGGAGTGTTAGGAACACTTTTAGGTTTAATACCACTTCTTTTCGCGGGTTTCATTATAATAGCAGTATTGCTTGTCTTTTACGCTTGGCATGAGAAGAAGTGGATTTTCACTCCTTATCCTCTTATAATTGAGAATTGGGTTCCGCGAGGTAATGATGTTGAGTTGGAAAGCACAACGCGAGGGAGAGTAGTAAAGGACGCCGTTCACGGTGATTGGATTGAAAATAAAGGGTGGGCGGGAAGGCATCCTGTTTATGAAAGCAAGTATTTTGACTCGCATGGAAAGATTTCAATATTACATATTAATCGTGATGAGAGTCGACCAATGATTTTACTTCATAGTGAGAAGAGCGCGGTTTGGGATAAGGAGAAAATGGATTGGCTGGAAATCAACAATGGTTATTATTTCAAACCTATTATGGATGAAGATGTGAAAGCGGTGTATGCGAACTCTTATGATGAGAATGTTAAGCGTTTTACTATTGCGAGTTGGATGAAGGATATTTTTCCTTTTTTGATGATGGTTTTAAGTTTTATTGCTTTTGGTTTGTTCTTGTTTTTCATTTTAAGTGCTTTTCAACCGCTGGCGGCGAGTACTAGTGGCGCGGCGGCGAGTAATCAGCAGGCTTCGAATGCTTTAATTGCTTTTTTGAATCATAGTGGTTGTACTTATAATGCGGTGAGTAATTACACTGTTGGGGGGTTGGCACCTCCTTAAAAATGGTGTTTGGTCGTATGTTTGATTTGATTTTTATTTTGTTGTATGTTTTGGTTTGGGTTTTGGGCTTGGGTTTAATTTGTGTTATTGAAGTTAAGTGGGTGGTGAGTAAGAAGTGGTATGTGAATACTATGTTGTTTATAATACCTTTGTTATGGGGTGGGTTTGGGGGTTTGGTGGCTGGTGTGATTCTACATAGTAATTATAACATGCCGTTGTTTCTTTACCTACACGACTTTTTGATTGACGTGGGGGTGGTGGGAGTTTTGGTGGTGATTGGTTATTACATTTCAAAAGAATGGGGGAGAGGTTGAAATAAAATTATGGCTGGGGGTTTAAGTCCGAACTTGATTTCAGAGTGGGATGAAACTTTTTTTCTTCTCACTCAGAACGCTGACTTGTTGAAAGAGTTCAGTTTGAGCGTTAATGATATTTTGAATTCAGAGAGAGTAAAAGAGAATAGTTATGTTATAGTGTCAGCTGTTTTAAGTGCTAAAGAGTGTTATCGTAGAGTGAAAATGCTTTTAACCAAAAGTCAAAAGTATTATTTTGACGAGCATTTTAAAATTTTGTTGGAGGAGGCGTTGGAAGAGCGGAGGGCTTTAGACGCTGGAGAGTCTGAGAGGGTGAGTGAGGATTTTTACTATGATTTGAGTGATTTGATGGACGCTGTTTTAAATGAAATGCAGAAGAAGCGTCTTTTATGGAAAACGTTTGGGGAATACAATCTTGAAAAGCTCATGCGTAAAAACGTGGTGAAGAAATGATTTTTGAGAAGCCGCAGGGAGATGATTATAGTGAGCGTGAGTTGGAAGGGACGGGTTATTTTTACCCGCTTCGTAAGATTGTGCGGGATATTAACGAGCGTTTGCGACCGCCAGTTAATTTGGATTACGTGATAATGATTACTGGCGAGAAGGGGTATGGTAAGACAACGCTAGCTTATAATATGATTAAGATGAGTGTTAAGAATTTTAGTTTTGAGAAGAACTTTTTTTTCACTCCTGATGAGGATGTAATTGAAAAGCGCGTGATTCATGAAAATATTTACGGTTGGTATAATATTGATGAGGCTATTCAGAGTTTGTATAAGTTGGATTGGAATAGTCAGGTGAGTAAGAGTCTAACGAAGCTTGTTACTACGACTCAACGTAAGCGGCATATGGTTTTGATGGGGTGCATCCCGTTTTTTAATCAGTTGAATAATAGTTTTCGTGATAATCTTGTGAATATGTGGATTCACGTTTTGGATAAGGGGGTGGCGTTGGTTAGTTTGAAGGATGAGGTTCCTTTTGCGGGTGATCACTGGCATTTTCAGGAAATGCAGAAGGTGTATGCGAAGATGATTGCGAGTAAGAGTGCTCGTCAGAAGGGTAGGAATCCGATTGGGTTTGACCCGCTTAGCGTGGCTAGTCTTTTTGTTAATCACTACCCGAATTTTCGTTGTGTCACTCATTTTGACGCTATGCCAGCGTTCGATGAAGAGGTTTATTTGGGGTTGGTTAAAAAAGTGTTGGTTGGCGTGGAGAGTGATGAGGTTGAGAGCGTGGATTTGTTAAGTGGTGGTAAGCGTTTTGTGGCGTGGAAGAATGGTTTGGCGAAGAGTGTGAAGTGGTTGTATGAGAGTGGCGCGTCTACGAGTCAGGTTAGCGCTCGTGTTGGTTTGAGTGAGGTGAGCGTTCGTGGTTTGCTGAAAAGTCAGGGGGTGGTTTTGAAGGTTGGTAAAGGGAGAGAGAGGAGAGTTTTTTACAATCCGAACGAGGGTCAAAAATTCTTTTAACTGAAAAATTTGTAAAAAAGGGTGTTTTGAAGTGAAGTGGAGTTTAAAATATTGGTTGATTGGAGTTTCTGGTTTTATAATAATTAGTTTACTTGGGTGGATTCTTGAATATTTTTTAATGTTGTATTTTAATTTAAGTCAAGTAATGGATTCAGTTGTAGGGATAATTATAGTCATATCTTTATGGAATTGGTTTGATAATAATGTTTTAAAGCCAGTTGAATTGGAAGAATAGAAGATTAAAAACAGTCGAATGCGACAAGAGATTTAATCAGACGAGTTTATTGACAGAACCGAAAATACAAACATTTTAAAAGGCTTCGCTCCTAATAGTTTTGCAGTATGGGGGGCATTGTAGGAACAGTAGTGTATAATTATTCGACTGGCCAACCTATTGGAATGGTTAGTGGGAGTCCATCATCATCGCAGTTGTATCAAGCGAGCTTGCAAATTGAAAGTGGAAGTAGACCTGCTTTTTCATCTTTTTCGTCTTCTTCTTCTGTTTCTACTCCAGTTAAAGTTGCTTCTTCTGTAGTCAGTTCAACTCCAGTTAGTTCTTCTGTTTCTCCTGTTGTGAGTTCTAATTC
>CAYMAH010000038.1:0-18622 GCA_964388435.1 Microcaldota archaeon | reverse complement strand
GGAAGAAGAAAATAAAGTTCACTCCGTTCTGGAAGTGGTTGCTTGCCAAAGACCATAACACCTTCCACTAAAAATCCAAAAACGCTTTTTTTTAGATAGTGGCGTTCTACTTTTCCGACTGCATCCTGAACATTTCAACCACTTCCTTTTCCGTGGTGGCGTCCGTCGCTCTTTTGTCCGTTCTTATTTGAGTGAGTCTAGGAAATCTTAAAGCCAGGCCCTGTCCGTTTCTGAACGCGCAGGTGTGTATGGTGCTTTGAGTTATCTCGTCCGCTTTGATTGTAACCACGATTAATGGTTCGACCCAGACGTGTGGTTTTAGAATGCTTTCAACGTTCCGCGGTTTTTCTTTCAGCGGTTTAAGGTTTTTTGAAAACCACTCGAGCTGCTCTTCGCTGAACCCCGTCCCGAGCTTGGCGATGGTTTTGAACTCGCCGTTTTTGTCGTCGTAAACCGCTGTCAAAAGCCCTCCCACTCCCAGCTTGGTTCTCTTCCCCTTTCCATAGTAATAACCGATGATCGCGGCGTCTATGGTGTCTGCTATCTTGCTTTCATAGCTTTTTTTGAGTTTAATCCAGGCGAATTTTCTCGCCCCAACCGTGTAGGGTGCGTTCAGATCTTTTGCTATTACTCCTTCCAAGCCCTTTTTCAACGCTTCGTTGAAATAGGATTGAAGTTCTTGAGGCGTTTTGACTATTTTCTGAATGCTTAGGCGGATTGTTCCCGGTGTTATGATTTCTTCCAGTTTTTTTCTTCTCTCACCGTATGGTTTTTTCGTGAAGTCCTCGCCGTTTAAGTACAGCAGGTCGAACGCGTATAGTCTTAGCGGCATTGACTTGCTTCTCGCTTCGATTCCGTGCTTTCTTTTTCTTGTTATGGTCACTTGGAACGGCTGGAATGTTTGGTTTTCCTCGTTGAATGATATGGCCTCTCCTTCGAATATCGCTTCTCTTGTTTTCACTTCCTTTTTTATCGCTTCTATCAGCTCCGGGAACATGTGGGTCATTTTTTCCTGCCTTCTTGAGTAGATTTCTATTTTGTCTTTTGAGATGTGCACCTGCAGCCTGAAACCATCATATTTATAATCGGCAGCGCACTCCCCTATTTTTTTGATTATTTCTTCCGGGTTTGCAAGTCTTTCAGCCAGGGCTGGCATTATAGGCTTGAATGGAGTGGGTTTTATTTTCTTAACTTCCTCGAATCCTTTTTCGAGCAGTATTTCCGAAACCTCTCCCAAGTCCGAGGTGAGGTTGTAGGCTCTTTCAAGCTCTGATTGGGTTTGCTTGTCCCCGTTCTTGCTTTCGTTCAATGCGCTTATAATCGTCATTTCCGCGAAGCCCGAGCTCATCTTTCCCGTTATTATTTTGATTATTATCTCTGCTTCTGTCGGTTTTGCGCTTGAAAGCAGTTCTGATAGTAGCTTTATTTTCAGGTCAACGCTTCCCTTTCCGCTTGTGGTTGCGATTTTATGCAGGTTGCTGTAGACTTTTTCCAGTGTCAGTTCTTCTTTTCCAAGGCTGGTTTGGCTTCTTTTTTCCATTGCCTGTCTCGCAGTCAGGCCTAAATCGCCGGTTTTTTTGTATCTGTTGTCGATTTCTTTTACGTTTTCCCCAGTGGTTAGCGATATGCTTTTCTCAGCCAGCTTTTCCCCCATTCCGATGTCGATTCCTGTGAACGCTGGTTCTATCACTCCCTGCAACAGGTAGCAGAGTTGTTTGATTTCGCTTGTCTTGGTTTTCTTGAAAAGCCCCGCGAGTATGGTGGTTATTTCTAGCCTTGAGTTTGTCTTTCTCGTGTCTTCGAAAATACTTGCTACTTCTTGGAAAAGCATTTTTTATTTCAAACCTTTTTTCGTTGAAAGAGTTATTAATTTTTATGTTTTAAATCCATTCATGGATTTTAAGAATCTTAAAGCCGTTGAAAGGAACGCGCCTGCTTTTGCCAGTTTCAAGCGCTTTGAAGAGAAAGATGTTGTTAACGAGAATGGTAAAAGCGTTGTTTACATTCCTGGAAAAGTAGATTCGGACAAAACGCTTGAAAAACTGAAGAACGAGTTCATGTTAATGCAAGGGGAGGATGAAAACAAAAAACCCTGCCTGGCGGTGGTTAGAAAGGTTTCAAAGCAAAACCCTGCATTTAAGTCTGAGTTTCCCGTCAGCTTAGATGAATCTATTGAAGAATCTGAAAATATTCTTAAAAAAGAAAATAAAAATGATGGTCCTTTCAAAGGCTTGACTCTTTTGGCATTCATATACCCTGATAAAGTGGTAAGTCCTAACAGGAAAATGGCTTTGAAGGTTGCGAGAATGCTTCAGCTGAAAGAAGAGAAGGAGAGTTAAATTGAAAAAGTTATTAAATTTTTACGTTTTAAAACTACTTGCAATGGTTAAAACAATTTACAGAAACAATGAGTACATTCCATAATCTTAACTAATTTCAATTGAATAGGGCCTTAAATTAAGTTTTAAAAAATAAATACGGGGGGTATTAAAAAAATTAAAAGGTGTTTAAAAAAAATGTTATCAAGAAATATTCTGAATTCGGAAGTAAAGGATTTGAAGATTAAAAAGGGAATGAAGGTCGAAGAGCTGATAAACAGTTTCGAAGAGGTGGGCGGTTTCACCGCTGCAAACGTTTTTCAGGGGGTTAAGATTCTAAGGGAAATGTTTGAAGATAAAGAGTGCACTAAGATTTTGAGCTTTCCGGCCGATTTGATTTCAACGGGAGTTAGAGGGGTTTTCGCCGACAATATAAAAAATTTTAACGCTGTGATAACCACCTGTGGAATGCTTGACCATGATCTTGCGAGGACTTGGGGCGGTAAGTATTATTCAGGGAGCTTTGACTTCAGCGATTTCGAGCTTAGGAAAATCGATGTTTTCAGGCTTGGTAATGTTTTGATTCCTTCTGAGAATTACGGGCTTGTTTTGGAGAAGGGAATGCAGCCTATTCTTGAAGAATTGAGCAAGATTAAAAGCGAGTGGAGCAGTTGGGAGCTTGTAAGAGAGTTTGGAAAGAGAATAAAAGACGAGAATTCAATTGTAAGACAGGCTTATCTAAACAACATTCCTGTTTTCATTCCTGGCATTACCGACGGGGCTTTCGGCACGCAGCTGATGATTTTCAGCCAGGATCATGATTTTAAAGTGAACGTTTTGAAGGATGAAAGGGAAATGTCGAGAATAATATTTGAAAGCAAGAAGCTTGGAGCTTTGATGATTGGAGGAGGCATAAGTAAACATCATACCATATGGTGGAGTCAGTTCAAGGGAGGGTTGGACTACGCTGTTTACATTACAACTGCTTCACAGTACGATGGGAGTTTAAGTGGGGCGAGGTTAAGCGAGGCGGTCTCCTGGGGGAAGGTTAAAGTCAAGGCGAAGTTCATCAACATTGACGGCGACGCCAGCGTTATCCTGCCGTTTATGCTTGCGGGATTGTAATTTTTTTTTTTAAAATTAATTAAGAATTAAGATTTGTAATTAAAAATAAATGATAGAAAAAAACTCGTGAAAAGGTTTTTAAAGGTTGATATTTTTAATTATATATCTTTTTAAAAATGGTGGTTTGTTTAATGAATTCCAAAGACTCTAAGCACAAGAATGAAAATGAAGCTCATGAAGTTCATTCTCATGTTAAAGTAACTGGGTTTTCTCAAAATCAGGTTTTGCTTGTTTTGATTGCTTCTCTTGTAGTGGGATTACTTGTTGGTTTTGTAGCTTTTAAACTAACAACTCCAATTCAATCTGCATCAACTATTATTAATACTGGAGCTAGCTCTGGTTTGAGCGCAAGCGATCAGGCGGCGCTTCAAAGCCAGATTCAGGGGGTTTTAGGACCTGCTCTTACTAACCAGGGCGGGAGTTTAAGCGTTAGCGTGAATAGTGTTGAAGCTCCTATTGTTAATTTAACTGCTACTATAAATGGTTCCACCCAGTCAATCCCGGCTTTTGTCTATAATAATCAATTGTTCATAGCAACTCAGGGCATTCCCCTTTCAGGAAACTTGTCTTCCACTTCTCAGAATCAGGCCAGTATTCCAAAATCAAGCGTTCCCAGTGTACAATTATATGTGATGGGCTACTGTCCTTTCGGAACCCAGTCAGAGTTGAGCGCGGTTCCTGTTCTTCAGAAATTCGGTTCTACTGTTAACTTCACTCCTGTTTTTATAGTAACTCCTAACACAACCGCGGTGATAGAGCAGAATTACTCTTTTGCTGGTTTGAGCCAGGGTTATGACTCTAATGGTTTGAATTATTTGTGCTGGGCTAATGGGGTTTGCATAAACTCTTTGCACGGTGCTGACGAGGTTTTCGAGGACGCAGTTCAATCATGCGTTTTGAAGAACTATGGCTTGAACACTTGGTATAATTACACTCTTGCTGTTGATCCTGTGATAAGCGGTTTGGAGATTGCTGCGGGAGGGATTTCACCTCCAAGCCCAGGAGTTTCAAGCGTTCAGGATAAGATTTTTGCGAATCTTACTTCAATGCTTCCCGGAGTTTTCAGTTCTTTGAATATTAATTCAAGCGTTATTGACGGTTGTGTTTTGAATAACGCTCCTCAAATGCTTGAAGGCGACGCGGTTCAATCAATAGCAGCTGGTGTTCAGAGCTCTCCAACATGGTTTATCAACGGCGTTCAATTCACTGACTATGGAGCTAACGGTAGAACGCCTACGATTTACCAGCAGGGGTTCTGCAATGCCATGACCACTCAAGCAAGCGCGTGTAGTTTAACATTCCAAAAGCCTGTTTCAGCTACAAGCGCTGCGAAGTGTTCTACTTGATGAAAAGCTTTTTAAAGTGTTATAAGAAGTCATGCGCAATGGAGTCATTTTAAAGTTGCTTGTTTTTTTTCTTTTTTTTCTTAATCTTATAGCCGCCGCCACTGTTTATGGTTTTGTTTATGATATTAATCTTAATCTTGCGAAAGGTTATGCTGTGAGCGTTAACTCTACTCCCACTCAGACTATAATATTGAACGATTCGGGTTTTTACTCTTTTCAACTGCCTGTGGGCTCTTTTGTTTTGAGTGTTTACCCTCCATCCGCGCCTGAAAACGCCACTGTTCAGAATTTAACTATAATTAACAACGGGAGTTTTGAGATGGACTTGCTTGCTTTTAACTTCCCGCTTCCAAACGCTTCCATTGATGAGTTGAAAAATCTTTCCAATGTGTCTTCTTCTTTGAGCAATTTAAGCCAATCGTCTTTTGTGAATAATACTTTTGGTAATAACAGTTTTCCAAGGCAGCCTCCTTCTCAGTTTTTTCCTTTTGATTTTCTCATTGCATTGATCTTTGCGATTTTCGTTGTTTCTGTCTTTGTTTTGTTTATTCTTTTGAGGAGGCAGAAAAACGCTGAAAAAAACAGTGGGATGGTTGTTTTGACCGGGGACGAGAAGGTTGTTTTGGACAAGATTAAAGAGCTTGAAGGCAGGACCTCGCAGAAGGATTTAAGAAAAAATTTGAGTTTGAGCGAGTCTGCTGTGAGTATGGCGCTGACGAGTCTTGAGGATAAGGGTTTGATAGTTAAAATAAAGAAGGGCAGGGGCAACATAGTAAAAATTAAATGATTAAATGCTTTAAACTTAAATCAGCCTAGAATAACTTTATTTTAGGTTTCAGCAATGTTTATTAAGTTTAAAATTCCTTTTTTATCACATGTCGATTAATGATTATTTAAAGCAAAAGGACAAACAAAAAGTTAGTTTTAATGATAAACTAGCCCGCTTTTGGAATACTTACGGTGATGCTATTGCTAATATTCCATTTATTCCTGGAACTGGGATTTTAGACTGGTTTGTGACCAGAAAGATTTTAGGTCATCCGAGCAGAGCGGATACGGACAAGATTTTAAGGGAACACAAAGCAATTTTGATTAAAAATCTTAACGAGTCTTTTAAAAAAGGCATTCCCAATTTGAAGTATAAAACAGCTGTTGATAATGTGAATAAGGCTATAGAGATTAACAAGAACGCTCCTGAGGGTAGACTTATGCGGATAAGGCCACTTGAATCGAAATTCAATAATAAGCCTTCCATTCGTTCTTTTAACACTTTTGACAAGAGGAGGGCAAATCAGGCTTTCAGATTGTTTTCAAGGCTTGAACATGAACGTCAAAGATTTAAGCTTGAAGCCGGCAAGCCAGTACGAAAATTGAATTTAATAAGGAAAGCAGCTTGACTTTTTAATGCAAGCCCTGAGCGAGGATTGAACTCGCGACCTCTTGTTTACGGGACAAGCGCTCTACCAACTGAGCTATCAGGGCAACAATAATTTAAAAAGTGATTGTTTATTATATTTACCCTTGGTATTATTGTGAATTTTTAAAGTGTGATTTGAATTGAATTTGTTTGAAGTTTTGGCTTGGCTTGTTTTTCTTCTTTTTGTTGCGGTTTACGCTTTTAAAAGGGAAATGCTTAACGAGGGGGGTGTTATGGCGGCCATTTTCGTTGGCTTGGTTTTGCTTTTCGTGCCTCAAAACCCTGCTGGGTGGGTTTGGCTTCTGGTTTTGCTCTTCTTTTTCATCATGGGAAGTTTCGCCAGCAAGTTCAAAAAGGAATCTAAGAAAAAAGTAGAGGAGGATTTTGCTAAAGGAGGCGCTAGAAATATGATGCAGGTGATAGCGAATGGGGCTGGGGGATTGGTTTTCGCTGTCTTGGGTTTTTTTTCCCCTTCCTTGCTTCCTTTTGTGGGTTTTGTTTTTAGCACTAGTGCAATGGCAGGCGACACGCTTAGCAGTGAGATTGGAGTGTTGTCAAAAAAAGAGCCGGTGAACATTAAAACGTTTAAAAAGATTGAAAAGGGAATGAGCGGGGGTATTACTCTGCTTGGCTTAGAAGCTGGCTTTTTAGGCGGTTTGGTAATGGGTGTTTTCGCGTTTTTGTTTCTTTCAGCTTCAGGAGTTCAGGCTCCCGGCGGGGCGCTGGTTTTTCTTGTTTTCGCTTTTTTAGCGGGTTTTTTTGGGAGTTTGGTTGACAGTTTATTGGGAAGTTTTTTTCAGGTTCTTTACTACTGCCCGAAATGCAGTGTTTTTACCGAGCGTAAGGTTCATAAGTGCGGGACTGAAACAAAACTTATTAAAGGTTTGAAGTGGATGGATAATGACGTTGTAAACATGCTAAGCGGTTTGATTGTCGGAGCCGCCGGGTTTTTGGTTTTTTATTTTTTGGTGATGTGAATAATGGAGTTTTACGAGGATTTTGCTAGAAATATTTTATTCAAGCTTGACCCGGAGCTTGTTCATGACTTGACTTTAAAGGCTTCGGCGTTTGCCGGAAATAATAAAAGCGTTTTCGGCTTTCTTAAAAACTTTTACTATTTCGAGGATGAGATTTTGAATGTAAGCGTGGCCGGCATTAACTTGAAAAGCCCGTTGGGTTTGAGCGCTGGTTTTGACAAGAATGGGAAAACTCTTGATTTTTTTTCAATGACCGCTTTTGGCTTTGTAGAAATTGGGAGCGTGACTGTTAAAGAGTTTCAGGGAAACCCAAAGCCGAGGCTATTTAGAGTTCCAGAGCAGAAGAGCATTCTGGTTAATTTGGGGCTTCCTAATCAGGGGGCGGGTAAAATTATTGAAAGGTTGAAGAAGGTTAACTCGATTTCCTTTGGCGTGAGCGTTGCGTCGATGAATGAAAAATTTGACTCTGATTTTGACAGGGCGATGAGCTTTGTTGACTGCTACAATGTTGTTAAAAACGCTGGGAATTATCATGTTTTGAATGTGAGCTGTCCAAATGTTGCAAAGGGAAGGTTTGAGAGTGCCGAGCAGGTAAACCTGCTTTTAAAATTGGTGAAGAAAGAATGCAACGTTCAAAAGCCTTTGTTTTTGAAGTTCAGCGTTGACTTGAAGGAAGATGAAGTGGAAGAAATAGTCAATGTTGTCAATAGGTTTGATTTTGTTAATGGTTTTGTGATTGGCAATTTGACAAAGGAGATGACGCCTTTAAAAAAGCACCCTGCTTTGGGGGATGTGATTGAAAAGCTTGGAGGCAGAGGGGGTTTGAGCGGGGGTTTGACTAAGCTTAAGAGCGACAAGCTGATTAAACAGTTTTATCAGGAGAGTGGCAAAACGATAATTGGGATAGGTGGAATTTTTTCAGGGCAAGATGCTTATACCAAGATTAGGAACGGCGCTTCGCTTGTGGAAGGGATTACCGGCATGATTTACAGGGGGCCTGGTTTTGCCAAGAAGGTCTGCAAAGAGCTTGCAGAGCTTGTTAAAAAAGACGGTTTTGAAAGCGTTTCAGACGCTGTTGGAGTGGACGCGTGAAAATTATTTTAGATATTTAATATATATTTGAAAGAAGTTTTTGAATGTTTTTTTGTATTTCTCAAGCATGAATCGTTCAAGGTTTCTGGTGTAACCGCCGTCAAAATCTTCAAGCGCTTTGAAGTATGCTATTCTTTGCATTTTTCTTATTATCAGGGGAGCGTATCCTGAATCGACAAGAATGACGTTTACTATGAATCTTCCGACTCTTCCATTGCCGTCATCAAAGGGGTGTATTTTTTCAAATCTTCCATGAAATAAAGCTGCTTTTTGCAGTGGGTGAATGTTTTTTTGTTCATTAAACCAGTCAATCAACATTTTCATTTCACTGTGTACTTTTTCAGGAGGAGCGGTTTTTACTTTTCTCCAAAGCAGGTAATTAGGTATCTTCTTGTATCCTGTTGAAATGTTCATATCTTTTACCAATAACCTGTGCATTTTTATAATGTCCTTTTCACTTATCCTGAATTTATGTGAGAGTATCAAGTCAACAACTTTTCGTGAGTTTCTTGTTTCGTAAATCTCTGGTAAGTCTTTTCCTTTGATGACCCTGTTTTCAAAAAGCACCAGTGAAACGTCTTTGAGTGTGAGAGAATTTCCCTCGATAGCGTTTGACTCGTAAGTGAAGTTTGCTGTGAATCTGTCAAACAGGTCTTTTTTTTGTGCTTTGGATAGTTTTTTTAGAATTGTTTTGTAGTTAGCGCGGGTTTTGTCTATTTTTGTCATCTGCTCTTTTGAAAAAACCGCGTCGGATTTGTATTTTTTCAAGTGCTCATTTTTTATTATTTCATTTTTTTTGTTGTCAAAAAATTTTATCAACTCCCTTGTTATTGCGGGTTTTTCAACTCTTTTCATTATCTTTTTTATTTTCTTGTTGATTCTTACCGATTCCACGGCATACAAGTACTTATTTCCTTTTATTGTTTTTTCAGAAAAGTAAACCATGCAGTTAGTTAACTCCACAAAATAGATAAATGTTATTATTTGTGGGGTTAACACTTTTTTTGGTTTGGATTATGATTTAGCGCTGGGGCCGAGATTTGAACTCGGATAGGTTTTTCAACCAACTAGATTACCTGGTTTTTTTGATCTCGAGTCTAGCGCGTTACCGGATTCCGCCACCCCAGCATTGATGATTTTTTTGGAGTTAAAGCCTTTTTAACTTTACCTGATTAATCTTATACCGCCTGGATTTCTAAAAATATTTAACGGTGATTTTATTGAATGGATTTTAAGGAAGTTTCTAAAAATATCTGGGAGTTCAAAGAAGAGGGAATGAACGTTCCGGTAAGGATAGTTGCAGGAAAGGAACTGCTCGGAAACATGCAGGGAGACAGGACTATAAAGCAGGCGATAAACGCATCCAAGTTGCCCGGACTTGAGGGAAACGTTTTCGTGATGCCTGACGGGCACGAGGGTTACGGGTTTCCGATAGGAGGAGTTGCAGGGTTCGGAGAAAATGGAGTGGTGTCTCCAGGAGCTATAGGCTATGACATAAATTGCGGAGTGAGACTACTGTCAACAGGACTTACAATTGAGGAAGTAAAACCAAAACTGAAGGAATTAATAGACTCGCTTTATAATACCATTCCTGTTGGAGTGGGAAGCAAAAGTAAGATTCACCTAAAGCCAGCGGAACTCGATGAAGTCCTTTCTCTTGGCGCAGAGTGGGCTGTGGAAAACGGGATGGGCGAGAGAAGGGAATTAAAATTCTGTGAGGAGGAGGGGAGAATGCAGGGAGCCGACCCTTCAAAAGTGTCAAGCCTTGCAAAACAGCGTGGCGGGCCGCAGCTAGGAACTCTTGGAAGCGGAAATCATTTTCTTGAAGTGCAGCTTGTTGAAAAAGCTTTTGACGAAGAAGTTGGAAAGAAGTTCGAAGTGGAGCACGGAATGGCGATGGTAATGATACACACCGGTTCAAGAGGTTTCGGACACCAGGTATGCGAGGATTATGTTAAAAAAATGCTGAGCGTGGAACGGAAATACAATCTGAACCTTCCTGACAAGGAGCTTGCCTGCGCACCGCTTGGAAGCGAGGAGGGTGACGATTATTTGAAAGCGATGGGTTGCGCTGTGAATTATGCTTTCTGCAATCGTCAGATTATAACGTCGTGGGTTGGGAACGTATTTGAAAAAGTATTGCCCTCAAGCAAAATAAAGCTAGTTTATGATGTTGCACATAATATTGGTAAATTCGAGGAGCACGAGATAAATGGGGAGAAGAAGAACATTTGCGTTCACAGGAAAGGAGCTACTAGAGCGTTTTGGAAGGGAAGAAAGGAAATACCTTCTGAGTACAGAAGCATTGGCCAGCCTGTTATAATTCCAGGGAGCATGAACACTTCCTCTTACCTTCTTTTAGGGCTTGAAGGAGCAAAACAAACGTTCGGCTCAAGCTGTCACGGCGCTGGAAGGGTAATGTCAAGGCATGAAGCTCTCAGAGCTTTTGAAGGCGGTGCTTTGAAGAAGAGCATGGAGGATAAGGGTCAAGTGGTGAGAGCTCCTAGTTTGAAGGGATTGGCTGAAGAGGCCGGGGGGGCTTACAAGGATGTTAATGAGGTCGTGAAAAGCGTGGAGAACGCTGGAATTTCAAAGATAATAGCTAAAATGAAGCCTCTTGGAGTAATTAAAGGCTGATTTGATTTATGCAATAAGTTTTAAAAGTTTTGAATTCCAATTTTTTGAGGTATGGTTGAAAAAATCAGCAAAGAAAAGATTATTGATTTGGGCAGTGTGCAGAAGGTTGAAGAAAAAAGTCTTTTGAACCCCTTGAGCGAGAGATTAAATAATTTCAAGATAAACTTTGCAATTCTGTCTAATAGAAGCCCCTTTGATTCAGAATCCAAGTTAAATGATTGGAGTGGAGTCGCGGTTAATTTTTTTGATTCTGATGGCATAAAGTCCGAATCAATTGGCGGTGAGAAACAAAGGGTTTTAAAGTTGAAATTTAATAACGCTGTGGGAATTACAAAGTTTTTAAGTGGAGTTAAAAGCTCGGCTGAAAAGTCAGGGCTTCAGCATTATGAGTCAAAGGATGCTCATTTTGTGAACTCTCCTGGAGGCAGGAACCTGTTTTTTTACAGGAAAAATTCTAACGAGGTTATAATACCCTTGAATAATCATAAGTGGGGGGAGCTTCTTGACTATCTGACTGTTTTCTTTGAAAAACTCAAATAAGCTTATAAGTTTTTTTTTTTACCTTACCACTCTTGGTTTTTTTACGGCTTTGTTTTCGCTTCTGACGATTTCTATTGTTGTTATGATGTTTGTGAATATTATTACCATGAAAGCGATTTCAAGAAGGTAAGGTATTTGAATTCCAAAACTCGCTGGAAGAACGACTAAAACCGCTTCTGTCAACCCTCTCGGCATCATTCCTGACATTAACTCTAAGTTTCCGCTTAAATTTTTGTACACTTTGAAAACCATGAATTTTAGTGTGATTAGTCTTGAAATTAATATGACAAGCGTTATTGATAGCGCGATTATTATCGAAGTGTAGGTGAAAAACTGAGGTTGTATTAAAATTCCAAGGTAGACGAAAAAGAAGGTTTTAACGAAGAAGGTTATTTCTGTTTGAAAATCCCTGAAGTTTTCAGGGGTTTTGAATTCTCCCCCCATTTTGAGCGCGTTCCAAATTCCAGAGCCGTTTCCTATTATCAAGGCAAAGATAAGAACTGCTATAGCGCCGCTGGCGTTTATCATTTCATTGAAACCGTATAAAATCAAGGCTATGGCTATTGTAAGCATGTAAGCGAACGGTTTTTTTGAAATGCTTTTAAGCATTTTAAGCCATACTATCCCTACGATTAAAGCTATTACGAAAGCTATGGAAAACTCTCCGAGAAGCGCGTTTACCGTGCTTCCTATTCCCACTGAACTGCTGGTGATTAATCCTATGATGCTTATTACGAGTATGACTTGAAGTGGCGAGGTGATTATGCTTTCCATGGAAAGAATCGTTTTAACATCCGCGTTGATGTTCAACTTTGGAATTACAACAAGTACCACCGCAGCGCTCGTACCGTCCACTATTGCTGAGAAGAGGGCAGCCTGTCCCAGGGAATAGCCGAAAATGTAATGCAGCGCTAACGTCAAAAGAAGCAGTGTTACGATGAAAATTGAGAATGTTTCTATAATTGTTTTTCCTGCCGAACCTGATATTGTTTCTATTTTGGTGTTCAAACCGCTGTCGAATAGAATCACTAGCAAAGCTAGTGCTCCGAAGTATCCGGAAAGAGGGGTTAAAATCGTTGGGTTGACAAAATGAAGCACGGGTCCTATTAAAAATCCTATTAATAATAACAAGGGGATTTCTATTATTTTAGTTGACTCAAATACCTGAACCCCTAAAAATCCGAGTATTATTATAAGCCCTCCCACTAAAAGGCTTTCTGCTACCCCTATCATATTGTTTTGTTTAAGTGAACTGGTTTTAAAACTTTTTTATTGAATTTTGAATTGTTTTAAACTTGAGTTTTTTTTGATTTAGGTTATTAAAAAAAGGGGTTTGGTGTTAAAAAAGTTTGTTTTTCCAAAACATTTAAAAGAGAATAACGAGAATTTAAATGTTGATGTTTGAATGAATTTTAAATTGGTTATTGGTGTTGTAATAACAGTTGTTTTAGCGACTGCGGTGTTTTGGTATTTAACGCAAAACACCTCGCCTACTTCTGCTTCAGCCGCTTCAAACTCTTCTGTTAATTCTTCTTCAACAACGCCGGTAACTCCTCAGAATGTTTCGATTTCTTACAACGATTCTGACGCTTTGAATGATCTTGCTTTTATAATAACTCCTATGGCGGGGGTTTTAAGCGGTTTGGGTTTTTTGAATGATTCTAACGCTTCAAGTGTTTTGAATAGTGTTGTGTCTAATCTTGCTTCTTTTGAGTCTAGCAGTAATCTTTCAATTTTAAGCGACAAGGGTTTTTTCATTTCTTATGCTGGAGCGGTTGTAGAGCTTGCAAATGCAAATCAGGATTATTTAAACGCCTTAATAATTCAGAATAATCAGACTATCTCAAATAATCTTTGCGCCAACAAACAGACTTATTTGAGAAGCTTGTTTTTTGCCAATAAGTCCATTCAAGAAGTCTTGAATTCTTCCCTCATGCTTAACTCTACCTTGGCTTACTCTAATCTTTCAAGTGAACTGGGGGTAAATTACAGTGTGGATTACCTGCAGATTTTCGGCAATGAGTTGCAGATTTTGGAGTTAAAGCAAGAATCAAATATTTACTTTATTTGTGGTTGAATGCAAAAAATGATTAAAAAAACAAGTTTTAAAAATGTTGATATTTCTTATAACGTCATGAAAACAATTGTTTTGTTTGTTTTAGCTGTTGGGTTTATTTCAGCTCAATACCTAACCATTAATTCATGCAGTGATTATAATTTGGGCAGCAATAACGCCCTTGGATTTATATCGCCGGGCGTTTACCCTGTTTTTCCTGTTTTTAATTTTACTGTTTTCAACACCACCATAACGAAAAGCAGTGACCTGCCTTTGTACAGCAATCTTTGCAATGCGAGCGATAATGTTTTTTACGGTTTTAATGGCTCGCTTCAGACTTGTTCAAGCCAAGCTTCAAGTTCAAACGCGGTGTGGACTAACACTGGATTTTCAGTTTTGAACTTGTCAGTTAATGTAAGTTTGTTAAATGATTCGCAGTTTGCCTACCTGCCTATAAAACCAGACACAATTGATCTAACCGCCTTCTATAAGCAGAATCCCGGTTTTGTAAACAGTTTGAACAAGATTGTCAATTATTCTAATTCTTCCGACTCTTTTAATTTCACTTTTTACGGTTTAGGCTTTAATTCAACCTCAAAATGCTACTTTCCAATTGATCTAACCGCTTCCAACTTTTCAGTTCAAGTAGTTTCGACTTCTTTTAACGGCGCGTTGATTTTAACTGAAAACCAGAATGAGACTTTAAGTTTTAGTAATTCAACGGGGTTGTTAGCCACAAACACGTTTTTTTCAGGTAAGACTTTAAGTTATGCGTATAGTGGAGCCTTGCCCGCGTCTTTTAATGTTTTTGTTGAGAGGCTTACCAATCCAAGCGAGATTACTGGTCTTTTGATAGATGAGGCTTCCTTGCAAGTTTATTTCACAACAGTTGAAAAAGCCGGTTTAGAGGTTAGCTATTACTCGCCTCAAGGACATGGAAATCTTTTGAACCAAGCCAACCCTTTTGATCTAAAGCTTTTAAATGTTAACGGGTGGAATATTGAATTTGAAACAGACTCTATTTTAAACAGCACGTTAAGAAGTTCTTTTGGCGTTAGCAATGTAAATGTGACAATAACAAAAACGCTTACCGCCACGCAGGTGTTAATACGGGGAGCTAAAAACTTTCTAGATGTTTTATTAAGTAGTTCTCCAGATAAGGCTAAGGCAAGCGCCGTTGAACAATTTTCAAAAACCAAGCTAGCTGAATCAGAGTATACCTCGTATTTGACTAGCTGTAATACTGATTTGAATACAATGTTAAGCGTGAGCGGTGGCTCTAACTTTCAGTGCAATTCACTTTCATCATGCTCACAGGCTTTAGGAAATCCTTACTCAGACCGGTACAGAGGCTTTTCTGACTGTCAAAGTTATGCTAGGTCTAAAAGCGGTTATAATGGATAAATTTAAATTAAAAAATTCAAAAAAATGGGCGCTTTTAGGAGGTGCTTTTACAGGGCCCTTTTCAAATCTTTCTCTTATTTTAGGCGCCACTGGCGGTTTTGCAATTGGAAGGATTTACGATAAAATAAAAGAAAGAAAATTATTAAAAAAACAGGAATCACTTTCAAGCATAAACCTTCTCAGACCTAAAATTGAACCTAAAAACATTGAAAATCTAAGGAAAAGATTATCCAAAAGCTCTGGAAATGAATTTATTAAAACTCGTGTGAAACGTTTTTAAATTTTCTTTGCCTTCAGTGATATTAACCATGAGTCTGCCAAGCGACAAAAAAATAAAAGAGATAGCTGAGTTAGCCAGCAAAAGCAGGGACTTGAATTCCGCTTGGGTTTTCGGATTTTCAGAGCTTGCAAGGTACTCTCTTGAAAAAATAGGTTTGGAAGAAAAGAAAAAAATGAAGGCACTACAACTGTTTGAAAGCGGTTTTGTCACCAATCTTTACCGAGAAAAAACATCAAAAGTCAAAATCAACCACGCTGAGAGGATAAACAATGGTTTGAACCTTTCCAAAGAGTTTCTGAAAAAAGAGCTTGACAATCCTTATGTTGAAAGGTTTTCAAAATTCTACTCGAGAAGCGTTAAAACGGGCAAAAAGGAGGTATTCATGACAAGCGATGAACTGCAAACCTTCAACAACATATTCAAAAAATCTCTGGCAAGTGTTCTTGAAGGCAAAAACAAGGATTTTTACAGAATGATGTCCTACGGAGCTGGAAAGTTAATTTTAGAGTTAGAAAAAAAGCATGAGAAAAATCGGTTAAAGTGAACCTGAATGGTATTGAAAAGAGTTTTGGGGTTTTGGGATTGTGTTTTTATAAACCTTGCTTCTATAATAGGCGCCGGGATTTTCGTGATTATAGGCGTTGCAAGCGGGCTTGCAGGTCCTGCGGTTGCAATTTCAATGATAGTCGCCGGGGTCGCTTCTATTTTCATTGGTCTGATTTTCGCAGAGCTTGGCGAGTTCATACCTAAGGAGGGGGGGTTTTTGAGTTCGGAGAAGAGTTGTTATCGCCTTTCGCAGGTTTTCTGGGTGGTTGGCTGTGGATTTTCGCCGGGATTGTGGGAGCCAGTGCCTTGTCCATCGCACTTGCAAGTTATATCCTTCCCTTAATTCATTCAAACATTCCAGTTACTCTGCTTGCTTCGATGATAATACTTGTTATAGGTGTTTTGAATTTCCTTAATCTTAAAGCATCTGCTAAGATGGATGGCGTTTTTGTTGTTTTTGTTGTTTTGGTTCTTCTTTTGTTTTCTGTTTTTGGCCTTCTTCACTTCAACGCAGGCAATTTTTCAAACTTCGCTCCTAACGGGTTGAATGGCATTGTAGGGGGGTCTGCTTTATTGTTTTTTGATTATCTCGGGTTTACAAAAATAACCGCTTTGGGAGGGGAGGTTAAAAATCCTAAAAGAAACATTCCCTTGTCAATAATGTTTTCTATTTTCATTGTGATTATTCTTTACGTTTTGACAAGCGTTTCAGCCATAAGTCTTGGAGGGAGTGGAATTTACAACTCGCCTGAACCGCTGGCAGTTGCGGTTAAGGGTTTTGGTGGGAATGCAATTATTTTGATTTCAATAGCTGCTGTGATAGCGATGATTCAGGTGATGTTTACCTCAATCATGGGCTCTTCGAGGGTAATGCTTGCCATGAGTGGCAAGAAACTCCTGCCGAGAATGCTTAGTGAAACAAATGGTGATGGTGTTCCTGTTCACGCGGTTATAATAACAATGCTTTTTTCGATTATCCTTGCTTTGACTGGTAATTTTGTTTTCGTGGTTTCGGCTACGAGTTTTTCATATCTTTTGTTTTTCATGATAAGCGGATTCGCGGCTTTGAAGTTGAAGAAGAAAGCTTTTCCAAAATGGGTGATTGTTATTTCAATCCTTCTCAGCGCTTCGCTTCTTTTCTTCCTTGATTTGAATGCTTGGATTGTGAGCTTTTTTGTCGTTCTTTTAGCGGTTGTTTACTGGATTGCGGGAAAGCCAAAGCAGTTGAATAAATTTGTTTTTTAGGTAAATTGGGTTTTCCCGTTTAAATATAAAGAGCGTGTTTTGGCGGATAATAATGTTTTTAAGTATTTGCCGTGGATTGATTTTCGAGGTTTACGTTGAAGATGAGTATCGGATTTTTATCGTTTATTAAAATTTCATCCTGTTTTTTTTCTTTTAAATTGTCGTAAAACCAGTCGATGCTTTCTTTTAGCTCTTCAATTTTTTTCGCTGTCGAGCGGGGTTTTGGATGGGATTTTTATTACCGGGGTAATTCCTTTTTTGTCAGGTATTTCGGTCAATGATATTTTATCATGATTGAACTCGCTGAAATTTGCAATGCTTTTTTTTGTGAAATTCCTGAATTCTTCAATTATTTTATCGTCGTTTAAAATCTTCATTAAATCGTGGTTTTAGAACTCTTTGTGGTTGATTAGGCCAGTTGCTGTTTTGAGATAGATTTTGTTTTGGATTTTTTGATTGTTCTTTTCGTTTTCCATTAGTTAAAATTTAGTGTGGTAAAAGCATTTTAAGCTTGCCGCCTTCAAAAATAGTAATTAGAAAACTTTAAAAAATAACTTTGTTTTAATATAAACGAGGTGGTGTAGAATGTTGTTTAGATGCAGCGTTTGCGGTTATATTCATGAGGGGAACGAGGCTCCCGACAAGTGCCCTAAGTGCGGAGCGCCGAAGGAGAAGTTTTCTGCTTTGTCAAAGGAGGCTTCCGACCTTGTTTTAAGGTCAAGGTTCACCAATGCTCTTCATATGGAATTGCATTATCTTTTAACCAAGATTTCAGAACTCTCGCAGAAGGGAGTAAACGACGCTTTGGATGAGCCTTGCGTTGCTATTTTTTCCAAGACTTTGGAACAATCTAAAATTTTAAGGCAGATGATAATCGCCGAGCTTGAAACTCACCAGAAGAAGGGAAAGTGGGGTTAACCACGTGGTAGATTTTTAAATGCTTGAGCAGATTTTCGATTTTCTCGTACAGTTGATATCGGGTTTTGGATACTACGGAGTTTTTTTAGGAATGGTGTTGGAGAGCGCGTGCATTCCGATTCCAAGCGAGATCATAATGCCTCTGGCTGGCTTCCTGGCCTTTCAGGGAAGGGTGGACTTTTGGACCGTGGTTGTTGTTGGAACAATCGCAAGCGTGGTTGGCTCTTTCATCGCTTACTACGTAGGATTGAAGGGAGGAAGGCCTTTCATTGAAAAGAGGAGGTTCATATCAAAGAATGATCTTCGCAAGGCGGACGATTTTTTCGAAAAATATTCTATTGAAAGCGTTTTCATCGGAAGGTTGGTTCCTGTTGTGAGAACTTTCATCTCTCTTCCCGCGGGCATTGCCGAGACGAATGTAAAGAAGTTCGCGTTTTACACTCTTGCTGGAACTTTCATCTGGAATTCCGTTCTTACTTTCGCGGGTTTCAAGCTCGGGCAGAATTGGTCTTTGATTTACAACAACTTCCATTATCTCGATATTGTTGTAATAATAGCGGTTTTGGTTTTGCTGTCCTACTTTTCGCTTAAAAAACTAAAAGTAATAAAATGACCGCTTTTTTTTTAAATCAAGTCCTTAAATTTTGTTTTCTTGATGAACTCTTCAACGTGCTTATTGCCGCTGTCTTTTAACATTTTAACGTAAGGCCCGCTCTCCCAC
>CAYMAH010000037.1:0-5557 GCA_964388435.1 Microcaldota archaeon | reverse complement strand
TTGGAGTGTTGTTGTGTACCGTGCTGTTGTACGCGTGGTAGTTGGTTCCGTTGTTTCCGTCTAAATAAAGATAGCAGTAATAATTGGAGTATGGTCCGGTGACGCTGAAGTTGAATCCGGGGTTTGGGGTGGTTGAAATGCCGTTGTTGAGCGGGCTGAAAATGTTGATATTGGAAGACTGGTTGAAGTAAAAAGTTTGTGAAACGTTTGAAAGCGAAGAGTTAGAGCAGTTGACATACCAGGAGTGGTAAGCACTGTTGATCGAAGAGTAGGAGAAGTGAGTGGTGGTGGCGTTAATAGTCGAATCGTTGTAGTCAATGAGGGATGAATCCAGGTAAAGAGAACAATTATAAGTTGAGTTTGAACCGTTTGCAATGAAATCAAATCCATAACCGTTAACGTTTTCAACAGAACCGTTAACCGGGCTTATAAGTGAAACAACGAGGTTCGAACCTCCGGCGCTGGAAATAGTAAAGTATCGTGTTGAAGAGACGGCTGAAACGCTGTTGTTCGAGCAGTTGACGCTCCAATTGTAATACCCGTTAGAAAGCGGGGTTGGAGTCATTTCGGTGTTGGTGTTGTTTAAAACTGATGAGTTGGTGTAATAAATGGTGTTGTTGACAAGCAGGTTGCAGGAGTAAGGCGAGGTTGAAGTGGTGGTCATGTTAAATGTGAATGTGGGTTGCGAATTGATCGTTTGAAAGTTGTTGGCCGGGCTAACTAAATTGACTTGCATGGTTGCACTGCCACCACCAGACCCCCCGCCTCCACCGTAAGCGCTGAGGTTGACCAGGCTTATATTCGTCAGATTGTTTAAAATGTTCAAACTACCGTTAATGTTAGAAACAGCAGGGGCGAAAACAAGCCCTTTTAGCACCACGTCTGCTACCACCACTACGAGTAAAACTCCCCCTAGCAGTAGAATATATTCAAAAGCTCCTTGACCGTGATTCAATTAAAACACTTATATATTAATACTCAGTCTAATAAACTTTAATAGCTTTACCTGAATAATAATTAAAAAATGTTCTCTCGCGAGAAAGGGGTTGTAAGCTAACTTGGTAGACTGCCAGCTTCGGGAGCTGGACGCCTGAGTTCAAATCTCAGCAACCCCAATTATTCTTTTTAATGTTTTGGCATTATAAGGCTTCCAATTATCACCAGAATTGAAAGTCCGCGTGGCGAGATTAATCCTAAAAACCCCTCCTACGAAAACAGTAATTTTGTCGTTCTTTTAAAGTCCGTAGAATGCAAACCGGATTTAAAATTTTTTGTGTGGTTGAATTTTTCGATTGTTTTGGGTTATATCATTTCTTGTATTTGTTTTGCCGCTATTCCTGCCGGGTTGATTATGTTTTCAATTCCGATGCTTTTTAAGTGTTTTTCCACTTCAAGTGTTGGGGCTACAACATGTATCGGAGTGTTTTTTGCAAGGTGTTTTGCCACAAGAACAACGTAAACCGTTCTTGAATTATCTCTTATGTCTATGATTATTGATTTTGCTTTTTCCAATTCGAAGTCTTTTAAGTCGCTTTCAAGAGTGGCATCTGCTACGTAAACCTTGTAGTTTTTTCTTTTTAGCTGGTCTGCTAAAACCTTGTCGCCGGTTATTATAATAAAACTTATTCTTGATTCTCTTAGTTTTTCCGCAAGTATAGCGTTTGTGGTGTCAAATCCTATTAAAATAACGTGGTTTTTTAGAGTTCTTTTTTCAGCGCTTGAAATGCTTCCCGATATCTTTTCAAGATTTTGCTTCATGATATCCCCGCCTGCCATGCTTATTATCGTCGCGAATATTGTCAACCCGGATATTATTAAGATTATCGCAAAGAGCTTTCCAAGCTGTGATGTTGGAACTATGTCGCCGTACCCTACCGTTGATATTGTTGTTATGGTGTAGTATAAAGCGTCAAGAGGTGTTTTTATTTGAGTGTTAAAACCCCCGTAACTGTTGATTATCAAGGTTCCGATGACTCCGAAGGCCAGAATCGCGCTTACCGCAAGGGTGTAAACGAGTATTTTTGAGGATATTTTCATTTTTAAAACTCTCTTTTTAATTATATTTAACCAAAAGGTATTAAAAAATAATTACTTTAAACAATTTGAGGTTAAATTAAGTTGAATTTTGTTTTTTTTTATTTAAAGTTTTGAATCTTTGAAGAGTGTGATTTTTTTTTTATGAAAAGACTTGACTATCGTGTAATTCCGGTTGATTATAATATTTATTTTGAGCCTGACTTGGTGAAGTTCAGGTTTAAGGGAGTGGAGAAAATCAAGTTGAAGGTTGCTGAAAAAACTAGAAAAATAAGATTAAACTCGAAGGGTTTGAGTATAGAAAAAGCTTGGGTTAACGGGGTTAAAGCAGGCTTTGAAGTTGATGAGGAAAATGAGGAGGTTGTTTTTGAGTGTTCCAAGCATTTTAGTGGAAATGTTGAATTAAAGATAGAGTTTAATGGTAAGAATGGGGAGTTGCATGGCTTTTATAAGAGCAGCTATGCTAATAAAGGAAGGGAAAAGCATCTTCTGTCAACGCAGTTCGAGCCTGCCGACGCCAGGGCGGCTTTCCCTTGTTTTGACGAGCCTGCTTTCAAAGCCACGTTTAATCTTTCTGTTTTGATAGAAAAGAATTTAACCGCTATTTCAAACACTGAAATTAAAAAAAATTATAGGTTGAATGGGAAAAAACTTGTTGTTTTCGAGCAGACTCCTAAAATGTCAACTTATCTTCTTTATCTTGGAGTGGGAGAGTTTGAACATGTTGAAGGAAGAAACGGTAAAACTAAGATAAGTGTTTACGTAACCCCTGGAAAGCTTGGGTTTGCCAAGCTTCCATTGGAGTACGCGGCAAGGGCTTTGAGGTTGTACGAGGAGTATTTTGGGTTGGATTATCAGTTGAAAAAACTTGATTTGATTGGAATCCCGGATTTTTCCGCTGGAGCCATGGAAAACTGGGGTGCTGTAAGCTTTAGGGAGACATCGTTGCTTTGCGATGACGGCACTCCTATTTCAGACCGGCAGAATATTGCTAATACCATAGTGCATGAGCTGGCTCATCAGTGGTTCGGGGATCTTGTTACAATGGAGTGGTGGGATGATTTGTGGTTGAATGAAAGTTTCGCGACGTTCATGTCTTTTAAAATGGTTGACCGGATGATGCCTGAATGGGACATGATGTTGCGCTATCTTAACAGCGTTGTTTCAGGCGCTTTCGCCGCCGACGGTTTGGAGTCAACGCACCCTGTTAACTGCGAAGTTGAAAGCCCGGGGGAGATTGACGAGTTATTTGATGAGATAAGCTATGAGAAAGGCGGGAGCATTTTAAGGATGATAGAGGATTTTATTGGGAAGGAAGCTTTTAGAAGCGCTTTGCATTATTTTCTTAAAAATCACTCTTACGGGAACGCTTCAAAAGAGGATTTATGGGATTGTTTCAAAAAAGAAGCTGTTAAAAGGGGCATTCAATTCACCTCTGATATGATAAGACAGTGGATTGAAAAGCCGGGGTATCCGGTGGTTGAAGTGGAAAAGACAAAAGAAGGGTTTTCACTATCGCAGAAAAGATTTACTCTTCTCAATAACATGAATGACAAATGGGAGATTCCCTTGCATTATTCAACTGCAACAAGGGAGAGTTCGATTGTTTTGAGCAAAAAAAGTTTAACTATAAAAGAAGATTCTGATTGGATTAAACTGAATTTGAATCAGGCTGGTTTTTACAGGGTTTTTTATTCAAGTGATATCTTAAAGAATATCGGCAGGGCTTTTCTTGAAAAAAAGGTTTCGACAGTGGATTTTTGGGGTGTGGAGAACGACTTGTTTGTTCAGGCTAGAACAGGGAGGGTAAAATTAAAAGAATACCTTAATTTTGTTGATGAGTTTTGCATGGATTCGGCCGGAGACTACCCTTTGAATTCAAGCATTTCCAATCACTTGAACTGGTTTTTCACGATGACTTACAATGAAAAGCCGCTATTTGATGAAGTTAAAGGAATATTTGTTTCATTCCATGAGAGGATGCTTGAGATTATAGGCTGGGAGAGAAAAAGCAATGAAAGAAATATCAACACCATTTTAAGGTCTAAGGCGCTCGCCTCTCTTGGAATGGTTTGGCATGAAAAAGCGTTGAAAAAAGCTGATTTGATATTCAGCCAGGCGTTCAACAACAGGAAAACCGATTCTGATTTGAAGTCGGTTTCTTATGCTTTAAAGGCTTGGACTGGAGGGTTGGGTTTATTCAATAAAATGGTTAAAAAATATGAGATTGAGGAGATTCCAGAAGAGAACGCGAGACTGTTGAATTCAATGGGAATGTTTGGTAAGAAGGAAATATTATTGAAAGCGCTTTCCTACTCTCAATCGCGAAAAGTCAAGCTTCAGGACTCCTTCAGAATACCGTTGTTCGCTTCAGGCAACCCGATTGGAAAAGATTTGATATGGCGTTGGACGAAGAAAAACTGGAGGGAGCTTGAAGAGAAAAACAAGATTGGAATTCACTCTTTGCACCACTATGTTGACGAGTTAAGCGTTTTAAGCGGGGAGAAAACCGTTAAAGAGGTGGAACGATTTTTCAAGAAGAACGGCCGCGATGACGTTAAACGGGCTATAACGCAGACGATTGAAAGAATAAAAGCGAACACTAAGTTTAAAAACGTTAATTTAGATCGATGATTTTCAAATGCTCACTTCAAGACAATGGTTTTTTGTCATACTCACCCCGATAATCTTCAGCTTGCTTACTTTTTTCTTGTTTTCCTCTGTTTCAAGCGCTGGCTTGAATTCTAGCTTGTTTTGGTATTTCGCTGGAATGCTGGTTTTCACTGTTTTTCTGGCTGTTTATTCAAGAAAATTATTCTTCTCAAAGCAGGGTTTCATTGCAGGGGTCTTCAATCTACTCGCAACCATTATATTGCTTTTTCTTTACTCGTTCAACTTTTTAACCAATGTTTTTGTTTTCGTTGCAGCCAGCATTCTTTTCTTTTTTTTGATTGATTTTTTCATTTCACGCTCCAAAAAAGTGAGTTTGAAGATGCTTGCTGGGGTGGCGATAGTTTTCGCCGGTTTGGTCGCAGCGCAGTGGAATGGTTTGGTTTTAAACTCCGGGTTTTTAATTCTTGGTTTTGCGATTATGGTAACCGTTGCCGGGACTAACTTTACAATGCTTTATAATCTCGATAGTGAGAATTTGATTTCCAGGTTGGAGAGTTTTTTTCTTCCCCTTCTCTTAATTCCATTGATATTTTTATCCAGTTCATCGATATTACGGTGGAACGCCTACGGTTTTTTGGGCGGGGTTTTAAACGGGGTTGGATTTTTCATTTTCTGCTACGCTTTGATAAAAATTTATGACCGGAAGAAGGGTTTTTGGAGTCGCAATCTGGTAAACATGGCAAGTTATTTTGATATTATAATACTCAATGTTTTCGCTTTGCTGGCGTTTCAGGGTAAGTATACTCTTAATGGGTTGGTTGGATCGATTGTTGTTTTTATGGGAATTGTTGTTTTTATTCTTTCAGAACCGTCTAATTAATTTAGAGTTGAATTTAATAAAGTTTTTTTT
>CAYMAH010000036.1:0-11012 GCA_964388435.1 Microcaldota archaeon | reverse complement strand
TTATCTAAACTCCGCAGCTCGGCGTTTGCGGTGCTTGTTGCGTTGTAGCCCCGCCCACCCCGCAGCTTGAACTCTGGCTGGGCGTTCCAACGCCGCAGCTCGCTCCTGAACTTGAGGCTGACGATGTTGGAAGAATATTGTACTTCTGAAGGTACTGCATAACATAACCATCGCCAGTGGCGCTTGAAAAGTTATACCCCACCACGCTGCTTGCTGGGACTGAATTCCAATCCACGCCTTGCGATGCGAAGAATATCGCTGTCGCAACATACTGTTGAGTGAACTGGAAGGAGTTGAAATCCTTGACCGCTTCAAAAGTCGCGTTCAAGCCATTTCCTTGCGAAGCCATTAATTCAACCAGCGCTAGAGCGGCGGCCCCATGGTTGCAATCAGGAAAACCGGTTGGGTTGTTGCAACAAGGCCTGTAAGAGTTGAATGCAACCTGATACGCGATCTTTTGCTGATCAGTGGTCAGATTGACTAGATTCAAGCTTCCTATCATGAGATTTCCAAGAGGAAGATACCCCCCGGTGCTCGCAAAATTGTTTGGGTTTCCGTTCTGCATCAACGGTCCGTTGTTGATGATTGAATTGTTGTTGCTTATTCCAATGCCCCACAACACGTACAAGTCAAACAAAGTGTTGTTGGCGTTTATCGTTATATTATCATTGCTGGTGCCGTTTAGAATTTGAAGCTCTTCCACTGTCAAAGGCTGGCCTGATTGTTGAAGAATCGAAGATAACGCGGTTACGTTCAAAGCACCGCTGTCCACAAGCCTCTTGACGGAATCGCCCCACTTTGCCGGCAAAACATACCCCTGCGTTGGAGTGACCTCGCTTGAGAGTTGCTGAAAGTTAATGGAATTCGTTTTTGGAGGGTTTGAAAACAAAGGCGGAAGCGATTGCTGAGGAGTGGTGGAAAGACTGCCTGAAAGGGGAATGCCCTGAGCAGCCAAAAACAACTGGTTGTTGTAAACAAAGCCGGGAATCGACTGGGTTGAACCGTTTATAGTGGCAGTAAGATTAACGATGGGCGCTTCGGCGTTGCTAATGCTAACGCTTAAACTGCCGCCTTGGTTAGTAAGAGCAGGTCCTAAAACCCCCTGAATCTGGCTTTGAAGCGCCGCCTGATCGCTTGCGCTCAAACCAGAGCTAGCTCCAGTGTTAATAATAGTTGATGCAGATTGAATTGGAGTTGTTAGTTTAAAAGCTACAAAACCAACAAGTAATCCCACTACAAGAGAAGCAATCAAAACAAGCAAAACCTGATTTTGAGAAAACCCCGCAATCCTCGCATGAGAATGAGTCTCAGCCTCTGTTTTATGCCTAGAATCTTTTGAATCCATTTTAAACAAACCACCTAATTTTAAATTTTAAATAATTTCAAAAAAAAAATATTGTTGATTAAAAATCAACAAACCCGCCTATAAACCTTACTTGTTGTTTTTTACAGCCTTCTCGCAGATTTATTTTTGATTTTTTTTTTTAAATCACCTTTGAGTAGATGGGTAAAAACCATTAATAAACAAAAGTATGAAACTGGTTTCAACTTCCAAAACTAAATCAACCCGTTAAAAGCCGCTATGAAAACAGCCAGAACCACCGCGGCGCACGCAACAAAAACGGCCTTGAAAATAAAATCAAAATCCAGGTTTTTAAGAAAGCCAAAGCCTTCATCTACTCCGTGTTTTTTCATCTCGCGCATTATGAAGGCAATCCCAACCGCGTTGGATGCCAACCCCAAAACAATGAAAGCGGTTTGATACCTTACAAGGAAAACAGTGAAAGCCGCCAACCCGATTAAAGGAAGCACGTCGGTTAAGTGATGCGCGCAGCAGGCCACCATGGCAAGTCCTGAAACCCCGCCCGAAGCCGCAACCCCTCCAACCGCTCTTGAGTGAGCGTAGACAAACAATCCAACCTGCACTCCAAAACCCAAACTAAGAAGCAGAATCCAGTACCACATGCTTTCAAACTCGGTAAACGCGTGCGCTGGAGAATTCAACAAAGACAAAATCAAAAAATAAAACAAAAGCAGGCCAATAAAACCAACTGCTCCGGCAATGATTGGGGGGATTTTCAATTCAAACACCATTTTAGGTTCAAATGATTCTACCCGTTGTTTAGAATTTGTGACAGGGTTTTTCCCGTTGCCTGCTGCAATAATGTCGGGTCAACCTGCTTGAGGCAGTCGGCGTACATGCTTGGATGGTGGCTTAGGTGCTGGATATTACCTTGGTCCGTCAAATTACCGCAGCCAGATTCAGAAGAGTAAATCTGAAAGTTGGAAGACGTGTTCAACACGTTTCCAGCGGAGTCCTTCTGCACCTGCGCTGAAGTATTAAAAAATGAAACCACGCTCCACGTCAGCAGCGCAACCGAAACAAACAGAACGCCATACAAAATCCATTCAATCTTTTCACAAAAATCACTTATCGCCAATCATGGTGTCACGCGCCGCAACTGCCCACTTGCTGTGGCACCCCGCCATGCATTGCGGCCATGGACTGGCTGTAAGAACCGGAGCTGACGGCCGAGGATGCTACGGGCTGGTTTACAGAAGTTGTTGAAGGCCTGCTGAAGAAGCTGTACGCGTTGAAAGCCAAAGCCAGGCCAAGCACCACCACAACAAACCCTATTAAATAAACCAGTCCGCCGCCCTTATTGTTTTTTTCAGAATTTTCATCGATTTCCAAAACAAATCACCTTTTTTCAGAATTTTAATTATTTTCTTAAAACACAGAAAATCAAGTTATAACAGGAAAAAAATAGTTTAAAAGCGGTTGTGCGAAACCGGTTTCACTTGAATAGGGAGTACAGAACAACTCCAGTGATTGCGAAGATTAACAATAAAATCAAAGTCAAACCTTCAAATCTGTAATTCTCTTTCTCGTAAATCTTATAACCCGCGAACAGACTGGCTGCAAACCCTGTGAAAACAAGAAGTATTTCCAGGCCAACCGCCTGACCGTGGGTTACCCCAATCAAAAAACTCACTTTTGTGAAAGCGTAGTTCAAAGCCTCCCCAATCTGGGTGAAAAGACCAAGCGGAATCAAAGCGAAAGCGTACGAAGTGAAGATTTCTTTGAACTGTTTCTTTTCGATTATCGACACAAGGAAGGCAAAAGCAGAAAAAACCAGAAACATGAAAACTATTGAAAACACGAGCAGGATTGAAAGGCTAAGAATGTGAGGCAGTGGAAGCTGAAAACCGAAGAAAAACAGCACGACCGTGCTCAAGGCCGTTATCACGAGAATGGTTGAAGCGAACTCCATTGTTCTCCTGTTGTTTGAGTACAGGTCGGAGGCGAAGCTCCTAAAACCGAATCCAACGTTATTCTTGGGGCAACCCTTCTCGCACTCCATGCACTCAATGCAAAAAAGATTGTCCTTCATGCTTCCGACATACTCGAACATCGGGCAGGGCTTGCTAATCGCGCTCCCATTGATGCATTGTTTTTCCTTGTGGTTCAGGCAAACCTCCTTGTTTTTGCTTCTCAACTCGAAGAAAGAGGATAGACTGTTAAATCCTATGAAACCGTTCAAAGGGCACACGTACCTGCAGAAAGTCCTTCTTTCAAAAAAAAGGCCTATTAATAGAGCGCCAAGGCCGATGATTAAAAGGAAAACGCCTGTTTGAAACGGGTTGTTTGCGATTCCAAGCACATCGTCAAACCAGATGAAAAGAATGAAAAAAACGTTGACAAGCCACAAGTTTCTAAGAAAGGGAGGCCACTTCCCCTGATTTTTGTAAAACCTTTGAACAATGTCGCCTTCGGCTCCGAAAGGGCACACCGAACACCAGAAACGACCTAGAAACAGAATGCTAAGCAGCAGAAACAGCCACCACCAAACCCAAATCAAGTTTGTGGCGATATTCAAAGCAGGGTTTTGAACCCCGAAAAAAGCGTCTGCTATAAGCAAAGAGAAAACGACCAACCCGAAAACCTGAAAAGCCAGGGGGTAGTACTTGCTTTTAACAATCCTTTTAACCAAATCGTATTGAGTTAAGTCAAGCATTCAAACTCGCCTTTTCTTAATCAAAATCCAAGCGAGGGCCACTGCGAGAACAAAAGCCAGAATCAGAATAACGTTGAAGAAATTGAAAAAATCGGTGTTTGAAGCTACCGAGCTTGTTGAATTGCTTGGAAGAACTATGAGAGTGCCTCGCATTGTGGAGTGCCCGCTGCCGCAGAAAACACTGCAGTAAAAAGTGAAAGTTCCGGGCTTGTCGGCAATGAAATTAACCGTCGTAATCTGGCCGGGCGTTATTTCAGCGTTTACGCCAAAAGCATCCAACTCAAAACCATGCGTGACATCACTGCTTGTTAAATATAAAGTGACATTATCCCCCTGCTTTACTGTTATGGTGTCGGGCTTGTAGCCCCACTGAAAAGCGGTAACGTTAACCACGCTTCCTGAAACATTTAAACTGCTGAGAAGGTGAAGCGACAGGGGATACTCCTGCAAAACAGAAACGTTCTGCCTAGAGCCGAGCCAAAAAACCTCTGGCATTGAACCAAAAGCGTTGTTCTGGTCATCGCCTGCCAGAAGCATTACCGAGAAGGGGTTTCCCTCGCTTAGATTCAAAGCGCTTAAAGGAATTGAAAATTCAAAACTGGAATTCGACACGCTGTTTTGAATCTCTGAAGGGTTTTGAAAGCCCACGCTCATGTGGCCCGGGTTTATAGAGTACATGTAAACGCCTGAATCGTTGAAAATCACCGCCCTGCTGAAACCAGAAACCATCTCTACCACGGGAGTGTCGCTCAGCAGAACCGCGGTCCACTTGAAAGGAGTGGAAACATTGAATTGAATGCCTCCAGCATAAGCAAACTCGCTTGTCTCAATCGTCTGATTCTTTACAGTGAAATTCTCCTTCACCGAACCGTTGAAACCGCTTGTTTCGGGAATTATCAAACCAGGAAACTGAAAAAAAACAGGGCTGTTGTTGACGCTTTGAATCAAATCCGGATTGAATTTTTGAATGATAGTTCCAGGGCCCATGCCGCAACCATTAGAGTCGATAACGTCGCCTGTCATCACGTCGACAAAAAAAACCATCTCGTTGGAAACAATCGGAACCCCGACATTATAGGTAAATGTTTGATTTGTACTCATTTTGAAAATGTAGACAAACCTGTCATGCTCGTACTCCAAACCAGAAAAGGAAGGCGTTGAGTTGAACTGACTGGCAAAGCTTTCGGCTATGCCCCACGCCAGCGAGGGCTGGATTTTAACGTTGTTTTCGCTCAACAAAAGGTTGTTGTTGGCGTCCAAAAGCAGGGGATTACCATAGATGTCGGCGTTCAAGCCGGTTTGAGAGTCAATTGCATTTCCAATGCTTAGCGCCGAAGGGTTTGAAACAATGCTTGCCACGGACCCTTGGCACGCGTTCAAACCAACCGCTAAAACAAGCAGCACTAAGGCAATGCTTACCAACTTCAATTCAGATCAACTCTTAACCGCATCCTCCAACCTGCGATGGAATCACGCTGTTTGAGGATTGAACTCCTGAAGCAGAAGGGTTTGAGTAACCAGCTGGCGCCTGCTGAGTCTTGCCCTGCGAGAGCGCCGCGTTAACGTTAAAAACAAGAAACAAGCCCAAAACCAGAATAACCGCTGCTATAAGATAAAGGGCGTTTTTTGAAACGCCTCCTATCAAACGTGTGTTTTCTTTTTTTTCATCCATTTTAAATCTTTTCACCTTTTTTTTATCTGTAGCTCCCCATCATTCCCGAGTACGCTCCGCCCATCATGCTGTTCATTCCTCCGTTCTGCATCATGCTTGACATGGCATTAATCTGACTTTGATTTAGATTAACGCCGTAAGCGCTCATCATTCCAGTGCACTGCGCTGCCAAACCCTGACTGGTACCGTTATTCAAACCGTTCATCATCCCGTAATAACTGAGCGGGGTGGAGTTTGCCGAATGGTTGAGGCTTACGAATCCTCCCATCATGCTGGCCATGATTGAAAACAATCCCGTCATGCCCATCATCAAAAAACCCATACTTCCTTTCATTTTTCAAATCACCTTTTTTTTTTAACAACACCCGCACTTCTTTTTTGATTTCATTTTCTTGTCTTCCTTATTTTCTTCTTCCATTTTTTTTATCACCTTTTATTTTTCAACTGCACCCCCCAATCTGAGCAGGAAGCCCGCTTACGGACGCCCCTGGAGACTTCAAAGCGTTAATCAGATTCTGAGGAATGTTCGAAGGCGTTCCAAGCCAGTTTACCTCCACGCTGCCGTTGTTCACGCTCGCAAGAGAGCTCACTGTCTTAAGCGTAGGTCCTGGGAAGAACAAAGCCTTCCACTTGTTCAACTCCAACAAAATCTGATCGTTCGTGTAATTCGTGTTGATAATCAACCACTTAGCCAAACCCCTCAAAGCCATCGAGTGATTGCAACTGCACGCCGGGTTTCCATTCTGGTCAACCAGCGTGGTCGCACCGCAGCAATAAAAACAAGCGATGCTCATTCCAATGCTTATATACCTTTGAAGTTGTTCCTGCGACAACTGGCTTGTTGGAATGCTATTATCCAACTGAGACAAAACATTTGCGGCGTTGGCAGCGTCATTGAAGGAAACTCCAAGCTGTGAACCGTAACTGGGAGTTCCTGAAACCAAAACCTTGCCTTCAAGCTCACTCACACTGCTATAATTCCTTATAACAATTGACTGGCTTGTCGAGTTAAGTTCTGAAAGCCCTCCCGCCAGATTCAAAGGCACCTCACTCGAACTGCTCGAAACCGAAGAAGGTTGAAAAGCCTGCCCGGTCTGGCCTGACTGAGAATATGGCTGGTAGGTAATGTGAGAAGGGTTTAACACCTCAAACATGAAATAACCATTCAGGAGCAAAAGAACTGCAACCGCTCCGATTAAAACATAGATTTTTTTATTCACTTCGAAAATCACCGCTACCAACTGGGAAAAAACCATTTATAAACAAAAGTGCGAAACTGGTTTCAGACGACAGTTTCAAACTGGTTTCAATTTTTTCAGGTGTTTTGTGCGAATATCTGTTCAAAAACTCTCCTTCAAAACAGTAAACAATTCAGCATAAAATTAATATATAAGATATTATATAATAATTATAGGTGATATATAATGAATGAAGTGACGACAATTCAACTAAATAGAGTTGCGGTTAAAGAGCTTAAAAAGCTCAAAAAATACCCCAGACAAACGTACAATGACCTTGTATTGTATCTGGTAAAAAACGCCAAAAAACCCCGAAACCAATACGACGAGTTCATTCACAAGATACAACAAGCTAAAATGAAAGAATTGTGGGGTAACGAAGAAGACGAGGCGTGGGAAAATGCTTAAACCCGGCGATGTGATAGTAGCTAAAGTGCAATTCACTGACACAGAAGAAGTAAAGACAAGGCCAGCGGTGGTGCTTTTCGAAGACCTTGGAAATGTTGTTATAGCGGGAATAACAAGCAACACGAGAATGAAGGGCATACCGCTGTCAAAAGAAGAGGGCGCGGTTAAAGACAGTGTAATAAAACTGAATTACATTTTCACAATCTCTCAAGAAATGGTGTACAAGATATTATTTCACTTAAACCATGAAAAAAGAAGAGCGATTCATACGGAAATGTTGAAAAACCTGGAAAGCCTTGTAAAAAACACTAAAGAAAAAGATTATTAAACCCGGGTTCGATAATAACTTTAACAATGGTAAAAATAAACTACTCAAAAATAAACATCAAAGCCGCGGCAATAACCGGCGCGGTTATAGGATTTCTTTGCTCGCTTTTCATGATGATGAGTTTTGGTATGATGCCAATGTACAGCATCATGAGCGGAATAGCCGGCGCGGGGTATCAGGGGTTTTCGGTTTTTTACCTTTACTTCATAATATACGTGACGTTGGTTGGAATTGTAATCGGCACTCTCATAGCAGTGGTGTATAACTACGTGCTTGAACAGGTAGACTAACAACTCAAAACGTATTTAGAAAACTTAAGACTACTTCTTAATCATAATGGCGTTGGTCATGCCTCTTCTTCTCCTCTCCACCACTTCCCTTGCCTCCAAGCGATCTAAAATTCTGCTGACCTTGGCTTTCGGAAAACCCGTCTTTTCCACGATCTCGCTTTGAAACAACACGCCTCCACCCTCTGTTACAACTTCAATTATCTTCCTTTCATCTGGAGTCAAACTTTTAATATTCAGCGGTTGCGCTGGCTTTGACTCTATCACCGCTTCTTTTTCTTCAACCCCCTCAACCTCTGCTTTCGGCTTGTAGAAAAACAGAAGATAAACCCCGACGCCCAAACTCAACGCTATCAAAGCGAAAATCACATAATTCTCAAGCGTTAGAGTGTTGCAGTGCTGAGTGCAAAACTGAGGAGTTAGGAAAGGTATGACTAGCGTTTCGAGGTAGTTATTGACAATGGCGAAGATTATAAGCACGATTCCAATAATAATCAAAACCCATCCTACTGTTTTTAGATTCATTTTAAAATCCATTTTCTAGAATTTAAACGGCAAAATTTAAAAATAGAATGCTCTAAATTTCAACAGACAACACTCACTTCATTCTCCTGAGCATCTTATGAATCAACTCGTCTTTAAGCATTCCAGCCCTCCGGTAAGCTTCCGCAGCAAGCTTTAAATAGAACCAGCCGTTATCCCCTCCTTTCTTTTCAATAACCAGCTCCTCCAAACCGTTGATAGGATTTGAAGTGCGCTCCTGTTCAAATAATTTTATGCAGCGCTTTTGAGGATTTCTTATATGCAAAAGCTTTCTTACAGCCAGAATCTCGTCTATCCGCCTCATCTCCTTATCGTTTCTTATTTCGTTAACCGCGCTTTTTAAAAAATTGCTTTTCATTTCACTGACCTTTGAAAAAATTTTGCGAAGCTTTTTTTTTCCTCTCTGGGTTTAGCCTTTGTTTGAACCTCTCCTCTGACAGTTTATTCAAAACAAAATCCAATTACCCGCCCCTTGAAGAGTGAGTTTGAAACTCTTTCAGCGTTTTTCTTATCTTTTTTAAATCAAGCTCCTTCATGATATAAATAGCGTTGTTAAGTTTGATATTTTTTACTACGCGCAGTAAAAAAGGAAGAGTTTTTCTTTGAAGTTTGTTATTCTATGTTTCTTTATTTTTATTCCTTCTTTTTCAAGCCTTCTATTTTTTTCCTTCACCCCGCCCGCATAACCTCCGATAAGACCGTTTGAACAAACCACTCTGAAACAAGGAATTTCTTTCAATCTAGTGTTTTGCGATAAAATCCTTCCAACCAGTCTTGGATTTAAACCCGTTTTAAGTGAAATAATCTTGTAAGTGGAAACCCTGCCTTTAGGTATTTTTTTGACAAGTTCATAAACTTTATTTTTATTATTCATAAAAATCACAAGTCACTTTAAGAAATCCTGTTTTACTTCAAGTGAGAGGCATACTTTCATGGCATTGTAAACACTCTCACCTTCTCTTACATGAAAAACTTTAAAACCTCACATGACTTTAAATTAAACTTACGATTTTATAATTACCAACCCGGCGTTTACTGTTTAATCGCCTATTTTCAAAGTTCTTACGCCCAAATCTTTTGATTTTTTGACTATCGCATTATCAAAAGTTAACAGCGGAGTGCTCCTCTCAATTGACAGAGCCACGTACAACGAGTCGTATATCGTAAGTTTGCTTTCCGAAGCTATTTTTGAAGCAAGAAACGCGATCTCGCTAGTTTCAACAACAATCAGAGACCCCAGACGGCAATGAGATTTGACGTCGCAATATCAAAGTCTTTTTGATTGATATCCTTTTTTATAATCAAATGCTTCCAAAGAGCGTTTAACACCTAGCCAAGTGCTATTTCAGGCACTAAAATTAAATCCTTATTTCTCACGGTTTCATTGAATACTCCTCTCGTGTAATTTGAATAATCCTCTGTTACCACCAGCTTCACGAGACTGCTGGCATTGGCCACAATCATCTGGAATCGCGATCCTCTCTTATCAACGAAGTGCTGTCCCCTTTGACTTTTATCTTCCTGGCATCTCTCTCGACTTTTTTCAATGCCTTCAACAATTCAAGAGTTTTCAACTTCATTTCAATGCACTTTCTTATATCCCCGCTCCATTTCACTCATTCTAGCTTTCACTTCGTACGGCACCCTCACATATGCCATAGTACAAAAAAACGGCATACGTGATCCGCCAAACCCTCCCAACAAAACAAGAATCAACATTTTTTTCCTTATAAGCAAAGCTAAGCGTAAGAATTTTTCAAAATAACAAAACAAGAATCAGAATTTTTTTTGGGAGGCCGTTTTGTAGTTAATTAGAAAAAAATCTCTCAATCAAAAAAAATCTCTTAACGAGAAATTAAAGTTTTTGAGAGAACGACTTTTAGTGGTTGTTAGCTCGCCGCTCGCCCTTGCGGGCTTGCGGTTTACACTTCAACTCTATCAAACTCGTATACTGCGAGCAGTCTAAGCTTTTTCGTTTTGGGTGCGGCTTCGTCCTTAGATGCTTTCAGGACTTATCCGCGTGGCGCGTGGCTACGCTGCGTGCCTTGTAAGACAACAGCAAAACTAGAGGCGCCGGTTTTCCATTCCTCTCGTACTAGGAAAACCTTTCCCTCAAAAAGCAATGCACTTTTAGGAGATGTCACCGAACTGTCTCGCGACGTTCTGAACCCAACTAGCGTGCGTTTTTAATGGATGGACAACCCAACCCTTGGCGGCTCCTGCACCGCCAGGATAACGCGAGCCGACCGCGATGTACCAAACCATGTGGTCGATGTGAACTCTCACACATGACAAGCCGGTTACCCCCGTGGTAGCTTGTTTGACAGAAACAGCTCTTATTAAAAGAGCGTGTTTGTTCGTTAAACCCTGCTTTCGCATCTGCAACCTATTTTTTTAAAGTTACAGTCAGGCCAACATTTGTTTTTAACCCTCTACTCAAGATTTCTAACCTTGATGAGTTGACCTTAAGGCGCCTTTGTTTTTTTATCGAAGGCGTACCACCCCAGTCAAACTACC
>CAYMAH010000035.1:0-4819 GCA_964388435.1 Microcaldota archaeon | reverse complement strand
GATATTGGGTGTGGTTCTCTAGCCGGTTTAGAAGGAAAAAAAAACGCGGGTTTTTAAAATTTTGAAATTTTTTAACTCGATTAGTTAAAAAGTCGAATTTTATTATTTTCAAAAGGATGATAGTCTTTAAATAAATTCATGTTACAATACTATTTTAAAATTTTTTGAAAAAAGTTGAATTTTAGAATGCTTAAAAAGCTTGTTTTGTTCCTTGTCTTGTTTTCCCTGGCAGTGTTTTCAGGGGGTAATTCTTTCACTCAGAGTTTTTACGCGGGGCAGAATTTTTTCAACAATTTTTTCGCCCCGGTGGTTATTCCAGGGAGCGTTTCTAATAATAATTCTGTTGGTTTTTACCTTGATTTTTTCAACCCTTTTCAAGAAAACGCTACTTTTAACGTTTTTATAGGAGGTGATAATCAGGTTTTTTCCAAGGGTTTTAATTTTTCGAGAAACGTGACTTTAAAGCCTTTTGAACATTTAAGGTTGAACACCACTCTTTCTCCTGAAGGGGTTTTGAACAGCGGGGGTTACTTTCTTGTTGTGAAGCTTGCAAAAGTGGGCAATGCAACTTCAAACACGAGTGTTTTGGTTTATTTTCTTTTTGAGAACGCCGCTCCAAAGAATTTTGTTGACAATTACTACACTCCTGTTATTGAAAACAATGAAAATAATCTAGAGATTTACGTTGATTTTTTCAACCCTTTCGAAAACGTTTCTAATTTTTCCATAACCACTTCTAATGTTGAGGGTTCAAATACTTTTCAAGAGCAGGTTTTTAACGTTTCTTTAAAGTTTATCCAGCACGCTGATTTTTCTTTTAATTTGATTCCGATTCATCAAAGCCATTCAATCACCCAGAATTTTGAGGCGTTGGTCAGCGTTTACGATTTGACTGGTAAAAAGCTTGTTGCCAGGGGTTTAATTCCAATTTCAGGGCTTGCACTGCCCTCTTATAGTCAGAAGAGCGTTTTCCATGTGGTGCAAGAAAGTTTTTCCCTTTGGGTTTTGGTTTTAATAACTATTTTAGCTTGTTTTTTCCTTGCTTTCTCGCTGTGGGATTATTTTTCAAAACTTAAAAATTTAAGAAAGGCATGCGATTGGTTGAAAAAGAAGATAAAAGCAATGGTTTTTTTTCTTTGGAGGGCGTGCAAATCTTTGTTTAATGATTTTTGGAGTGTTGAAGTTGAATATAAGACAATGAAGATTTTGGTTGTTTTAACAGTTATTTTGCTTTTGCTTCAGTCTTTGAATGTCATTCAAGTGTTTTCCCTTTGGGTTTTGCTTGCCGTCTTGCTTGTTCTTGGCTTTTTACTCGCGATTGAAAAAGGGTAGGCTTTTCCAATCTGATGTTCAGCTTTTTGATTGTGTTTTGTCAAGCGGGTGGTCAAAAATTATATCTCCTGGAAAAGCATTCCACTTTTCTTACTTTTTCCCCCGGCTTTTTTTTTGTTTCCAAGCGTTTTGCCTGTAAAGCTTCCTGTGCGGCAGTTTAGAATCTTACCTTCAAAGCTTTTCAATTGACGGAAAAAAAATGAGTCTTCGTTAAGGTTTACGGGAAAAAAAAAGCTCGTTGAATTTTATTTTTTTGAAAACGCTGTTTTTGATTATTGAAAAATCACTCTTATTGTAAAACGCCAATTTTTTTTTGAAGCTGTTTAAAAAAAGATAAGCCTCCACCACCTTCTGAAGATGATTTCATGAACTGGAAATAGAGAGTTTTCATTTTTAGAGTGAACCTTGATTTAACTTAAAATTCTTAAGATTTTTTAAAATATAACCGTCAGTTTAAAAGTCCAAATTTTTTTTTTATTTTTGTTTTTCAGTAGGTATAACCAGCATGTTCAGGTAAGTTTTAAAGAACCTTGCTGCCAAATTCCATTGTTTAAGATTATAAAAAAAAAATTCTTTAGGAATGTTTAAAGTAAAAAACAATTTTGAAGAGCAATCAAGTTTTTCAGGGAATTAGAGTTGTTTGGTTGACGTTTTTCTCTAATTGTTGAAGTTTATAAGGCCAGTAAATAGAAGGGCTTGCGGTTATATTGTATATTGTAGCGTTAGGGAAGGTTTGGACGATTAAAAGCCCATTGTAAGGCTGGTAGGGGTTGGAAGGGTAGTGAACAATGACAAGAGAAACGTTGTACCACGCAAGAATTGAGGGGGTTTGAGGATTTGAGAGGTTTGAAACATATTGCTCAACAGCTTTTCCAATTCCTTCCCAAGCGCCGTTGAAAAGCCTTTTCTCGTGAAACTGCTGGTAGAAAATATAGTAAGGGTCGCTCACATTAAAAGGGTTGGCTGAGTAAATTTCAGGTATCATCGGATACTCCGCTATAATGAAGTTGCCTGGTTGTTTGGCAAGCCACTGGTACTCTGGCGGGATGGAAGAAACGTTTGTAACGAAGTTCAAGGGAACAGCGTACTCAATGAAGATCATTGCCAAGACAAGGGTTACAAAACCTATTTTGAAGGTTAAATTTCTGGTTTTTTTGATTTCCTTCCACTTTTTATTGCAGTAATCATAAAAACTGCTTGCGGTTAGCACCACTAATTTTTTTTTTGAATCCAACCATTTCTTGAGGGTTTTTGATTTTAATTCGATTATTCTCATTAAAACTCCTATTACTAAGAAAAAGTAGGCATAGTTTGCTATTCTTTCAGCGTTTTGGCTTTCACCGTAAATAATGAAAAAACTTAGGGTAAATATTAAAATCAACGCCGCTAGAATTATGAAGCTTGAAGCAGGGAATTTTTTGTATTGTCTTTCAATCCAGGAAAAGTTCATTTTTTGTTTCGTTTTTAATTTGAGGGGAAAGCATTTTTAATTGTTTTTTAAGACAAGTAAATACAATGAAAGTATTACCGAGTTTAAAAAGTAGTGTTAAAAGCGTTTTAAAGCAGTGTTTGGACAAGATAATCGCCTTCAAAGCGGGAATACTCGCTTTTGTTTTATATTCAATCATAACTGTCGTCGCAACCTGGCCCTTGGTTTTGAACTTGTCAACAGAGGCTTACGGAAAGTACTTCTACTATTTTGGAGATGCTATTGGAACGTTGTACGGCATTTGGTGGAACAATTTTGCTTTGAGCAACGGTTTGAGCGTTTTGAACAACACGTGGATTAGCCTTTCAAGCGGTGGAAGTTCAACAGTTTTATGGTATCCTTATGTTTCTTTCATGTCTTTCTTTTTTCATTTTTTTGGCAATACAATTTTTTCTTATAATCTTGTGATGCTTTCAAGCATTCCCTTATCTGCAGTTGCAATGTTTTTTCTTATCAAACACTTCACAAAGGGAAATGTTTCAAGCTTTATCGGGGGCTTGATATTCAGTTTTGTGCCGTATCATTTTTTGAGAATTCAAATGCACGTTACTCTAGCCCAGCTTCAATGGATGCCCTTATACCTCTTGTTTTTGTTCAAGCTTGACGAAAAGCCTAGTTACGAAAACGCGGTTCTGGCTGGGTTTTTTCTGGCTTTAAATTTTTTCACTGATTATTATTACGCTGCTTTCATGCTTATCGCAACGATTGTTTTTATCATTGCCAAAATCTTGTATAAGAATTGGATTAAAGAGTTTAAAATCAACTTTAAGTACGCAAAACCTGTTTTTATTGCCTTTATCACGTTTCTTGTTTTAGTGTCGCTGTTTGACTTTCCTTTGATTTCAACATTTCTCACAAAAGGCCCTCCTCTGACAAGAGCGTATCAAAATGTTGTTGCTGAAGCAACATCTTCTCTCTTGTATTTTGTTACTCCTTATTACTGGAATCCATTTTTTGGGGGTTTGGTTTTGAATAATCTTGGGGGTTTGATAGACACTTCCGCAAATTTCGTGGAGCAGGAGATTTTCATCAGCTACACCGCCTTGATTCTGGCATTGTTTTTGGTCTTGTTCTGGGTTTACAGCCGGCTTAAAAATACAGGAAACCAGAAGATTGCTTTTAACGATTTTGCAATATTCTTCTTCATTCTGCTAGGTTTTACTGGCGTTTTGATGTCTGTTGGACCAACAGTCAATATCTTTGGGTTTCAGTTCAACAACATAACCTATTACATGTACCAATTGTCGCCAACTCTTAGGACATATATAAGATCAGCAGTTTTATTTTTCATATCTGTAAGTGTACTTGCTGGGATGGCAATACATAAAATAATTTAGGATTAAAATAAATTAGTAAAAATCAATAATATTGTATGGTTGGATTTAAATGCAGCATTTTTATGATTACATTAATTTTGATTTGAAAGTGGATAAGGCACTAGTTTTAGATTCAATTATTTTTTTAGCGATTCTTTTAATTGGAAGCTATAAATTTTTTTTAGTTGGATCTTTTGCTTATGGAGATAATAGCCCGATTCTTTTAAACACTTGGCAGGCATTCACAGGTTATGTTTCAGTTATTCATCCATTGAGTTGGGGGTACATTGGACAATTTGATTTTTCAATTCTTGTTATGAGTTTCTTATTGATTTTTTTTAGTAGTGTAATTCTGCAACACATTCTTATGTTTTTATCTTTCCTTCTGCCATTCATAATAATTTACTTTGTGTTAGGTAGCATTATAAAATCAAGAATTTCAAAGTTTTTTTCATCTTTTTTCTTTGCAATAAACCCCTTGACAATAAACAATCTTATTGGCGGAGTTTACTTAAATAATTTAGTTATCGCTTTATTACCATTAATTCTGTTTCTTCTTTTAAAGTGGCTAAAATTCGGAGGTCGTAAAAATCTAATAATATTTTCAACCCTCTCGATATTCTTTGCCTCATTTTTTATGTGGCCTTTATTGTTGTATCTATCTCCCTTTTTTGTTTTATTC
>CAYMAH010000034.1:0-19145 GCA_964388435.1 Microcaldota archaeon | reverse complement strand
AGAAGATGAAAGTCAATCCGACTTGATAATGGAATATTTTAAGAAGCATCCTAGGCGTAACATAAAACACCCCGAGATTGTTGATTGGGCAGTTGAAACATATAAAAAAAGAACTGGAAGAGTATCTCATAAAAGTTGCTAAAGGCGTTTATAAGTATGAACCTGATTTTATTGTTAAAAAAGAGTTAGAAGATTTTACTCCGTCACAAAAAGAGGCTATAATGAAAAGAGATGATTACAAATGCGTTATTTGTGGGAGAGGTGAGAAGAATGGTGTTGAATTGCAAGTAGATCACATAAAACCCAAAGATCTTGGAGGCACAAATTCTATTGATAATGGAGAAACTCTATGCGCTCAGCACAATTTTCAAAAGAAGAATTACAAGCAAACAGAATCCGGGAAACGTTATTTTATCAGGCTTTACGAAGCGGCAAAAAGTAATGAAGATAAAAATTTAGAAGATTTCTGTGCTCAAATTCTTGAAGTGTACGAGAAGAACGGGGTAAATGGTCACATAGTCTGGAAAAGGTAGCAAATATTGAGGGCCGGGATTTCAAGACGAGTTTCAAGTTTTAAAAAAACGGCGCCTTAAATTCAACAATACACCGTCGAATTTAGACATCACATGAAAAAGGGTTAAGAGAAAGGCTTGTTAATAAAATACCGGGTTGATTACATGAAAACTAACTTCAACAAAGAGTGGTCAGAGCAGCAGGTTTCAAAAATCAAAAATTACTCTAAAAATCATTTTTAAAATCGGGCTTTGAATCTCATGCTGTTTTCAATTAGAATATTCTTTATCCCCTCTTCAACAGAGCGCCTGTCTGGAAAATTGGTTGAGTATGAATGAAAAACGTTGGGTTTAATTTTAGTCAGAAAACTTCTTTTTGAATTCCGCTGGTAGACTGGTAGTCGCTGCCGCCTGCCTTGTAAAGCGTTCCATACTCTGTTTTCAGCTGCTCTTCCACGCTTTTATTTTTGGTTATGGCTTGTTTCACGTGTTTGTCTTCAATGAAATCGCTTTCATTTTGAATTGCGAGGTCTCCGGCTAATCTTATGATTCCGCTGAGGTTTCTGAGCCTTAGAGTCAGAGCGTTGCTTACCTTGTCTGTGATTAATGCTCTTTTCCTGCTTTCTTTTAGTATTTCTTCTATCCCGCCAGCGTCTGCGTGCGGTATTCTCCCGTCTTTTATAATCTCCTGGGCTATGAACTGGATGGTTTTTAGTTGGTTTTCCTCGTTGTCTTCGAAGTAGGTTTTGAGAAGGACTTCGTACCCGTTTCCTGAAATTCTCGATCTCAATGCTGGTAGAAAGAATTGTAAATCGTTGATGTTGGAAGCCACGATTAAAACAAAATCGCACGGCACTCCCTCCACTCTAACGCTCGCCCCGCTGCTTTGGGGGTTTCTTCCCATTATTGGATATTTTTTTTCTTGCATTGCGGTTAGTAAATGTCTTTGAATTCCACTTATTGATGAAATCTCGTCTATGAACAAAACTCCTTCGTGTGCTTCGTGTATTGCACCCGGCACTATTCTTAAATAGGGTTGGATTCCAACCTGAGCGTGGCCTCCGTATGGATCGTGTCTTACGTCTCCTAAGAGTTCGGTTTCGCTGGCTCCTGTTGCGGTTATGAAGTTGTTTCTTTGTAGTGGTATTATTATTTTTCTTGGTTGCATTAGTTTGAGGTTTTCGATTTTGTCTAAGGTTTTTTGATCGTAGATTTTTATTTTTTCGCCTGCTTTTTCGTATATTATTGCTTCATCGCCGGTTGGGGTTTTTTTTGTTGCGTGTACTCTGTAATTATCTTGGGTTGGGTTGTTTAGGTCGTTGAATGGTGATTGATTGGTGTTTTTTGAGAACCCGCAGTTTGGGCAGGTTCTTTCAGTGCTTTTGCTTAGGGCGCCGCATTTTCTGCATCTGAAGCCTAGTCTTTCGGCTGCGAATGCCGGGATGTTTATTGGATTTGTTAAAATTCCTTCTGTTTCTTTTAGGTTTTTTTTTTCTTCTTGTATTTGTTTTAGGTTTTTGATTTCTATGAATGGTTTTTCTGGGTTTTTTGGATTATGCACCACTCTTACTTCGTGTTGTGGTTTGGGTAGGTGATAAGATACTGCTTGGGCTAGGAGAGATTTTCCGACTCCTGGAGGTCCAACTAAAAGAATATTTCTTTTTTGTTTGATTGATATTTCAGCTATTTTTACTGCTTCGTCTTGTCCTATCACTTGAAGTAGCGGGTCTTTTGGGATTTGAATGTCTGCGGTTGTATTGATTTCGTTTATTTTCATTGGTTATGTTTTGTGTTGATTAAAGTTTAATAATCTTTTTTTTTACTGCGTTTGGATTAGCACTTGGGTGTGAAAGCAATCTCCGTCTAAGTTTACGTACCCTCCGGCTACTTCTCCTATTTGAACTTGGATGCTGTAATAGTAAGAAACGCTTCCGCCTGGCGGTATCGTGCTTCCGCCAGTGGGTGTTAATATTATTATTGGTTTTGGAGTGTTTGACGTTGATGGTATTATTATAGGATTGGTTGGGGGTTGCAGGCCAGTGATTGGATTTGTGCCGGTGTTTTGAATGGTTATGTAGCCAGTGCAGGTTTGTCCTTGAGAGCAGGTTAGTTGGCTTGGGCTTACTTGAAATTGATAAGGTTGAATGAAGTTTATGGTTAACGAGTCTCCTTGATTATATCCCTGTGGTCTTATTGTTCCTGTTATTGAGTTTCCATTTGAGAATGATCCTTTGCTGAAGTCAAGAGTGTATGGTATTGTCATTGTTTGGCCTGGTGGTATAGTAGTTTGCTGGCTTGTTATCAAATTGTTTAAGTTTCCGCTTCCCACTAGGTTGAAGGTAACGCTTGAAGTTTGGTTGTTTGTGATTGTTAAGTTTTTGTTCATCACACACGTTGGTGTGGCGCTTAGACTTTCTGAGGTTGGGTTGAACGATAGTTGGTAGTTGAAGGGCAAGTTTTCTGTCGTTGTTTGTGTTTGCCCGCTTTTGAGAGTTATGAAGTCTGTTAGAATTCCATACGATGGCGTTCCGTCCACGTTGATTTGAATGTTTTGTTCTGATGGAACTCCTGTGAATGTAGCTGTTCCGCCTGAAGTGGTTTCAGAGCCCGGTGTTCCCACGCTTACTCCATTGCTTGTTAGGCTTACAATTGCATTGTTTACTGGCGTTCCAGTATCTAATGCTATGACATTGACGGTCAAGGTTCCGGGTTGCGGGAGGTTTAGATAGTAATAGATTCCGGCGATTATTATTATTGCGATTATTATTTTTGCGATTCCAACTTTTTTGACTATTGCTTGAAGTTGAATGAACGCTTTGCCGCTTGCTTCTATTAGCGGTTTCATTTTTTCGTTTAATCCGGGTCCTTTTTCCTCTTCTTCGTAGTCTTCCATTGGTTTAATTAAAATAGTTTATTGTTTAAAAAGCTTTTTATTTTTTTTGCTTTGAGTGGGTTTTCAGGTTTTTTTTAACTCCATTTTTCCAAGGTTGGTTTTTCTTTTAAGTGTTTTTCCGCTTTTTCAAGGATTTTTCTACTGTTTTTTGTTTTGAGTTTTGCTTCTGCTTCTTCAAATGTTAGCCACGCGTAGTTTTGGTGTTCGAATGAGATTATCACTTTTTCCTCGCTTGTTTCGGCCAGGTAGTATACCACGTTTTTTTTTACGAGTTCGTTTGAGCCAGCGTAAATGTCTTTGTAGATGTAATCTTCGCTTTCTTTGAACCCGGGGATTATTTTTATTTTTTTTATTCCCGTTTCTTCTTCGCATTCTCTAAGCGCGGCGTTTAAGTCGCTTTCGTTTTCATTGATGTTTCCCTTTGGGAACCCCCATTTTCCGTTGTTTTCAAGCAGGAGATATGCTCTGTTGTTTTTTTCTTTTTTGAATAGTATTAACCCCGCGCTTTTTTCGAATTTCATTTGATTTTTCACCGGTAGTATTCTTTTAGCTCTTTGGCTTCTATGTTCAACCGGTATTTTTTGATTGCTTCTTCGAACGTGTTTTGGGAGGCGATTTCTTTTAATTTTTGGTTTGTAAATTTTTCAAGCCCGGCTTTTTTGATTGCTTCTTCGAGTTTTTCGTTTTCGCTTGCGAGTTCGAGGATTTTTTCGCTTGCGTTTCTTGAAAAAGCTCCTTTTTTGTAGAGGTTAAAAAATTCTTCGAGTTTTTCGTTTGTTATTTTTAGCCCTTTTCTTTCAAGGTTTTTTAGTGTTTCCGTGATTATGGTTGCGGTGAAAACGGGCTCGCTTCCTTGTTCGGTCATTTTTTCGAATAGTTTGTAGTTTGATTTTAGTATTTTTTGCGATAGTTCTTTGTTTAATCCTTTTTTTTCATATTCTTTTGTTCTTTCTTCGAATGTGGTTACTTCTACGTTTTTCATTTTTTCGATGAAGCTTTTTGAGTTTAACGGAAGACAGTCTGTTTCGGGGTACATTCTGCTTCCTCCTGGGAGGGGTCTCATATAGGAGGTTTCGGTTTCTCCTGCTTTTCTTGTTTCTTCTGGTATTCCTTTTGAGAAAAATTCAATTCTCCATTTTATGAAGTTTAGCGTTTCCTCGTTTCCTTTGATTGTCTTTCCATCAAAATCTGCGTTTAGTATTTTGCAGTAGTCTTTTATTTCTTTAAGCGCTTCTTCTGGAGGTTTTTCGATTGTTATTTTTCCAGGGGTTTCTGTGAATTCAATTTTTTTGGTTTTTATTTTCAAGAGTTTTTCTTGCCTTTCAACTTCTTTTTCTATTAACTTTGGGATTGATTTTAATTCTTGCACTCCTTTGATTTCGATTCTCGCTCCTTCTGGTGTGGAGACATTTAAATCTTGTCTTATTGTTCCAATTCCCCTCTGAACTTTTTCAGTGCTTCTCAGCATTTCTCCTATTTTTAGGGCTGCGTTCATTGCCTGAACGGGCGTTTTAATGCTTTCAGCGTCTGTGGCTATTTCAATGAGGGGTATTCCAAGCCGGTCTATATTGAAGTGGCTTTCATCTATTCCCGAGCTTTCTTCTTCCAGGCAGATTGTTTGGATTGAAACGTTTCCCTCGCTTGTTTCGATTTTTCCGTTTAATCCCACCACCGCTGTTCTTTGGAAGCCGCTTACCGCGCTTCCGTCGATTACTGTTTTTCTCATGATGTGTATTTCATCAACCACGTCGGCGTTTAAAAGCCGACATATTAGAATTGTTGTTTCGAGCGCTTCTGTGTTTAGTTTTTTTGGGGGTTCTTCGTCGCATTCTATCAGGCAGGATGAGTCTTCGAACACATTGTATGTGTTTGTTTTGTTTTTCTTTTTTTCGAACAGCGCTGCTTTGTCGAATTCTCCCGTTTCTCCTGCTGAGGGGTTTAGGCTTCTTGTTAATTCTGATGTTTTGGCTCCTTTTGTTTTTGAGGGGCACGAGCAGAATAGTTTTTCTTCTGTGTTGAGTCTTTGGTGTATTTCCAGTCCGATTTTCATGAAACTTCACTTTAGTTTAAAAACTCGCTTATTGTTATTCTTTTGTTTATTTCGCCTGCCGTGTTTTCAAGCATTTTTTTTTCAATTTCTTTTCTTTCATAATCATGTCCTAGCAGGAAGCTTAGTTTGATTAGCGCGGTTTCGGAGAGCATGTCTTCGCAGTGGATTGCCCCGGTTTTGTTTAGTAGCCTCAGGTTTGAGTACACGCTTGAGTGGGTTCTTCCGTAGATGCATTGTGAGGTGATTCCAACTATCATTTCTTTTGACGCTTTTTTGATCCAGTCTATCCAACTGTCTTCTTTTTTCAGGGTTTGCGTTGGAACGTGTCCCAAACCGGTTCCTTCGATTATCAGGCCTTTGTAGTTTTTGGATATGAAAAAGTCTATGATTTCAGGGTTGCTTCCCGGGTAGACTTTTATTAGTCCTACTTTTGGGTCGTAAGAAGTGTCTGCTTTTACTTCATCTTCACTTCTTTTTTTGACTTCATCTTTGAATTCCACTCTTCCGTCTGGAAAGATGAAGGCTCTTGGCTTTGCGTTGACTGGCCTGAACGCGTCTCTTCTTGAAGTGTGCATTTTTCTTGCTTTGGTTCCCGGTATTGCAATGCAGTAATCGTCATTTGAAGTTCCATGCATTACTATTGAAACGCCTGCGTGGTTTGAAGTTGAAAAAATGGAGGCGCACGTCAGGTTCATTACTCCGTCCCTACTTGGCCTGTCTTGAGAGCGCTGAGCTCCTACTAGAACTACTGGTTTTGAAAGGTTTGGGAGCATGAAGCTTAAAGCGCTTGAAGTGTAATGCAGGGTGTCAGTTCCGTGGAGTATCACCACTCCCTCGGAGTCGTTTGCTTGTTTGGCTGTTATTTCAGCGAGTTTCGTCCATTCTCTGAAGCTTATGTCTTCGCTTCCTATTGTGAATGGGTTTAATATTTTTTTAATGTTTATGAATTTTTTCAGTTGGGGTGCTGTTGATATTATTTCTTCAGCGCTCATCAACATGTGAACCCCTCCTGTTTTGTAATCCACTTTGCTGCTGATTGTCCCGCCTGTTGCTATTATTGAAATTGGAGGGTGGTTTGATTTTGTTTCTTCTTTCAATGGTTTTTCGGTTGTTTTTTGTTTTTCTACAAGTTCTATTTCAAGGCTTTTAAGTCCGATGTTGTAGCCGTTTTTCATTTTAATTACTATAGTGTTTTCATCGCCGACGTCGGGTCTTGGCATGAGCGTTCCTTCAAATGACTTGTTCTTCCATTTTACTTTGATTGAATCGCCTACGCTTATGTTTTTGTTGTTTAAAACTTTTTCAACTTCGCTTCCGTACATGCTTTAAATTAAAGTTTTAAACGTTTAAGTTTTTTTCGGCTTGTATTTTAAAAAGTGAAAATCATTCATTTTTTGATTTCCGCTATTTTTTTCTTAACCGTTTGGTCAGTGTAATAAATAACTTTTGTTCTTTTTTCAGTCCTTCTTGAAGGGCTTTTTAAGCTTTTTTTTATTATTTGAATATGTTTCCTACAAGGCCAAGCAATGAGTATACTGTTTGTTCAATGCTTGGGAATAAAGGAACGCCGTCTGAAACGCCCTGCATTTGCTGTATTAGAGAACTGGTGGTGATGAGATTGGCTTGAACGTCGTTGCTTATTAAACTGCTTGATAGTGATTGCACGTGGAGGTTGAAGTTGAGATTTTTTTGTTCGCTTCCTATGACTTCATAATATACTGTAACGTTTGAGTTTCTTGGTAGGAAGAATGTTTTGGTGAACTGCCAGTTGTAGGGTAGGCCTTCGGCTGAAATTTCAAAGACGTCTGAAGCGCTGCTCAAGCTTTCAATGTTTAGGGAGTATACCGCGGGTTGGTTTATTCCAGTGTAAACGGTCGAAGGAGAGATTGTTGTTTGAATGACTTTTGTTGAAACTGTTACTTGGAAAGTGACGTTGAAGGGTTCAACTCCCTGATATTCGTTTAGGAATTGAACTGTGAAATTATAATCTCCGTTACTGGCATTTGGGGAGACGAACACGAATACGGTTAGAGGTGTTTCGTAGTAGAGGCTGTCGCTTGCGCTCCACCCCTGAGGTAGAGAAACGACGTTTGCTTTGTCCCAGACTGCTTCTCTGAATCCATAGTAGCTTGAGTTTAAGTATGATACTTGCTGTTGAGTGCCTCTGTCGAAGGTTACTTCGACTTTTTGGCCTGGCCCTACCAGTCCAAGGTTTATTGTTTGGCTTGAACTTGTGACTGTTTGCTGTACTGGCGTTAGAACATTAACCGTTGCAGCGTTTATTATTGAAGGAGCTAGCAGCAGGAATAGGGTTAAAGCAAGAGTTTTAAAAACTTTCATGTTTTAACATTAAACAGAATTTATTTAAAAAGCTTTTTGATTGGTGTTTGTTTTAGATTTTAAAGCACAGGTGATTGGAATGGATTATAAGATATTACATGACAGGGAGAATTGCATTGGGTGTGCGGCGTGTGCTAGCATGTGCCCTGATTTTTGGAGCATGGCTGATGATGGGAAGTCGAAGCTGGTGAATTCTAAAAAGGTCGGAGGTAATGAAGAGCTTGAAATTGATGAGAAAGATTTTAAGTGCAATAAAAACGCGGCTGACGGCTGCCCTGTTAATGTTATTCACTTGTTTGATAAAAATGGTAAGAAGCTGATTTGAAAGTGGATTTAGGCGCGGGGGTTAGGAATGCTATCTCCAAGATAACCGGGGCTAGCGTGGTTGACGAGAAGGCTATAAATGATTTGATAATAGAGCTTCAGAGGGCGCTTATTTCAAGCGATGTTAATGTTAAGCTTGTTTTTGAATTGACGGAGAGGATAAAAGAGAAGGCGTTGAGGGAGAAAGTCCACCCTTCGATGAGTTTGAGGGAGAAGATTGTTAAGATTGTTTACGACGAGCTTGTTTCAACTCTTGGGGAGAATTACGAGCCGGTTATTCAAAAAAAGAGAATACTTGTTTTCGGTTTGAATGCCAGCGGAAAGACCACTTCAATTTCAAAGCTTGCCAGGTTTTATATTAAGAAGGGTTTGAAGGTGGGAGTTATAGCGGGGGATGTTCACAGGCCTGCGGCAATCGAACAATTGAAACAGTTGAGCGTTGAGGTGAAGTGTGATTTTTTTGAAAAAGGCAAGGCTGATCCTAAATCTCTTGCCGTTGAAGGGGTTAAATCTCTTAAAGATGATGTTATTATATTTGACTCTGCTGGGAGGAGCGCTTTTGACTCGGAGTTGAAGAAGGAGTTGAAGGAGATTTACGAGGCGTTCAAGCCTGACGAGACGTTTCTTGTGGTCAGCGCCGACATAGGTCAGGTTGCCGGAAAGCAGGCTGAGGAATTTTCAAGCACCGTACCTGTTACTGGCGTGATAGTAACTAAAATGGATGGGAGCGGGAAGGGTGGCGGGGCTTTGACTTCCACTCACGCGACTGGCGGGAGGATTGCTTTTATTGGGACTGGGGAGAAGCCCGATGATTTTGAGGTTTTTGATTCTAAAAAGTTTATTTCGCGTTTGATAGGCTATCCTGATCTTGAAGCGTTGCTTGAGAAGGTGAAGGAGCTTGGGGATGAGAGGGAGTTGACTCAGGCGATTGAGAGTGGGGAGTGGAATTACACTACTTTTGTTATTCAATTAAAATCGATGAAGAAGATAGGTCCGATGAAGAAGATAATGCAGCTTTTGGGTTTGTATGACATTCCTGAGGAGTTTATGGATAAGAGCGAGGAGAAGCTCAAGAAATTCGAGGCTGCAGTGAACAGCATGACTGTGCAGGAGAGGAAGAATCCAGCGTTGGTGAAGTTGAAGGCTAGGCAGGAGAGGATTGCCAGGGGCGCTGGGATTAAGGTCGAGGAGATGAGGGAGTTGGTGATAAATTTTGACAGGGTTGAAAAGATGTACAAGGGTTTGAAGAAAAACAAGGGAATGCTTAAAAAGTTTGGGAATCTAGACCTGTCAAAACTGGGTGGCTTGAAATGAACTACGATGTTTTAAGGCTTGCGATAATATTGATTGGAACCGCGATAGCGGCTTACCAGGACTTCAAGACCAGTTACATAAGCGACAAGCTTACAATAACTATGATAGCCTGTGGTGTGGTTCTCGACGTTTTGACGTTTGACTATAATTTCATTCTCTACAGCGTTGGAATCGGAGCCTTGATTTTCATAATAGGGTATTATTTCTACAGGACCGGGCAGATAGGAGGGGGCGACGTGCTTCTTGTCGCCGGAATTCAGGTTCTCCTGCCCTTTTATCCATCAATACAGCAGTTCCAGTTTCCGTTCTCTCTCGCGGTTACCGGCGTTCCTTTCATAATAACGGTTTTCGCTACCAGCGCTTTCGTTTCGCTTATAGGAACTTCCCTGATGTACGGGTGGATGCTTAGAAGAAAAAAGCTCAAACCCGACTGGAAGGATAGCATTCTGACCATCGCTTTGGTTGCCTTGATAATCTTCTCAGTCTACTTCTTTTCAATATTCGGCTTGTACCAGATAATATTCATTTTGATTCTTGCGGTCTCGGCGCTGTTTCTTTCGCTGTTCAAGAACCAGATTATGAACGACGTGATAATACAAAAAGTGGATTTGAAGGGCATCGAGGATGAGGATGTTCTAGCTCTTGAGAAAATGGAGGGTTTGAAAAAGCTAGGTTTGAAGAGAGTGGCTACAAAGGATCAGATGAAGCTATTGAAGAGGATAAGCAGGGAGAAGAAAATGAAGAAATTCTATGTTTACAAGAACCTTCCGAGAATGGCGCCCTACATCCTTGTGGGTTTGATTCTAAGTTTGATTCTTGGGAATCCGTTCGCCTGGTTTCTTTTCAAATAATCCCGGCTCTGCTTTAAAGAATTCAAAAACCCATTATAGAACTTTTTTTCTCCCAATTTTCAAAATCTTTTCCCGAGATTTCTTTGAGGCGGTTTAACCCGATTTTTTGATCTCTGATTCTCAGTATAAGGTGGCGGTTTACTATTTTTCTAACCCTGAAATTTTGAGCCCCTCCCAAATTTTTTACGATCTCTTTTGCTTTTTCAGCGTTCACTCCCACGCCCTGCCTTTCGGCCTGAGGGTAGAAAACAACCCTTGAAAACCTTTTGATTCCAAAGGGAAACTTTTTGATTTTAAACTCGTTGTGTAGCCAGTCTATTGGGGTTTCGCCTTCTCTCATAAAAGTAAATTAAATTGTTTGATAGTTAAAAATGTTTTCTTTTTTCAAAAAACCGTTGCAATGAAAAAAACCGCCAGTGATACCGCTGCCGCCGCGATGAACTGCTTCCAGGGAGTTTTCTTGTCCTTCTGGGTGAGATTCAAGATTATTATCTTTGCGATGCTGCTTCCCACAACCGCGAAGAACAGGGAGAAGAAGGCGGTTGAAAAGCCAACCTGTCCTGAAGAGTAAAGAATCGATATGCTTGCGAACACCGCCATCGAGTTTGCGATTCCCCCTATGAATGACGCTAAAACCAGCCCGGCCGCCTGAAAGTTTGAAGCAAGCGACAGAAGAAAACTGATGACGAAGAACAGGGCGCTGAACTCCAACACCAAGCTCAAGCTTAAAGGCCTTTCAAAAATGTTAAGTTTGGAACTCTGTTTTTCTTTCAGCGTGAAGTAGGCAAACACTAGAATGAAGAAGAGGAATGGGATTAAAATCATTGTTAGCAAGCGCGGGTCTATGAAGAGAAGTATCATCAAGTCTCCGAAAACGCTTCCGACGGTGCTTGCGGAGTAAACAAAGTTTGAAAGCTTGTTGTTTTTGCTTTTGATTGAGAAGAAGTATACCGTGCTTAGGGAGGATATAACCCCTCCGAAGAAACTCGCGTATAAAAGCCCGTTTTTCTTGAAGAACTTCATTAAGAAGTGAGCTAAAAAGCCTATGAAGCTGAAGACAACCACGACCCATAAGAAGGAGTGTAGGTCTATGGATTTTCCAAGAAAGTTGTAGGGTTGAAGCGGAAGGTAGGGATATAAAATGAATGCTATGATGGCGAAAATCATCAGGTCTATTATCTCCTCTCTTGAAATTGTCTTGGCAAGAGAGTGCACCTTGCTTTTTTCTACAAGCAGGAATGTTATTATTATGGTTGAAACTCCCGCTTCCGCGGCGAATCCAAGGCCCACCAGCACGCCGAGCAAGAATGTGAGCGGTATTACTATTGTGGTGGTTACTCCCAAGTGCTTGTATGAGAATGTTTTAAGGTAGTAGTAAACCAGTGACAGGGCGAACACTCCTATAAAACCTACGATGACGAACAGGGCGTTGGAAGTGTAGAAAATGCTTGACAGTATCATTCCAAGCATTGAAATCAAGGCGAACGTTCTAAGGCCGATTACGGTTTGGGCGTTGGTCCTCTCCCTTTCAAGGCCTATCAAACCTCCTATGACTAAAGAAAGGACGAGCCCTCCGATAAAATTCTCTATTGCCAATTTTCAAATCCTTTGTTTGCCGGCTTCCTTGACCGCTTTTTCAAGTTTCTTTGTCTTCTCAGCAACATCACCCTCTTCAAAAACGGTTCCAACCTGTATTCCGTCAGCCCCTGCTTTGATTATCTCCCTTGCCTGTTCTGCGGTTCTGACCCCTCCTGCGTCAAAAAGAAACACGTCGTCACCGCAGGCTTTTGCAAGAGCTTTTACCACGTTTGAAGGCAACGGTTCTGGAGCTCCGCTTCCTCTTTCTGCAATCAAAACCCTGCTTCCAGAGAATCTTGCCGCCAAACCGCAAGCAGCTGCGATGTCAGGTCTGTCTGTCGGGATGAGATTAACGTTTCCAATCCACCCCACAAGTCTTCCGGGCTCGAAAACAAGGTAGGTGGTTGGAATTGCTTCCAAGCCGAGTCTTGCAATCACAGGAGCGCCTTGAATCGCGGCAGTGCTCACCCAATAAATGTCTCTCGAGTTTAACAACTGCATGAAATAGATGGCGTCCGCCCTGCCGCTGATCCCGCTGATATTGCCTGGAAACAAGACAACAGGAACACTTACATTCTCCTTTATCTGCTTGATGGTTTCATCAAGAACCTCTCCTTGAGCTCCAATACTCCCTCCGACAAGAATGGCGTCAGCCCCATTTTCATAGCACTCTTTAGCAAGTTTCGCGCCTTTTTCAAAAGAAAACTTGTCGGGGTCTACAAGTGAAAATAACATAGAACCCTGGCTTTCCATTTTTTCATGATAATACTTCTCGACTTTTCCAATCATTTAAAACACCTGCTCTGTCTTTTTTTTTCCACTATATTCTTTTAACTTTCAATTTTTATATTTTTCTGTCATTCAGTAAAACAGTATTGGAAAAAAAAGTTAGTTTTCAGCGTTGATTTTCACAAAAACTCACGAGTTATGAACGCAATCAATGCTTCTCACGCACAAATCCTTGATTTTTTCATCTTCTTTCTGACTTTCCACGTTATTAAAGTTGTTCACAGCGTGTTGCACTAAGCTTTCAGCTTCAAACCTAACGTCCTCATAACAACCATATTGCTTAAACTTATCCAAAACATAAAACATTTCCTCCTGGGTTTTATCTTTTCTGTTTTTAGCATAAATGCCAGCGACTCTTTCTAAATCAGCCGGGCTCGCTTTGCTCACAAAATTCCATAAAATCAAGGTTTTATTTCCATTTAAAACATCGCTTCCGACCTTCTTGCCAAAATTTTTGGGATCGCTCGTACAATCCAGCAAATCATCCATTATCTGAAAAGCATAGCCAGCAGGAACAGCGTAACTTTCAATTCCCCGCGCTTCTTTGAGACTCTTGCCAGCGGTTATTGCTCCGGCTTGCATAACCTCGCATAAAAACGAAGTCTTATCCCTGATGCAATCGTAATAATCCTGTTTGGAAAAACCATTGATATCCTTCAAAATAGTTAATTTAAATTCCTTATATTGCCCCCTTCCAGTAGACAGCATCATGCTGTAAAAATTGTTATAATAATCCGCGCCGTAAGCCAGCAAATCCGCGGCTTCTTTGATCATCCTCCAATTAATAGCATGCAAAACATCGCCAGCATTAATCGCATTCTTATCTCCATATAAAACATGAGCTGAAGGTAAGCCCCTTCTCAAAGGAGCTTCATCCTCCCAGTCATCGTGCATCAGAATCCAATTTTCGCAGGTTTGTTCCACTGCAGCGTGCATTATAGCTTTTTCAGGATCGCCCCCGTATAATTTATTCCATAAAAGCAAGTAGGCAGGCCTTCTGAACTGGCCTTTCCTATCTACATAACACCTTACCATGTCAGAAAAGCTGTAATCAAAATCTGAAGGCATGTAATCACAGATTTTGGAGTAAATTTTCTCTTTATACAAACCAATGAACTCGGTTAAGCTCATAAAAAAACCAATTCTAATTGAAAAATTTGAGAACTTAAACCTACCTATTAAAAACCCTTACAAAAACATGATTTTTTCTAAAAAACTTATACAAAACAATAATGCGTTTGTTTTTACTCTTTTTTAAGAAATCTTAAGAATTGAATAAGTTAACCTATCAAGTGAAAAAATTGAATGAAAAAAATATAGCTGTTCAAATGAAAATGCTCTTCAAATAAAAAGAAATTTAAACTTTTAGAATAATAACAATAATCAATGAACAACGCTTTGATAAGGCAATTGCTGGTAAACACTCTGTTTTGGACAGGGGTTATTGGCATAATCCTGGCGCTGTTTTCACAGCAGTACCTGCTTATTTATTTTTTTGCGGGTTTGGTTGCGTTCAACATTCTCATTGTGATGATTCTAAGGCTTCTGGCGCCTCAGCTGTTTAAACAGCAGGACCAGCAGGTTGTGGGATTCAAGGTAAAGCCCGTAGACTATCCCAAAGTCATGGACGACAGCCAGAAATCTTATGTTCCGGAGTTCATCGAGTTCGACGTTGCGAAGAACAACGGGGTTGTCTTTCAGGGCAAGTTCGAAAGAAAAACGATGGAAAAGCTCAGGGATTTGATAAACAACGCTTTGAACATGAGATAAACTATTATTATACAATGCAAGTTACAACAAAAAATAAAATTCTAAAAAAAAACTTATAGATTTATATAAAAAAATGGTAAGAGCAGATATAGAATTTGTCAATGAATGGGATTTTATCCTTATATAAAACATTTACCTCTTTTCTTCTTAAGTCATGTGACCGAAAGGCTTTTATATTTTAAACATAATTATTATGTTGGTGAACGTTTATGGTAAGTTTAACTTTGTCGATTTCTGAAAACCTGAAAAAGAGAATGAGCGAACACTCTGAAATAAAATGGTCTGAGTTGGTGAGAAGTATCATACTGCATCAAATAGAAGAAATTGAGGAGGCTGAAAGAATAGTTTCGCGAAGTAGGCTAACTGAAAAAGACGTGGAAGATTTAGCTTTGTCCGTTGACGAGTCAATGGCGAAAAGGTGGAAAAGTGAAACTAGTAATTGACGCTAATATACTATTTTCGGCCTTTCTTAAGGGTGGAATGACTCGGAAGATCCTTCTTGACAGGGAATTAGAATTATACTCCCCCGAGTTTTTAATGGAAGAATTCAAAAAATATTTTCCAGAGCTTGTAAAACGCTCTAAAATGGAAAAATTTCAGGCGGTTAGACTTTCTGAAATGCTTCTTAAGAGAATAACTTTTATTGAATTTGAAGAATTGCTTCCATACAAAGAATCTGCAAAATACCTCACAATTGATGTTAAAGACGAACCTTACGTTGCCTGCGCTCTTGCAGTAGGAGCTGACTTGTGGAGCAGAGACCGACACCTAAAACATTCAAGAATCAAATGCTGGAGCACGGAAGAACTAGTTGAATTCTTTGGAAAGAAATGAAATACTTACTATTGAATAACCCTATTTTTTATAATATCATTAAAATTTTTCACTCCAAACGCTTCCAAAAGCAGTGTCTTCCACAACAAAGCCTTTGTCAAAAAGCTTCTTTCTCAACTCGTCGGATTTCTTAAAATCGTTTTGCTTCCTAGCCTCTTCCCTCTCTTTTATGAGCGTCAAAACCTCCCTGCCGGGCTTTGTTTCACTTTTAACGATTCCGAGCAGCTCTCCGAACTCTTTCAGTTTTTCGCTGACTTCCCGGGCGAGGTTTTTGTCTCCTTCTGATATCGCTTTTTCCCCAAGGTTTTTAAGCTCGTACAAGAACTTCAACGCCTCTGGAACGTTGAAGTCGTCGTTCATGGCGTTTTTAAATTCCGTGCTCAGTCTTTCGACTTCTTCGTATTTTTTATCGCTTTTTGAGGAAAAGCTTTCAAGCTTCTGAAGCGTTGAATTCAATTTGTTGACATTGATTTTCGCGGTTTCAAAAACATCGCTTCCAACCTCCGCTGGCTCCTCGTATTTTGTTGAAAGCAAAGCCAGTCTCAACGTTTCAGCGTCGTTCTTCTCCAAGGCTTCTTTGATTGTTGTGAAATTCTTTAGGCTCTTGCTCATCTTCTCTTTTTTGACGGTTACCATTCCATTATGCATCCAGTAATTGCAGAACTTCTTTCCGGTCGCGGCCTCGCTTTGAGCAATCTCATTTTCATGGTGCGGGAAGATTAGGTCGTTACCCCCGCCATGAATGTCAAAACTCTCTCCCAGGTATTTAATGCTCATTGCAGAGCATTCAATGTGCCACCCGGGCCTTCCCTTTCCCCAGGGGCTTTCCCAGAAAGGCTCTCCCTTCTTCCACGCCTTCCACAAAGTGAAGTCTTCCGGATTTCTTTTCTTCTCGTTCACCTCAACCCTTGCTCCCGCGATTAAATCTTCCACGCTTTGCCTTGAAAACTTTCCATAATTCTTGAATTTTTTAACCTCGAAAAAAACGTCTCCGTCCACAACATAAGCAAAACCCTTGTCAAAAATTCTTTGAATAAGATTTATGATGTCCTGGACATGCTCGCTTACAAGGCAGGTGTTTGAAGCCTTTTTTATTTTAAGAGCTTCCCTCTCTTTTGAATGCTCTTCAATCATTCTTTTTGGCAGGTCAAAGGTGTTTATCTTTAACTCCCTAGCCCGGTCTATTATCTTGTCGTCAACGTCAGTGTAGTTTGTTACGAATTTCACTTCAAAACCTTCATACTCCAGCCATTTTCTTGCAACGTCAAAGAAAACCTCGTTTCTCGCATGTCCTATGTGAGCATGATCGTACGGGGTCAAGCCGCACACATACATTCCAACCCTTCCTTTTTGCAAGGGCTTGAACTCCTCTTTACTTCGCGTTAACGTGTTGTACAATTTCATTGTTTTAAACTTAAATCAAAACAATTTTAAAAACCATTGCATAAAAAAATATTAATGAAAACCAAAATAATATGCACGCTAGGCCCTTCAACCCCGGATTCAGAGTCAATAAAAAAACTATCGCGGGCCGGAGTTAGGGTTTTCAGGGTCAATTTCTCGCACGGGACAATAGAAGAGAACGTAGAAAAGCTGAAGACAATAAAAAACCTTGGCTGCTCCGCGGTTTCAGACCTTCCAGGCCCAAAGCTCAGGGTTAAAAACTTCCAGGGAACGCTTGAAACGGGAAAGACTATAAAATCATCAAAACTATCGATACCCAACCTCAAGAAAGGGGAAAAGGCTTACCTGTCTGACGGCCTTATAGAGCTTCTGGCGCTGAATGAAAGCGAGTGCGTTGTTCTAAGAGGGGGCGAGGTTAGAAATGGGATGGGAATAAACATTCCGTCAATAAAGAGTTTTCAATCCCCCACTCCAAAAGACCTGCAGATATTGAATAGAATTAAGAGTTTAACCGATTTCATTGCCCTGAGTTACGCGCAGTCTAGAAAATCCATAACTGAAATAAGGAAGCACTACGCCGGGAATGTGATAGCAAAGATAGAAACGAGCAGGGGAGTGGAAAACATAGATGAAATAATAGGAGAAGCTGATTTGGTAATGGTTGCAAGAGGGGATCTTGGAGTTCAACTGCCGTTTGAACAGACTCCTTTGATTCAAAAAAAGATAATACGCCTTTGCGAGCAGAATTCAAAGCCGGTGATAGTGGCAACCCAGATGCTGGAGTCGATGGTGGCAAGCAGCTTTCCCACGAGAGCAGAGGTTGCGGACGTGGCGAACGCGGTTTTAGACGGTGCTGACGCTCTTCTTTTGTCAGAAGAAACGGCCATAGGCTCTGACCCTGAAAATGCAGTGAAAACAATGAAAAAAATAATCCAGTCCACTCAATCATCGGTTAGCGAGAGGCAATTCAAAACCTCCACCATATCGGAAGCTATAAGCGAGAGCGCCAAGAACATTTCAGAAACGGTCAAAGCAAAGGCAATTTTAACAAAAACAAGGACGGGGAAAACCGCTCTGACAATTTCAAGGTACAAATCGCAAACCCCTATCATCGCTTTGACAACAAGCGAAAACGCGTTCAACAAGCTCAGATTGGCTTGGAACGTCACGCCTTTAAGAGTTAAAAGTCTGGAGCGGTTGGACCTCGCCGAGCTTAACCTCAATAAAGGAGAGGTTGTTGTTTTGACCTACGGGGGCGAGCTAAACACCGATTCGATAAAAGTTTTGAAGGTTTAGCTCTGGGTTTTTGTTCAAAGTTTGTTTTCCACGATATTGGTTGCAATCACGGGCTTTTTGGGCTTGCTTCTCAAGAACCATGTCGTCGCCGCAATTACCACTATTAAAACCAGAATTGTCAAGTAATAATTTTTGAGTTGGTCAAACAAGCTTTCGGTTGGAGCTACGGTAGGAGGGGTTACGGTGACATTGGATTTGTTTTGAATAGGCTTTATTACTGGAGTGACTTTAACACTCTGGTTCGCAGGAGTCGCGTTGCTCACACTGCTTGCGTTTGATATTGATACGGGCGGAGTGACGTTTGATGTAACATTGGTAATGTTTCCTGTGGCGATTGTTGTTTGCCGTGTTTGGTTTGCGGGAGGAGCCACGTAACCCCCGCCTCCCCCTGAATAAACAGGAGCGGTATACTCTACGGTAAGATTTGGAACGGTTGAGTAGTAATCAGTGCCATTTACACCTTGAACAACAATTTCCGCGGTGTAAGTTCCGCTTGAACCAAAGCTTGGCGTTACCGTGACAGTGAAATTCGTGTTTGTGTTGTTGTTTATTGTGCTGGAACAGTTGGCTGAAAGCCAGGATTGGGTTGGAGTGCACGTCAAGTTTAGCGTGGCGTTTAAAGTGTTGTTGATGTACAAGGTGCTTGTAACCTGGTTGGAATCGTAATCGCTTACGATGCTTGGCTGTATCGAAGAGGTGAGGTTGGTCTGGTTTGGATTCAGGTTTATGTACAGTGTCTGGGTTTGGGTGAAGTTTGAAGAAACTGTTGTAGGATCGCCAAAAGAAAGAAAGTATGAGTTGAAGTCTGACGAACCAGAATTGGTCTTTTCATAGTCATTGACAACGAACCAGCTACTATTAACCCAATTAGATGGGGGATTGGATTCAGTTAGATTATAATTATCAAGGTAGTAATTGCCAAAATAATCAGTAACGTTTGCCAGCAGCCCGGCAGATAATGACGCGGTTGAAGTGACATTCAACCTTGCATACCATTGAATGGTGTAATTGTAGTTGTTTAAACCCTGAATGTAAGGCTTGAAGTTCATTGAACTATCCCCACTCCCGCTTAAAGTGTCGTTTAACAGCGTGGCGTTGCTGTTTTCAATGAACACTCCACTAAAGTTTGAAGTGTTTATGAAAGCTTCACTGTTGTTTAGGAATAACACGCCATAACTCTCATTTTCAAG
>CAYMAH010000033.1:0-30150 GCA_964388435.1 Microcaldota archaeon | reverse complement strand
GGTTAGCTCAGCTAGTGTTGGGCAGGGTTTACCATTTTCATCTTAAAGAATCTGTTTTGAGCGAAACGAACCGCGGTCACGGCGGTTTTGGAAGCACCGGCCGTTAGTCGTCTAAAACGCGTGTTTAGTTCTTGCGGTTCTGGTTTGGGTTTATTTTTTTGAATTGCCTTTAATCGAAAAGTTTTTAATTATTAATTATTAATTATTAATTAATGGAGGGTTTCACTACGATATCGGTTAAAAAGAGCGTTAAGAGAATGCTCGAGAAGGGTAAAAAGGATAAGGATTGGAGCGAGTTTCTGTATGATTTTTATTCGGAAAGGGCGAGAAACTCTGAGAGTAAAGCGTTTACCGAGTTGAGAAAGGTTTTGACTGACAGTGACGTCAAGAACATTGAAAAGAGCTACAAAAACTTCAGGAAGGGTTTTGAGTTAAGATGATGTTTGATACTTCCATTGTAATAGACATGTTGAAAGGCAAGAGTGCTTTTAGGAATGGGAGCATTTCTGTTATGACTTTAATGGAGGTTTGCAGAGGGCTTGAAAACGAGGAGAAGCTGGCTAGGGTTTTAACCTTGTTGGAAGAGACTTTTAATGTGTTGTATATAAACTATGAACTGGTTTTGGTTTATTCAAGTTTGTATCAAAAACTTAAAAAAGCGGGTTTGCTTTTGAGCGATGTTGATCTTATCATAGCTTCAACTGCTATCGCAAACAAGGAAAAGCTCGTTACAAAAGACTCTGATTTTGTCAGAATCGGAAAGTTTTTGGATGTTGAGATTGAGAAGTGATTTGCTGGTTGTGGGTTCCTATTTTTTTTGAAATCCCCTTTGTTTTTACTTGTTGATTTTGTTTAGGTATTCGTTTACCTTTTCTTTTATTTCTCTTGTCTTCGAGCCCGGCTTTCCGTTTCCTATTACATGCGAGTCGATTTGCGTTACAGGTGTTAACTGTCTTGTGGAGCTGGTGATGAAAGCCTCGTCCGCGTGGTACGCTTCTCTGATTTTGACTGTTCTTTCCGTTTTTTTGAGTTTGGTTTTTATTTTTTCCAGTATGATTTTTCTTGTTATTCCGGGCAGGATGCTGGTTTTTGGCGTGATGAGCTGTTTGTTTTTGATTATGAAGATGTTGCTTGTGCTTGCCTCCAGTATGTTTTTTTGGTTTGTGTAGAGGATGTCGTCGAACCCTTGTTTTCTTGCTTTTTGTATTGCTATTATTGCCGGGACGTAGTTGGTTATCTTGGCTTCTGGCAGACTTCTTTGTTCTGGAGTGGTTTGCAGTTTGACTGTTGTTTTGAATTTTTGGATTTTTCCGGTTAGTATGACTAAACCGTATTTTCCCGCGGGAAGGAGCTTGTTTTTGCTTTTCCCTCCAGTGATTATTATCTGCAGTGTCAGCTCTTTTCCCCCGTAGTTTTTTCGAACTAGTTTTTTGATTATTTTGGTTATTTCTTTTTTGGTTTTGGGCAGTTTCATTCTGGTTATTTTGACCGATCTTTCGAGTCTTTGAAGGTGGAGTGGGAGGTGGTTGGCTTTTCCGTTGTACGTTCTCAACACTTCGAATACCGCCAGCCCTCTTGTCACGCTTAGGTCTGTTGCCGGGATGGTTGAGTGTTTGTAGTCCGTGAACTTTCCGTTTACGTAATTTATTAGCATGATGGAATAGTGTCGCAAAAAATTAAAAATCAGACCATTAAATTTTTCTTTGTGTTCTAATTTTAAAATATGCGCCCCCTTAAAACATTGTGGTTAAGCCAATAAATCAAAAATGTGGTTCGTGCAATAAAAGAGAGTATTTTATGGGTAATATGGCATTAGCAGAAAGGTATTATGACAGTATAAACATGGTTGAAAAACCAAAATGTTAAGGTGAAGTTGAATGAAAAAAAATGAGATATTATCTTTATTGAAGGATATAAAAAAAATAGATAAAAACAGAGGTGCTTACTTTGATTATTATACTCAAAGAGATTTGACTTTTCTGTTGAAATACTTTAAGAAAAAAGCTAAAGTTTTAGATGTTGGTGGGGGGGCGGGCAGGATTGCAATACCTTTGGCTGAAAAAGGTTTTGATGTCACGATTGAAGACCCAGTAGAGCAATTCCTTGAAATTGCAGAGCATAAGGCATTTGAAGAAAACTTAGGTGTTAAAACGGTTGTGTGCGGTGGAGAGAAGATGAATTTTAATGGAAGCTTTGATGCGGTTATTGCAATGAGGGACGTTTTAAATTATTGCAATGATTATGAAAAGGTTTTTTCAAAAATGGTTAAAGCTTGCAAGAAAAATGGCATTATCGTATGTTCGGTTGGAAGTGTTTACAACGGTATTTTCAGGGAGATAAAAAACAAGAATGACGTAATTAAACTTTATGATTCTGTTGTAAAGAGAAAGCGCATGCCATCTGGAGAGGGTTTTGATTATGCTCGTTTTTCTGTGGCGGACATTGAAAACCTTTTCATTAAATCAAACTTGAAAATTCTTGAAGTAAGTGGAGATTCGATAATGCTTCCTTTGGTTAAAAAAAGAATCAAAACATTTGATGAGCAAACCATTAAAAAAATCAAAGAACTGGATTACAGTTTGTCAAAAACCAAAAATAATCTTAATTTTTTCGACCATATTATTGCAATAGGAAGAAAAAACTAATTGAGAAATGATGAAACCAGATTTTGACAAAAAGTATTCAAGTGCAAGCAATTTTTATTATAACCTGAAACCCCTTAAAATTGTTTTTAAGAGTGTAAATTACATTAGAAATGGGCATGTACTTGATATGGGCGCTGGAGATGGGGTGAACGCTATATTCTTGGCTAAAAAGCATTTTACGGTATTTGCTATTGATTCTTCAAGAGCCGGTCTGTCAAAACTAAGGAAAAACGCTCATTACAATAATGTTAAAATTAAAACAAAGGAATGCTTGATAGAAAATTTTAAGTATAAAAGAAAATACTCTGCTATTTTTTCTTTGTCTGTCCTTCATTTTATTAAAAGAAAGTTTCTTAAAAAGATTATAAACGGAATGAAGTACAATACTCTTGAAAAGGGGGTTAATGTTGTAAGTGTCATGACTGTTTCAGATTCTGGTTTTAAAAAGCACCCTCGTTCAAATACTTATTTTAGAAAGAATGAGTTGAGGAATTTTTATAAGGATTGGAAAATTGTTTACTACAAAGAAGGTAAGGCTCCTTTGCAAAGGCATGGAAAGGGGAAGTGGCACAGACATGGTTTTGCTGCTATTATAGCAGTTAAAGATTAATTTAAGATTTTAAAGGTTTGTTTCGCGGGTAGGGTGTTTGTTTGTGAAGGCATTGTGGCAACCGCCTTCGACACTCACCATACACGGGCCAACTGGATTTTCAGGGTTGCAAAACCCGAAGAGCGGGCATTCCTGTGGGTGGATTTGCCCTTTAACCACTTCGCCGCATCTGCAACCCTTGGGCATGGAATACTCTTTTTTCACTTTGACGTCGTATTTTTCTCTGGCGTCAAACTCTTTGAACTTTATTTTCATTCCAGTGTTTTTTATCGAGCCTATCCCCCTCCACAACGCGTCTTCTGGCTTGAAGACTTCGTTAATCGCTTTCAAAGCTTTTTTGTTTCCTTTTTCGCTGACCAGTCTTACATACTCGTTTTTTGTCTTGTTTTCCTTTTTTGCAATCATATCCAAAAGCATTGAGATTGTTATCAGAACGTCGAGAGGTTCAAAGCCTGAAATAACCTGTGGTATCGAGTGTTTTTCGCTTAGTTTCTCGAAGGCTTTGCTTCCTGTTATCGCGCTAACGTGCCCTGGCGATATCAGTCCGTCAAAAGTTATCTCCCCGTTTTCAAGCAGGGCGTCCATCGCCGTTATAAAATATTTATGGCCGCTTAGGACGCTGAAGTTTTCCGCGCCTTCTTTTTTTGCCTGAAGAATCGCTTGGGCTGTTCCCGGCGCTGTTGTTTCAAAACCTATTGCTACGTGAACGGTTTCTTTATGCTTTGCGATCTCCAAAGCTTCAAAAACAGAGTAAACTATTCTGATGTCGTCTCCTTGGGCTTTTCTTTCAAGCAGCGACTCACTGCTTCCTTTCACTCGCACTAAGTCTCCGAAGCTTGTCACCGTAACCCCTTTTTTTGCTATTTCTATAGCCTCGTCTATTTCCTTTTGAGGGGTGACGCACACTGGACAGCCCGGGCCTGAGAAGAGTTCAACGTTCTCGGGCATCAGGCTTCTCAAACCGTTTTGTTCTATCGTCTGGGTGTGTGAGCCGCAGACCTCCATCAATTTTACCTTTCCGACTTTTTTCGCTTTTTCTCTTATATCGTTGATGACTTCTGCGGCTGTTTTTTCTGCGTTCACTGTTTACTCAACTTTCTCCAATTTTTCAGTGTGAACTTTGCTGTTTTCCTGTCCACTTTTTCTATCGCGAATCCGGTGTGCACCATGACATAATCATTCTTCCTGACTTTTACAAAATCTATTCTAACCCTCTTTTTAAAACCGTCAAAGTCAACGACGGCTTCGTTCCCTTCTACTTCGATTATCTTTCCAGGTATCGCCAAACACATGACTATTATTTTAGTTTGACTTGATTTTAAATTTTTCTTTTTAAAACGTAATCATTTTAATATTTCAATACCTTCTTTAACCGTGAGTTTTCGGATTGAGTTCAGAGGAATAGTTCAGGGCGTTGGGTTCAGGCCTTTCATCTACAAGACAGCTTCAAGGCTTGGTGTGAACGGCTTCGTAAAAAACGCTGGTTTCGGAGCGGTGGTGGAGTGCGACTGCAGCGAAAAACAATTGAACGTATTCCTGAATGAAATAAAAAAAAATCTTCCCTCAATAGCAAGAATCGACGATGTTCAAATAAAGAAAATTAAGGGGGTTTGGAGTGGCTTTTCGATAAAAAGTTCAACCGAAACTCTTGAGATTGGAAGTGTGAGCCCTGATGTTGGGATTTGCGATTTATGCGCTAAAGAGTTGTTTGACTATTCGAACAGGAGGTTTTTGCACCCTTTCATTAACTGCACTGACTGCGGTCCTAGGTTTACTGTGATTGAAAAGCTTCCTTATGATAGAAAAAACACTTCAATGAAAGACTTTGAAATGTGCGGTGATTGTGAAGAGGAGTTCAAAAGCGCGGAGTCAAGACGTTTTCACGCGCAGCCTATATCTTGCAACGAGTGCGGGCCTGAATATTCTTTGCTTGACTTGAATTTGAAAAAAATCGAGGGTTGGACTAGGGTGGGAGATTTTTTAAAAAAAGGCAAGATTATAGCGGTTAAGGGAGTGGGTGGTTTTCACATTGTTTGTAATGCCTTGGATGTTAAGGCGGTTAAAAAACTGAGAAGATTGAAGGAAAGAGCTACTAAGCCTTTCGCTGTTATGGCTAAAAATGTTGAGGAGGTTGAAAAAGCCTGTTTTGTAAGTGAAGGCGAGCTTAAAACTTTGACATCGAGCGTCAAGCCGATAGTGCTGTTGAAATCTAAGGATTTTCTTCCCGGTGAAATCAGCCCGAAGCTTGACTCTGTTGGAGTAATGCTTCCCTATGCTCCTATCCACCACCTTTTATTTCATTATTCTGGTCTTGATTTTCTTGTGATGACAAGCGGAAATCTTTCAGCAGAGCCGATAATAACAGATAATGATAAAGCTTTCGAGAAGTTGAAAGGAGTGGTTGACTTTTTTCTTGTTCATGATAGAAAAATAATAAACGGTTGCGATGATTCGGTGTTGAAAGGGAATTCGATAATAAGGTATTCAAGAGGCTTGGCGCCTCAGCCGTTGAATTTTGATTTTGGCGATGGAATAGCGTTGGGGGGAGAGTTGAACTCAAACTTTGCAATAGCTGTCAATAAAAAAATGTACGTCTCACAATACTTTGGAGACTTAAGCGATTACGACAGTTTTTCAAGATTCAAGGAAAGCCTGGAGAGATTCTCGCGTTTTTTCAAAATAAAGACTAAAAACATAGCGTGTGATTTGCATCCTTCTTTTAGCACCACAAAACTAGCTGAAAGCTTGAGCTCAAACCCTTTGAAGGTTCAGCATCATTTCGCGCATCTTTACTCGTGCATGGGAGAAAACCGTTTGAAGGAAGCTGTCGGAGTGGTTTGCGACGGTTTGGGGTACGGTTTGGATGGAAGCGCTTGGGGCGGAGAAGTTTTAACATCAGAAGGGAAAAGGTTCGGAAGCATTGAAGAGTTCAAGCTTTTGGGTGGTGATGAGGCCACGATGAAACCTGAAAGAGTGTTGTATTCCATTTTAAGAAAAAATCTCTCGCCAGAAGAATGTGAAAGTTTTTTTAGGAAAAGAGGAGTGGAAACGGGTTTTTATGAGGAAATGCTGGAAAAAAACATAAACACTTTAAACTCGACTTCGTGTGGAAGGGTTTTGGACGCTGCAAGCTTTGCGTGCGGTGTTTGTGATGAAATGAGTTATGACGGAGAGCCCGCGATGAAGTTGGAGGCTTTCGCTAAAAAACCTGTTAAGACAAAACCAGTGATTGAAAACAACAGGTTGATTGTAAGCGAGTTGTTTTCAGAGTTGAGTTTCAACAAAGCATTTGCTGGAAAGATTCACGATTATGTTGCAAGGGGTTTGGGGGAAATCGCGGTTGAAGCATGTGAATCAACAGGTTTTGATTCAGTGTGCTTGAGCGGCGGCGTGATGTACAATCAGATTATTGTAAAAGTGTTGAAAGATTTTCTTAAAGAAAATAAAATCAAGGTGTTCACTCAAAAGATACTTCCTTGCGGCGATGGTGGTTTGAGCTTCGGACAATTGTATTATGCTTTCATGAACCCTTAATCCATCAACACTCACTTGAAAACCTCTCTCATTTTTGCAACATGAGTTCTCTTCAAATCTGAAAACGTTTTTTCGTTCAAGTTTAAGTAGGAAACAAGGCTCTTGTCAAAACCCGTCAAAACATCATGCAAAAGCGTTGCGTGTGAAATCGAGTTATAATCTTCAAAAAGCTTTTTCAAAATGTTCAAGTCAAGATTGGAATAAAACAGCATTCCTAGAACGTCAATCTCATCCTTGCCTCCCTTGATGCTTCCTTTTCTCTGCTCCAGTGCTTCAAGTTTTAAGAAAATCAGCGCTTCAGGGGTTGGAACACTGAAACCGCCCACGCTGGTTTTTAGGCTTTTAAGAATGTCTTCGGGCCGAGGCTTCAATCTAGAGTATCCTGGAAGGTAGATTTCGATGTCAAATTGTTCTAGTTTGATTTCATACTTTTTCAAACCGTCGTTTTTTACAATATCGTATTTGGAGGATAAAACCCTTAGATTTGAGTAATCTACTATAATGTCAATGTCCTTTGACTTATGAAGCTTTGTGTACAAGTAAACCGCCCAACCGCCTATAAGAATGAAGTCAACTTCCTTTCTAAGCTCTACGAGCTTCTCCCAGCTTTTTTCAGTCAACTCACTGTTCCAAAACTCGTTTTTCATTATTCGCCACCCATGATTTTTTTCTCAAGCGCGTCAGAATACTCTTTGGCATACCACGTGCTAATGTTCCAAAGATCTACGAACACCTGTGGTAGTGAAACGCGCCCTTTCATTTTTTCAGCGTTTTCCTCCATTTTATAGTCTGGCTTTAAAACGATTACATTCGGAGAACCTTGCTTTTGAGGAAACCGCCTTTTTATCTCTTTCAATACATCTTCAGAAGCGTAGACATACGCCTCGCTATAATCCGCGGGGGCGTCGTTTAAAATCATTCTATACGCGCTGTAAGCAGTGAACAAAACCTGCGGCGGCATGCTTCCCTCAATCTCCTTCACGCTCAACTCGCTTCTTGTTGAATAGATAATGTCCTTTTTCAGGTTTCTGTGAGTTGCCCAGAACATCATAAGCCTGTCAAAAGCGGTTACAAAAAACGACCTTTTTTTTATTCTAACCGCGTTAATCCTCTGAAGGTTTTTTACCGCATTATTAACAGTGCTTATAGAAACGTTCAACTCTTTTGACAAGCCAAGCTGAGTGAACCTGTTTGTTTTTTTCAGGTATTCTTCAGCAATAGTTCTGTACAAAACCTCCTCTTTTTTCATGTTTCTATTTTATTTTTAAATATTTATATATATTTCGATAAAAATAGAAATATTGAAAAGCAACAAAAAAACCTATAGAAATAAAAAAATAAGAGTCTTTAGCCGAACTTTTTCTCTATCGGTAGACAATCCCAATCGGTTTTAATTTTTGACACCTTTCTACTGTTAGTGCTCTTCCTGGTTTCGATTTTTTCCATAACCTCCTTTTCGTAGCTTACATGGGCGTAATCGCACTTGTACGCATCCACGTAAACTCCTTCAGCTATCTCGTCCTTGAAAGCGTGAAGCTTTCCCTTGTTGCACGCGCCGCAAATCTTGCCTTCCTTCAAAATTCATCTTTTATCGCCTTGTTTTCAGATTTAAATGCAAGAAAGCCCTTGCAGTTTTCAACCCATTTTAATTTTTCAAAACCCGCTTCTTCCAATCTTCTTTTAACTCCTTTTTTCAGAGTGTCTCCCTTAGGGTTTCCGAGATAGTGGAACATTCTTCCATTCTGTTTTAGAATTCTGAACAAATCCCTATAAAACTCAAGTGAGTATAACTCTCCTGCGAACGAGAATCTGGGCGGGTCGTGCATTATGAAATCAAAGGAATCGCTTTTCATTTTTTTAACTTCAAAGAAGGCGTCTGCGTTGATTATTTTTATCAAAGGGTTGTTGAAAAGGTCTTTTGAAAGAGGGTTTTGCTTCATCATTTTCAAAACCTCCTTGTCCAGTTCAATGGTTTCAACCCTGCAGCCTGTTTTTGCTTCAAGTATTGCTGTGTAGCCCAGCCCAGTACAGATGTCTAAAACTTTAGAGTGCGGCGTAGGGTTTAAAACTTTCACTTTGTCAGTGCTGTCTGTCCAGGGGTTTTTGTTTTTAGTCTGGTGCATTCTAACTCCGTCAATTTCAATGGTTCCTTCGATAAGTTTGTAGTAAGAGGGCATTGTAATTTTAAAGTTTTTTTTAATTATTATTTGTTTTGTTTTAAAGGGAAGGGTTTTTATTTTTTCATTCTTTTTCTTAAACCATGCGCTTCTTGATGTTGAACCTTTTCTACCCTCCCTACTCCGGAGGGACTGAAAAGCATGTTTTCGAGGTCAGCAGGAGGCTTGCCAAAAAACACGAGGTAACTGTTTTGACTTCAAGGCTTCCTGGAACTGCCAGGGAAGAATTGATTGAAGGGGTTAGAGTTATAAGAAGCGAGGGATGGGTTTTTAAAAGCCTTCCCTATCCATTGCCGCCTCCAGTTCCAGTCCCTCCATTTCTTTTGAGAGATATTAAAGAGGAGGCTGCCAAGACTGATATTATTCATATTCACAACCGTTTTTTTTACTCTTTTCTTGATTTTAAAAACCTTAGAACGGAGTATAATGTTAATTTCGGGTTGACCCTTCACAACGCCAGGGTGAGTGGGATTGATTTTATTACCAATCTTCTTGGTCAGGCTTATGACGATTTGATTGGAGTGAGAATAATGCGCGAGTGCGACAGGATAGCCGCGGTTAGCAGGAACACTCTTGAAACAACCGTTCCGAGAAAAATGTGGCATAAAAGCAGAGTTATCTATAACGGTGTTGATTTGAATTTTTTCAACACTAAAGTTAAGGGAGAAAAGCTGAAAAAGGAGCTTCACATCAAAGGCAAGGTTGTTTTAAGCGTGGCTAGATTGGTGAAGCAGAAAGGTTTGGATCAGCTTGTGAAAGCGTTTGATGATTTGAATGATGATTTCAATCTTGTTATTTTCGGGCATGGTCCCGAAGAAAAAAACCTTAAGAGGTTAATTGAGAAGAAGGGATTGCAAAAAAAGGCCAGGGTGATTTGGAGCGCTGGAATTGAGAAAAGAATGAACGAGCTTTACGCAATGAGCGATGTTTTTGTTCTCCCCTCGCTTTACGAGCCTTTTGGAATGGTTTTGGTTGAAGCCATGGCGAGTGGAAAGCCAGTCATTGGAAGCAGGGTTGGGGGAATACCTGAAATTATAGATGATAAAAATGGGCTTTTATTCGAGCCGAAAAATGTCGCTCAATTAAAGGATGAAATCGAAAACATTTTAAGCGATGAAAGGAAAAAGAAACAAATGGGTTTAAACGGAAGAAGGAAGGCTGAAAAGGTTTTCAACTGGGACAATGCTGCCAAAGGATATGAAATGATGTACAGGGGGATTTTAAGGTGAAAAAATGAATGGATTTTTTGTTTTATTTTGAAAAAAGCAAGTCTAAGGACTTAAACAGGGTTTTAACTTCAGACCCTTACGCCGATAATTCTTTTGCCAGGGTGGGTTACACCTTAAAGGACGGAGGTTCTATAAGTGAGAGGGAAGGCGCTTATGTTTATTTTAAAACCGATGAGGAAATCGGGATTAAACTCTCTAAAAAACTGGCGGAAATAAACGGGGTTGAAGTAGGAGGAGAAGAGAGGGAGAGGATTTTGAAGAAAATAAACGAGCAGGAGCAGAACGCAATAGAAGGTTTTGGTTCTATTTTTACTTGAATTTCATTTTTTTCAATTTTAAGTTCAATCAAAAGGTTTTTATGTTTTTTTGTTTATAAAGTAAATTTGTTTTGCTTTGCTTTGTTTAATCGTGATTTTTCTAAATGAGTAACCCCCATTCCACTGTTCATTACCTCGTTCCAAGAGCGGAGCTCGCTTCTGATGAGGATCTTAAAAAACTGTCTGAAAGGGGGATTACCAAAAGCAAGCTTCCACTTATAAGAAAGCAGGATCCCGGCATCAAGGATTTAAGTTTTAGCGTGGGACAGGTGGTAAAGTTTTACAGGCAAAGCAAGGTTACTGGGAAAGAAGAGGAATTTTTCAGGTTGATTGTTGAATGATTGAAGCGCTGGAGGCTTTTTTGAACGAGAACTCTTTATCAAAGCAGTTCATAGATTCTTATAATAAGTTTGTCGACCAGAAGTTGCAGAAGATAATAGACGAGCAGCTTGCGATTCAGCCCGAAGTGGAGGGGTTGACTGTCAAGTTGGGCAAGATTTGGGTTGAAAAGCCTTACGTTGTTGAAGCTGACAATTCAAGAAGTCCTCTTTATCCTATGGAGGCTAGGCTTAGAGATTTGACTTACTCCGCCCAGGTTTGGGTTGAAATGGTTAAGATTATTGACGGAGTAGAGAAGAGAATAGAAGATGTTTATATCGGAGACTTACCTGTCATGGTAAAGAGCAAGTTGTGTTGGCTTTACGGCAAGACTGACGAGGAGTTGAAGGAGCTTGGAGAGGACTATTTGGATCCTGGTGGTTATTTTATTATAAATGGGATTGAAAAAGCGATTGTAAGCGTTGAAGATTTGGCTCCTAATAGAATTATGGTTTCAAGGGACAAGGATAAGAATGGAGTTGAAGCCAAGGTTTTTTCGACAAGATCGGGTTTCAGAGCTAAGTGCACTGTTTTCAGAAGCGAGGAGGGCAAGATGGGCGTGAGCATGCCGAGCTTCAGTAAGATAATTGACCTGACTCTTGTGTTGAAAGCGCTTGGAATGGTTGAAGTTAAAAGCATTATTAATTCCTTTTCTGAAGAACTTATAATTAGAAATGACATTCTTTTGAATTTGGAGGGTTTTGAAAAGCTTTCAAGGGAGCAGTCGCTTGAAATCATCGGCAAGAGGGTTGCTCCGGGACAGCCGTTGCAGTATCAGATTAAAAGGGCCGAGCTTTTGCTTGATCATTACCTTTTCCCACACATAGGGGTGGACGAGCCTTCAAGAATTCTTAAATCTTATTACTTATGCAAGATGGTTGAAAAAACCATTCTGGTTGCTTACAAAAAGAGAAAAAGCGATGATCGCGATCATTATTCAAATAAAAGATTAAAAGTAAGCGGGGTTTTGCTTGAAGAGCTTTTCAAGCACTCTTTCCAGTTTCTCGTAAAGGATTTAACCTATCAGCTTGAGAGGAGCAATGTCAGGGGAAGAAAATTGTCTCTTTCTACTTTGATAAGGCCTGATTTGATGAGCAATAAGATTAAATCAGCGATGGGAACTGGCAATTGGGTTGGAGGCAGGACTGGTGTTTGTCAACCCCTTGACAACACTAACTTTCTTTCAAGAATCAGCACAATGAGAAAAGTGGTTTCTAGTTTGGCTAAGAAGCACCCTAGCCATAAGGTTAGGGATTTGAATGGAACGCATTTCGGGAGGTTTGACCCCAATGAGAGTCCGGAAGGTCCTGACGCGGGTTTGGTTAAGACTTTAAGTCTTGGAGCGGCGATTAGCATTGGAACTGATGAGGAGGAGATTGAGCAGGCTTTGAAGGGGTTGACTTCTTTAAAACAGGATAAAATAAGCGTTTTCATTAACGGCAGATTCGCCGGGTTTTCAGAGGACGGGGTTAAGCTTGTAAAGATTTTAAGAGATAAGAGAAGAAGAGGCGAGTTGAACAAGGAGGTAAGCATGGCTTTCTTTGAGAAGAGTGGAGAAGTTTTCATTAATTCTGATCCTGGAAGACTGTTGAGGCCTGTTTTTGTTGTTGAGGGAGGGAAGGCGCCGTCAAAAGATAAGTTGAAACAGCTTAGTTGGAGTGAAATGATTTCAAACGGTTTTATAGAATATTTGGATGCAGAGGAGGAGGAGAACGCTTTTATATCTTTGAACGAGAAGGATTTGATTTCCGAGCACACTCATCTTGAAATTGATCCTGCTTTTGTTTTAAGCCTTGATTCGAATCTTCTTCCCTTTATTGAGTATATATCCTCTCCTAGAATTTTGATGGCTTTGAAGCACCTGAATCAGAGTTTAGGGGTTTATCAGTCTAATTTTAATTTAAGATTGGACACCAACGCGCATGTTCTGCACTACCCGCAAAAACCGCTTGTTTCAACCTGGGTTTACGATAAGATGCAGTTGTGGAGGAGGGCTCAGGGCCAGAATGTGATAGTGGCTATTTTATGCTATGAAGGTTTCAATATGGACGACGGGATGGTTGTCAATAAAGCAAGTGTTCAGAGGGGTTTGTTCAGAAGCACTTTTTTCAGGAATTATATTGCAGAAGAAAGAAAATACGCTGGAGGGCAGAAGGACCGGTTTGAAGTGCCTCCTGAATTTGTCCAGAATTATCTTGGGCCTGAGGCTTATTCTAAGCTTGATGAAAATGGAATTATTTACACCGAAGTTCAAGTTCAGGGGAATGATGTTCTTGTAGGAAAAACCGCTCCTCCGAGGTTTTTGAAGGAGAACGCGGTTTTGGACGTTGAAACTGAAAGCAGGAGGGAAAATTCTCTTCTTGTCAGAAGCGGAGAGTCGGGCATCGTGGATAGAGTGGTTGTCGGGGAGAAAAACACCGGCAACAGGTTTGTGCAGGTAAAAGTTAGGACAACCGCTAATCTTAATGTTGGGGACAAGCTTTCAACCAGGGCTGGGCAGAAGGGAATCAATGCTCTGCTTGAGGATCAGGAAAACCTTCCTTTCAACAGCAGGGGAATCATTCCTGATTTGATTATAAACCCTCTTGCAATACCTTCCAGAATGGCTGCGGCTTTCCTTCTTGAAACTCTTGCGGGAAAGAGCGCTTGCGTTGATGGAATGGTAAAAGATGGAACTCCTTTTCAACCTCAAAAGCAGGATTTCTTCGAAGATGTTTTAAAGAAGAACGGCTTTAGTTATTCGGGAGAGGAGGTTTTTTATGATGGGAGAACCGGGCGGAATTTCAAGGCTAGAATTTTCAGCGGGGTTGTTTACTTTGAGAAGCTTCACTTTTTAAGCAGCGACAAGCTTCATGTTAGAAGTAGGGGTCCGGTTCAAATGCTTACCCGGCAGCCGACAGAAGGCAAGGCAAGAGAGGGAGGTTTGAAGCTTGGAGCCATGGAAAAGGATTGCTTTGTTGGTTTTGGAGCTGCCAGCATAATTAAAGAAAGGATGATGGATGCTTCTGACAGAAGCATTGAGTTGATATGCAACGACTGTGGCAGTTTTGCGGTTCAGGATTATGTCAAAGGGAAGAGATACTGTCCTCTTTGCGGTTCAAGCGATGTAAGAGAGGTTGAGACTAACTATTCCTTCAGGCTTTTGGTTGACGAGATTAAAAGCATTGGGATTATTCCGAGGTTAAGATTGAAATGAACAAAATTAAGGAAATTGATTTTTCTTTTTTATCTCCTGAAGAGATGAGAACGTTAAGCGTTACCAAGATAGTGGTTCCTGACACTTATGACGAGGATGGGTATCCTATTCAGGGAGGGCTAGCTGATCAGCGTTTGGGAGTGATAGACCCCAGTTTGAAGTGCAAGACTTGCGGTGGTTCAATGAAAACCTGCAGGGGACATTTTGGTCATATAGAACTTGTAAGGCCAGTGGTTCATGTTTCTTTTGCCAAGACAGTTTATCTTTTGCTGAAAGGCGTTTGCTCAAAATGCAGTCGGGTGATGAGCGACGCTACGAGCTTAAAAGAAATAAAGAAAGTTTCAGTGTGCCCTCACTGCGGTGAAAAACAGCCTCAGATAAGGTTTGTTAAGCCGGCTAGTTTTTATGAGGGTGACAAGAAGTTGTTTCCAAACGAGGTTAGGGACAGGCTTGAGAGGATAAGCGATCATGACCTTAAACAATTAGGAGTAAGCATCAGGCCCGAGTGGCTTGTTTTGACTGTTTTGTTTGTCCCTCCTGTTAACGTCAGGCCTAGCATTACTCTTGAAAGTGGGGAGAGAAGCGAGGATGATTTGACTCACAAGCTGGTGGATATTTTAAGAATTAATCAAAGGCTTGGAGAAAATATCGATTCAGGCGCACCTCAGCTGATAATAGAAGATTTATGGGAGTTGCTTCAATACCATGTAACAACTTATTTTAATAACGAGACTTCGGGAATTCCCCCCGCAAGGCACAGAAGCGGGAGGCAGTTGAAGACTCTTTTCCAAAGGCTTAAAACCAAAGAGGGAAGGTTTAAGTACAACCTTGCCGGGAAAAGAGTAAACTTCAGCGCTAGAACAATTATTTCACCTAACCCTAACCTTCCTATTTCTGTTTTAGGAGTGCCACAGAGCATTGCCGATGAATTGACTTTGCCTTGGAACGTGACTGGCTGGAATTTGGAGGAGGTGAAGAAGTTCATTCAGGAGAATCCTGAAAGAGTAAGCTACACCATCTCACCTGACGGGAAGAGGAGAAAAATAACCCCCCTTAATATTGAAGAGATTTTAAAAATGATTACCGTCGGCTGGGTTATTGAAAGAAAAATGAAAGACGGAGATATTGTTTTGTTCAACAGGCAGCCTTCTCTTCACCGGGTTTCGATTCTATCCCTTAAGGCTAAAATAATGCCTGGAAATACTTTTCAGTTCAACGACGCTATAACCGTTCCGTTCAACGCTGACTTTGACGGGGATGAAATGAACCTTCACCTGATTCAGGAGGAGGAGGCGCAGGTTGAAGCTGACCGGTTGATGAGCGTGAGGCAGAATATTTTATCCCCCAGAAACGGAAAGGCGTTAATATACCCCGGGTTGGACTTCACTCTTGGCCTTTATCTTCTTTCAAGCTTTTACTCTGATGTTGACAAGGAGGAGGCTGAGGATTTCCTTTCGAGAACTTCTATTAAAAAAATAGAAGGAAGGAAATTCAGCGGCAACGAGCTTTTTTCAATGATTCTTCCCAAGAACCTTCAGCTTAACGAAAATAGTTTGGAAATAAAAGAGGGGCAGTTGAAGAAAGGCATACTAAGCAAGAGAGCCATTGAAAAAATAACCAATGCTGTTTTCAAGCAGTGCGGGGCTGAAGAGTGCGAAAAATTCATTGACAACGCAATACAGCTTTCCATCCCTGCTTTTCAGAGGTTCGGAGTTTCGCTCAGCTTGGATGATTATAACCTTACCAACGCCACCATGACCAATATTATTAATCTTTACAAGGAGGGTAATAATCAGGTTAAAGAATTGGTGAAGAAATACCATGAGGGAAAGCTTGAGAAAATACCTGGAAAAACCTTGAAGGAAACCCTCGAGCAGTTGATTCTTGAAATAACTGAAAATATAAGAAATAATTCATTCGCTTTTATAGAGCAGGGAATTAAACACAAGACTCTTTCCTCTTTTGAGTATAACCCTCCTTTGATGATTTCAGCTGCGGGCAAGGGTTCAAGCTTGAACGTTATTCAAATAGCCGGTCTTTTAGGACAACAAGCTGTAAGAGGGAAAAGGCCTATTAGCGGTTATAAAGGAAGATTGATCACTCACTTTAAGAAAGGAGATTTGGGCCTTGAAGCAAGAGGCTTTGTCAGAAACTCTTTTTTAGAAGGCCTAACTTTAACTCAATACTTCTTCCACGCCTGCGGAGGGAGGGACAGCGTGGTTGACAAGGGAGTTAACCCGGCGAACACCGGTTACATGCAGAGCAGGTTAGTCTACGCACTGCAGGATTTGATTGTCGCGAAAGATTTAAGCGTCAGGGACGCGCAGGGAAGAGTTTTTCAATTCAAATACGGAGATGATGCTTTGGACGTTCCAACGCAGAAGATAATTTCCTATGGTGAAGCGGTGGGAGTGGTCGCAGCCCAGAGTTTGGGAGAGCCTGGCACTCAAATGTCTTTAAGAACATTCCACTATGCCGGAGTAGCTTCGCTCGCTCAGCTTGGATTTCAAAGATTGGTTGAAATAGTGGACGCCAGAAAAACCCCTAAAAAACCCGTCATGGAAGTTCACTTAAAAGAAGCTTACAAATCCTATGAAACTGTGAAGAAAATAGCCGCTTCAATAGAACAGGTCACCGTGGAAGACGTAGCCGAAGTGGTTGAAGATTTCAATAAAAAAATAATAGAATTGCATTTGGCCTCTGAAGCGATGAATGAGAAGAGCGTGTCGCCGCAGGAATTAGTGGATAAGATTTCAAAGGACGGATTAACGGTGGAATTGAAGAAAAACATTATCACTATAAAGCCCGAGGCTGAAACCCTGAAAAACTTAAGGAAAGTTACAAACAAAATCAGAAATATAATAGTAAGAGGAGTGGAGGGAATCACAAAAGGAATTATAATAAACAAAAACCAGCGTTATGTAATCGCCACAGAAGGTTCAAATCTCGAGCAGATTTTAAAACTTGAAGAGGTCGACCCTTTTCTAACCACAACAAACGATTTCATGGAAGTGCTTAGAGTTTTAGGAGTCGAAGCCGCGAGAAACTCTATAATAGAAGAGCTTCAGAAAGTGCTTCAAAGCCAGGATATTAGCGTGGACGCTAGGCATTTAATGCTGGTGGCTGATGCGATGACTTTCACTGGAGAAATTCAAAGCGTGGGAAGGCACGGTTTGGCCGGAGGAAAAGCTTCGGTTTTGGTCAGAGCCGCTTTTGAGGAGGTGGAGAAGCACCTGGTCAAGGCTTCGGTTGAAGGTCAGAAGGACGAGCTTACCGGAGTGACCGAAAACATTTTCGTTGGAAATGTGGTGCCAGTTGGAACTGGAACAGTAGAACTTGAAATGGACGTTGAATAAAAACAATGAACATAAAGCCAAAGGAAGCATTCTAAAATAACAACAGGACAAATCGCAAAAAAAGACGAGAAAAAAACAGTGGCCAAATTCTGATTGAAACTAAAACCAAACTTCCCATACCTTCAAACAAGCGAAATGATCAAGCAAAAAGCAATAATTAAAATATTTAAAAATATTAAATTGTAATAAAATTTTGTTTACCTTATTTAAAATAATATTTTAATTAACCTTCTTAACAGCTATTATTCCCGCAACGCCATGCCTGTGCCACTTTCCATTTCCGTGCTTTTCCAGAGGGGTTGTCCTCTCATCGTAGAATTTTATTTTCCAGTCATTGTAGAAGTTTTTAAGCTCGTTTTTCTTGAAATATTTTAATCTTTTTGGGTCTCTTTTAAATCCAGGGTCGTCGGTTGTTAAAACGGTTATGACGTTTACCCCTCCGTCGAGAGTGTTTTCTTTAATTTTTTTGATTGTTTTTTTTATCTCTTTTTTTTTGACAAAGTTCAAAACAAAAGTAGAGAAGATTGCAGAGTATTTTTTGGGGTAGTTGAAGTTTTCTATTAAACCATGCTTGGTTTGAATTTTTACCTTTTCATTACCGGCGTTTCTCCTGAGTTTAAACAATCCAATATTGGAAGAGTCGACTGCCAAGACATTGAATTTTTTCTTCGTCAAGAACACCGAATTTCTTCCCTCTCCAGCTCCGAGATCCAGAACGTCTTTGCCTTTTACGTGCTTGATGCTTTTAACCACAATCTCATCTGGCTTGCTTCCATAAATGTTTTTTTTCTGGCTTGCATATATCTTGTCAAAGTTTGTTTTCACTGCACTTTTCACTTTTAAAATTATTATAACTCAAAACCGTTTTTAAGCTTTTCAAGAAGGTTCGTGGTGTCTTCGAGTTTTTCCAAGCCTTTAACTCTCCACTCTTCATACTCCTTGCTTGGATATTCTAATACCTTATATTTTTCAAGTTCTTCCTTGTTGAACAAACTAAGCATTATCTTTTCAGTTGCCCAATTTACAACATAATGCGCTTTTTCTTTTGATTTGTATATTTTTCTAAAAGGTTCGTATTCTGGTGACACTGAAAGGCAGTTGTGAACAATCTCATGAATAAGATTTTTAAGTGTTAAATGAGGTTTGTATGTTCTTATCCAGATTAAAAGAGGCATTGATTTTGATTTTTTTCCAGACTTCCATGTAAAAATATTAACATCAATAAAACTGTCTGGAAGCGTTCCTCCAAGCAGTTCTTGCATTTTTTCTTCAAAAGGATTGTAAAACTTTTCAAATTCTTTCATTGATTCTATCATTTCGCGCATTTTGTTTTCAGATGAGAATTCCGTAAGATATTCTTCCATGAAAACATTTGACGCGTGAAATCTTACTTCAGTTATATCAAAATCACCTTTTAATCCCGATAACCACAAAATTATTGCTTGATTCTTTAACGCTTTTAAAACTCATAAGCTCAAAAACATGTTCAATGCTGATTCCGACCCTCTTCAACAATCCACTTATTTCTTCAACATTATAAGTCCTTATAGAAACCGCATTTTTTTTCAAGAAAACAAGGTTTTTGTTATTCTTTTTATACAATTTTGAATTAAACATGTGATATATTATTCCATTCTTTTTTTCACTGTGTGTCTCATTAATTCTCTTTAAATCTTTAAAATCATTATAGAACTCCCTATTTACTACCGTTGAATTTTTTATGTCAATAATCAGTAAGCCTTTTTTATTCAAATGTCTTGCAAAGTTTTTGAGTGTTAGAATGTTCTCCCTTTCGTTTAAATATCCAAAGCTTGTGAACCAACAGAGAATGACATCAAACTTTCTATTCAGATTGAAGTTTTTCATGTTACCAACAAAATAATTTTCAGGTTGTTTTCTCGTTTTTCTAGCTTCTTTTATGAATCGCTTGTTTAAATCCACTCCGTAAACATCATAATCATAACTTCTAAAAAAATCATCCAACCTTCCAGTTCCACAAGGAACGTCAAGAAGAGAAGAATGTTTTTTATGAGTCTTTTTTTCTGCAAGTTTAATTAAAGAATTTATGTAATAAGCTTCTATTTCACTGTCCTGCGGTGTTGTGATACTTTCAATTATACTCCACTGTAGTTTGTCCAAAATCAATTTATTATCTGATTTCATTTTTAAATTTTATAATGTTATTTTAGTTAATTAAATTTTCTATATAAAAACCTTAAAAAAACATGGAATTTGACTGAAAAATCCTGCTTTTATAGTGATTTTTAATATGTGGTTTTAAAATTCGTTTTTTTTATAAAACTTCTTTCAATAATTAAATGTTTTTGAAAAAAGATGAATTTTTTTATGCATTCTGAAATGGTTTTTATGGTCAATCAATCTAGTTTATTTTGTTAATTCAGCTTCTTTGTATGCGAGCTTTTCTTTTAATTGTTTTGGAGCGAAACGAAACCCGGTTTTTGGAGTGCCTCCGGATCCAACCACAAAAGGCGCTTCTATGACTTTCTAATCTACGAACGTTAATATTTTTTTTCCGTTAAAAACCATTGGTGGAACTACGCCTACCTAAAATCCCAATGTTTTTTTAACCATGTTGGGCGAAGGCATTGACAGATTTTTAACACCTGAAATTCTTTCAAGTTTTTTAATATCAACTCTATCACTGCCCCTTATTATAACTGCTACATAATTATTTTTTGATTTGAAGAGCAACGTTTTAATTATTGATTTAATATCGATGCCAAGAGCCGAGGCTGCGTCAGAAGAAGTTTTACTGATTTTTTCATGATTAATAACTTCACAGTCAAACTTCAACCTATCTGCTATTTCTCTAACATTTTCTATAGGTGTTTTTACAGGCATATATCATTGTACCTCTTTTCATCTTTCATTGAATATTTTTATGTTCTGGCGTGTTTTAAATCTGTTGATATAAAATCGTTACAAACACGTTATTTTCGTGAAAAACCATTGTTTTGTAAAGCTTTTTCATAGTTAAGTTTTTATTTAACCTTTTTATTATATTACTAAAAGTTAAATAAAGCAAAAAACGGCGGTTTTTATCAAAAACGTGAAATTTAAAATAAGGCCTCTTCAATGGGAAGACATGAAGGACATTGTTGACAATTACTATTCGTATTTTTCAGAGCTTTCCGAAAACCCGTGGCTAGGATTGCTGGTTGGAGGGAAAAAGCCAAAATACTATGATGAAGTAATATGGTTTGCAAACCTATACGCATTAATTTTGAAAGGCGATGCTATTGCTAGCGTAGCAGTAGTAGATGAAAAAGTAGTCGGATTATGTGAAATAAAGAGAAAAAACAATAATTCAAACCTCGCTCACATTGGAAGTGTAGCAATAGCAATAAGAAAAAAATACCGAGGGATAGGAATAGGCACTGCAATCATAAAAGATGTTTTAAAGAAAAGCAAAGGAGTGTTTGACGTTATATATTTAGAAGTGTTTTCAAATAACATTAAAGCAAAAAAATTATATGAAAAAATTGGTTTTAAGTATTGTGGAACAGAGCCAATGACAATCAAAAGAAAAGGAAAGTATTTAGACAGCGATAGAATGTATAAAATAATTAAAAAATAAGGATTGATTTCAAATGACAGAAGTATATGAAATTTTAGGTCCGGTTAATAAAAAATATGAAGTGATAATTTCAACCCATAGAAAAGGAGTGCATGAAAGAAAAGATAAGCACGGGGTAGTTCAAGTCTTTATTTTCAATTCAGAAAATAAAATGCTGGTTGAAAAACGTTCAATGAGTAAATCTGCCTTTCCAGGCATTACTGCGTTGGAGTGGCATGTTGCACAATGAGAGAATTATGATAAATTGGGGTAAGGGAAACTGAGATAAAAAATCTAAAACGTAGCTTGTGTGTAATTCAATTCTGTCCTGTATTTAATTCTACCTCTAAAAAGTTATTACAAAAACACTAGTTTTTTAAAAAAATCATTACAAAACAATGGTTTCAGTTTTTTGACGAGTTCAACTATGATAATCAGTTTTTTTTTGAATAAACTGATTAGTAATCATTTTTAATCATAATAGTTTCTTCATAATTTTTTAATCAAACGCCGCACTCAACGAAACCAATAAAATGAATTAGGTTATTATTAATAATGGTGTTTATAAAAATGGTTGACGATTACAGAGTTGAAAAACTTTCAAAATTAACGGGTTTGGGAGTGAATTCCTACCCTTACTCCTTCAATCAGAAGAATCATTCTGTTGAAATAACCTCTAATTTTCAGAAATTTGAGGGCAAAGAAGTAAGCGTGGCTGGAAGAATTATAAGAATGAGGACTGTTGGAAAGCTAATTTTCATTGATCTTTTAGATCAGGAGGGTAAGATTCAGGTTCTGGCTGCTGAAAAACTAACAATTCAAGACACTGATGAAAAGTCGATTAAGCTTCTTGAGTTTATCGACTCCGGCGACATTGTAGGTGTTGAAGGCAAGGTGATGAAAACAAAGAGGGGGGAGACTAGTATTGAAGCTAAAACCATTGAACTACTCTCAAAATCGCTTTCAGGCCTGCCTGAAAAGTTTCATGGCCTGACAGACGTTGAGCTGAGATACAGAAAGAGGCACTTGGATATGATTTCCAATCCAGGCGTTAGAAGTTTTTTCATTACAAGGGCTAAAATATTAAAATATGTAAGAGATTTTCTTGATTCAAAAGGCTACATAGAGTTTGAAACTCCAATTCTTCAGCAAACTTACGGCGGGGCTAACGCCAAGCCCTTTAAAACTCATTTCAATGCTATAAACTCTGACGTTTTTTTGAGAATAGCAGACGAGCTTTACCTCAAAAGGCTGGTTATAGGAGGTTTTGAAAAAGTTTACGAAGTTTCCAAAGATTTCAGGAATGAAGATATTGATTCAACACACAACCCTGAATTCACACAAGTTGAAATGTACGCCGCTTTTCAAGACTACGAGGATTACATGAAAATGATTGAAGAAATGCTCAGCGGAATGGTAAATAGCATTTTTAACAATACTAACATTATTTATCAGGGTAGAAAGCTGAATTTTAACCCTCCTTTTAAAAGGGTTTACTGGGTAGACGAGTTGAAGAAAAAAACAGGAATTGACATTTCAACCCTTACAAATGAAGAAGCTAAAAAAATAGCCGCCAAAGAAGATTTAAAAACCAACCTTCCAAATGCTTACCACGTAGCAGATGCTTTATTTGATAAGTATATAAAACCGGATTTGTTTGACCCCACTTTTGTTCTTGACTATCCTTCTTACATGTGCCCTTTGACCAAACTTAAAAGAGGAAACCCTTTGCTAAGTGAAAGGTTTGAACTTTACATTGCCGGAAAGGAAGATGGAAATTGCTATTCCGAACTAACCGACCCGGTGGAACAGAGGAAAAACTTTGAAGAACAAGAAAAAGAAAGAAAAGCCGGAGATGAAGAAGCACCGCCCTTTGACGAGGATTTTATCGAAGCTATTGAAAACGGAATGCCCCCGACCGCCGGGTTAGGTCTGGCAATCGACCGACTTGCAATGATTTTAACCGATAACATTTCAATAAAAGAAGTGATACCCTTTCCCGCCCAAAAACCTTTAAACGATTAAAAAATTACTTAACTTTTAAAAAATTAATACAAGCATTATCATGAATCTGGAAGTGCTTTGTTAGATTTTGCTGAAACACTGGTTATTTTCACGCGGAAAATTTGATTACCTGATTATTACCAACAATTTAATAAAACAAAACTTGTCAATCATTAGGTGTGGCTAAAAAGAAACGTGGAGTTTTAGGTCGGCTGTGGAAGGCGTTGATTTGGATTGTTTTCACGATCTTTCATGTGATTAGGTGGTTTTGCGTCTGGCTTTATTCAACTCTCGTTGCTGTGGGCAGGAAAACTGACCGCACAGAAAGACACGCGTCTAGAGTTTCAGGTTCTGCGGTAAGCATTCCGTTAGAGTTGTTGAGTTCCGGGAAGGGAAGCCTTGCAGCGTTTGAAGAAAAAGTTTATTCCACAAAAAGTACTATAGGTCTCGTGCTTGGCGCCAGGGGAAGTGGCAAGAGCGCTCTTGGCATGCGCTTGCTTGAGAATGTTGCGGCTAAAAAAACACGACCTGTTTACGCAATGGGTTTTAACCAATCAACTCTCCCAACATGGATTTTCTGCACTGAAGAGCTAAGCGCGCTTCCAAATGGCGCGTTTGTATTGGTGGACGAGGGTGGGATAGCATTTTCTTCAAGACGGTCAACGTCTAATGCAAACCAATTACTTTCCTCACTGATCATGATAGCAAGACACAAGGATATTTCAGTTCTTTTTATCTCACAGAATTCAGCTAATCTTGAAATTAATGCTATCCGCCAATCTGACTACCTGCTGCTTCGAAAGCCTTCCCTCCTGCAAATGGACTTTGAGCGCAAGAAGATTAGTAAAATATACCATAACATAATCACTGGTTTTGAAAAGCTACCTGAAAATGGACTGTTCGCTACCTATGTTTACTCTGATGAATTCGAAGGATTCGTAGCAAATCAATTACCTTCATTCTGGTCTCAAAAAGCAAGCAAGTCATTTTCCAACTTCAAACTGGAACATCAAGAACAAAAAGAAAAATAAGAAGTAGCTAAGTAACCTCTCCAGACAAGTTTCTTTAAATCATGTTGAACCTATTTTAGAAAAAAACGGAAAGAGGTAATTTTTGAGAAAAGCTGGTATTTGAAAACTTTACTCTTTAAGTCGGTTAAAAAAGCTGCTTTAAGAGCAAAGCTTATCAAAACCACAACATTTAAATACTTGTTACTACACATTAGTAACAACAAGGTGGGTTTTGTATGAATAAATATTTAACAATTGGTCTTGTATTTGCTTTTTTGGTGTTAGTTAGGCTTTCGAATGCTGACGTGTGGGTTACTTCTCCTGGATATTATTATCCCTATTACTCTTACCCTGTTTACTCTACTTATTATCCTTATTATAGTTATTATCCTACTTATTATTCTTCTTATATTTACCCTACCTATTTTTATCCTTATTATACCGTTTATCCAGAGTATTCTTATTTTGCTCCTGCTCAAAATCCTACTTATAATATTAATGTACAGGGTTCTAGCTCTCAGCCTGCTTGTAGTGATGGAACGCCTAGTGGGAGTTGTTCAGTTTCAAATGTTAATGGCTCAAATTCTTCTTCGTTGTATTGTAATGATGGAAATTTGGTTTATAATCCCGAGATTTGCGGTTGTCCGGTTGGAGAGGTTTATAGTGGCGGGCAGTGTGTTCAGCCTACTTGCAGTGACGGGACTCTTTACGGTTCTTGTTCTACCAACACTCCTTATTATTGTGAAAATGGAAATCTTATTCAAAAGGCGAGTCAGTGCGGCTGTCCTTCTACCGAGGCGGTTCAGGGGAATTCTTGCGTTGCCACGAATCCTTATTGTTTGACTAGCGTGAACCCTTCTTCTGTTGTTCAGGGTAATTCTGCTGTTGTTTCTTTGATTTATTCTGATTTTCCATCTACTCCTTCTCAGGGTTATGTGGATTGCGGTAATGGTCAGTATGCTTCTTTGAATTGTCAGGGTAATGAATCTGGCACTTGTACTTCCACTTGTCAGTATGGCAGTGAGAATTATTATCCGTTTCCGGTTAGCTTGTCTAGCGTTGTAGGTGGTATTCAGTGTTCCGGCGCTTCTTTGACTGTGGTTCCAGCTCCTTTGACCACCGGCAGTGTTTTGGTCAAGGTTTTTAACGGCACTCAGCCTCTTCCAAACGCGGTTGTTTTGATTGGTAACAGCACTGCTTTTTACACCGACGCTAATGGAGAGGTAGAGCTTCAGGGTTTGCAGCCAGGGGTTTATACTATTTATGCTTCTGACAGCGGTTTTCAGTCAAGTCAGGCCAGCGTTCAGGTTACGGCGGGGAATAACGCGGTGGCTGAAGTGTCTTTGACTCCCACCAGCTGCGATATTGTTTCAAGCGTGGTTTCTAACGTTGCAGGAGTTTCTAATCCCGTTATTCAGTTGACTGTTAATAACAACGCTGATTATTCTCAGAATATTTCAGTTTCTTATTCTTCTGATTTTCCTGTTTCAGGGCCTTTAAGCGTTTTTATTAACGCCGGCTCTTCAGCAGTTGTTTCGGTTCAGCCTGAGCTTCCAAGTAATTTTTATGGTTCTTCTGAGCTGGCGGTTACTTTTAACGGTGATTGCTCTTCGACTCAGTTGATTCCTCTTGCTCTTAACTCTGGCGTTTCTGTTGTTGCTTTGAATGAGAACGCGACTGTTTTTCCCAACAACAACGCGGTTTTCAAGTTTCTTGTTCAAAACAATGCTGATTTCCAGACAACGGTTTCAATGACCAGCAATAGTGTTTTCACTTCAAGCTTTGATGAGAGCCAGTTCGTTTTGCAGGCTCACGAGTCAAAGTTTGTTTATTTAACCGTTAATGTTCCTGACGGTGCTTCGGGCGCTCAGCAGATTATGGTTAACGCGACCACTCCTTTTGCTTCAAGCGACGCCTTGGTTGACTTGAGCGTTACGGGACAATTCTATTCTTCTTCCAATTGCAATGTTCTGAATGACACTGGAATTGTTTTTGTTCCTGTTAATGTGACGAATTACGCTGCTTCTGGTGATTTCAACGCGGTGGTTAGCAGTGATTTCGGAGCCTCTTTGACTCAGAGTCTTGTTTATAACTTTCAGTATGGGTCTACAAGAACGCTTTACTTGAAGTTTGACACTTCCAAGCTTGCCGGTAGTCAGGATTATGCGACTGTTTATCTTGATCATAATAACACTGTTGTTTTTCAGCAGTCTGTTTGCGTTGCCGTGAATGGGTTTTACTCTGCCGTTGCTTCACTTTCTCAGTCTGAGGTTAATTCTAGTGGCGGGTTGCAGATTGTTTTTCTTTCTGTTCAGAACACGGGTTCTTACCCTGATTCTTACGACGTTCAATTTAACTCGAATATTTTGACTGTAAGTCCAGGCAATTTCAGTTTGCAGCCCGGTCAGACAGCGCAGGTGGAGTTGGACGTTGCGCCTAAAAGTTCGACAACTGTTGGAAGTTATATTATTCCTTTGAGCGTTTATTCTTTCAACAATGGCTTGGTTTCCACTCTTAATTTGGTGGTTAATGTCGAGCCGTCTGTTTTCAGTCTCAACGCTTCGCTTTCAAATGTTACTTATTCAAGCGGTGTTTTTAACCTTACTTTTACCGTTCAGAACAACGGGGGTGATGAGTATATCTCGCCTTCGATTCAAGGCTTGCCTGGCAGTTGGAGTTATTCATTCACTCCTGTGAATTCTTTCATTCCAAGCGGGTTTTCGCATAATTTCACCGCTGTTGTTAACGCTCCTGGAGTTTCAGCTCAGGATTACAACGCCTCTTTGGTTCTTTCAACCCAGTTTAATTCCACTTCGATTCCTTTCGTGATTCCGGTGAAGTCCAACAATCTTTTGTCTGGCTTTTTCACTTTGGTTACCGAGCCTTTGGTGGAAGCGCTTATTTTCATCTTGGTGCTGGTCGGAGTTTTTTTCATTTACCGCGCTTGGAGTGAAAAAAGTGAGTTGAAGCAATTGCAATGAAAAAAATAGGTTTTTTGTTTTTTTTTGCCGTAGCGGTTTCAGCTGGCGCTTTGTTTTTAACCCAGCCTTTGACTGTCCAACCCTGCCAGAACGGAGTGGCTTATGATTTTTTTGTTAACTCTCCCTCTTTTCTTTCCACCGATCTTCGGTTTCCTCATTTTCTTCCGGGTTTTTTGAATGGAAGCGGGAATCTTGTTTTCGATGTTCCATGCAACGCTTCAGGCGTGTACCAGTTTTCTCTCGACGCTTGGAACGGTTATTACAATCAGAGTGACGTGACTCAGGTTTTTGTTTCTTCCAACACCTCGGGGTTGAATGTTTTGAATCCCGTTGTTTCCTGCGCCTGCTCTAATTCTAGAAGTTTGATTGTCGGCGGGAGCAATGTTTCTGTTGAAAGCCCCTTTCAATACTGGCTTTCTCCCGATAACCGGAGTTTGATTCAAAGCATTCCCTGCTCGACCACTCCTGGTTTGTATTTGTTTAAGGTTTTCTCGAATTTTAAAGAGCATGATTATGCTTTGAGCGTGGCCGATTGTAATTACACTTTTTTGAAGACTCCTTCGATCGCTCAGACATGTGTGGGTGTTTTTTCAACCGCTCTCACTCTTTCCAACAACCAGAATTCAGAGAGTGTTTTTAACTTGAATTCAAACATTGGAAGCGTTTTGTCTCCTATTGACCTCGCTCCTTTCGCCAGCAGGAGTTTTATTTACACTGTTTTTCTTGACACCGCCGGAGTTTACCCTGTTCAGATAAACGTTTCAAGTTCGAACGGATTTAACAGTCAGTCTAATTTTGTGGTTAACGTGTCTTCCTGCGCTCCGAGGTTTTTGAATCTTTCAGCGTCAGGCTCTTTAAGCGGGGGTCGGGCGGAGATTACGATATATAATAATGAGGGTTTTGATGTTACAAGCGCGGTTTTTCAGGTTAATAAAACCCTTTCAAAAGCGGTTGCAATCCCCTCTCAAAAATCGGTTACTCTTTACTTCCCTTTCAACTCTTCTACTCTCTTCATTTCAGGTTCTTCCGCTCAAGGGGTTTTCAATCAGACCGTTCTTCTTTCAAATCAATCTTCTCTTTTGAGCGGTTTTGTAACCGCTCTTCCTTTCGCTGCAGGCGGTGTTTTGGTTTTAATCATTTTTATTGCAGCCGCGGTTTTTTACTTCAACTCCAAAAGGGAGAAGAGCGATGACGAGCTTTTCGAGGAGGCTCGGAAGTCAGTTGAAAGTTAGAGTCTTATTTTCAAATACTCCTATTTTTAATGAGGAGTTAGTTTGTGGAAAGGTTTAAATTCTATTTTATTCTTAAATTGATTTATGGACAACTTTGTTTTGGTTGGTTTGATTTTGCTTGTTTTAATTGTTTTGGGAGTTTTGGCTGTTTTTGGTTTGGGTCGCGGCTCTGCTTCAGTTTCTAATGTTTCGGTTCAGCCGAACGCTTCAGCGTCTTCAGGTTCACAACCAATTTCAACTCAAAACCCTGTTCAGAATAATACTCAACCTTCTTTGAACTCATCTGCTTCAGGTTCAAATGTTTCAAACAATTCAACTCCTCCTCCTTCGGGCCCAACGCTTTTGAGTGATACCGAGAAGGTGGTTTCTGCTGTTGAGAATGCCGTTACTGAGTTCGCCGCTCTTTCACTACCTATGAACACCGTTGTTCAGTTTACTCCTTTTAATGTTAGTTTTCAGACTCATCAGAATGAGCAGACTAATTTTCAAACTCTTGATTCTTTTAAATCATACAATCCTTTTGACCCTAACACTGGAGGCACTAACACTCTTTTTTATAACAATTTATATGTTGAGGTTTTTCCTTCAATTCCGGGAGGGGAGGTTCAGCAGGCTTATATGGAGGTTAAGAATGTGAATGGCTTTCAGATTACCTATCAAGTTGAGAATCCGAATTCTCCTGCTGAGAATTATTTGACGAGTTTGGTTTGTTATTCCGACTCCGCTCTCGGGGCTAAGTATGTGGTGCAAGCTCAGTTTAACCAGTTGAATTATTACAACACCACTTCATTGAGTTGGAGTAAAATGTCTTTTAATGATTTTATCAATGACATTACAAGCGCTTGTTCGACTATTAAGTGATTTAAAAGAATTTTAAAGTTTTATTGAAAGGTGATTTTTTAGTGGAGAGAACTTTTGTTATGTTGAAGCCCGACGCTGTGCAAAGGCGTCTTGCCGGCGAGGTGTTGCAGAGATTTGAGAAGGCTGGCTTTCAGATTGTGGCTTTGAAGATGGTTAAGCCTGGAAAAGAGCTTGTCTCAAAGCATTATTCCGGTTCTAGAGAATATCTTGAAACGCTTGGAAACAAGACCAAGAATGATTATGCTAAGTACGGTTTGAGTTTGGAGAAGGAGTTTGGGACTGTTGATTCTTTTGATATCGGCAAGAAGATTAAGGAGTGGCTTGTTGATTTTATATGCAGCGACAATGTGATTGCAATGGTTCTTGAAGGCAATCACGCGGTTAGCGTGGTTAGAAAGCTGGTTGGTTCGACCATGCCTTCTGACGCACAGCCTGGAACAATAAGGGGGGATTATTCGATTGAGTCGGCTGATCTGGCGAATCTTGAGAAAAGGCCCGTAAAGAATTTGATTCATGCTTCTGGGAATGTGGAGGAAGCAAGTTTTGAAATTAAACTCTGGTTTCCTGAGTTGAAGTGATTTTCTTTGGTTGTGATAAAATTCAAGGGGGTGGCTCCGAAAAGAATGACTGATGGAGCCGCGGCTTTCGATGCTTACTCTAACGAGAATGTTATAATAAAACCATTCGAGGTTAAGCTTGTGGGCACCGGTCTTTTTCTGGAAATTCCAAAAGGTTTTGAGGTGCAGGTGAGACCTAGAAGCGGGTTGAGCCTGAAGAAAATTCTCATTCCGAACAGTCCTGGAACGATTGATTCTGATTATAGGGGTGAAATCAAGATAATAATGCTTAACGCTGGCGACGGGGATTTTCACGTGGTCAAAGGCGATAGGATAGCGCAGCTTGTTTTGGGCAGGGTTTATCCTTTCCACTTTAAAGAATCTGTTTTGAGCGAAACGAAGCGGCGCTATCCTATCGCCTTTGACCACGTGAAAATCCCCGTCGCCAGCGTTAAGCATTATTATCTTGATTTCACCCCTATAATC
>CAYMAH010000032.1:0-2671 GCA_964388435.1 Microcaldota archaeon | reverse complement strand
TTTATATAACTTTACATTTACTTACTTATTTATATAAATTTACATTTACTTACTTATTTATTATTTTACCATACGTTCAAAAAAAAAAACTCGTTTTTCTCGTTTAAAGTTAAAATTTACAGTTTAATTATTGACCTCTTGTTTTAGTAGAAAAGAATGGTTCCATATAACGTCGTAAGCCAACGCGTTCACTTTCAGCGGGTCGGTTTCCAAAAGTTTTAAATCTTCTTTCCTAGGGCTTGTGAAAGGATGGTGCTCAGCCACGATTCTCTGCTCTTCCTCGCTCCAGGCGAACAACGGGAAGTTTACTACCCACAGGAAGGAATCGCCTTTTTGCAGTCCGAGTTTCTCTCCGATTTTGAGTCTGACCCTTCCCAAAGCGGTCACCACTGTTTTCCAGTCGCCGCTTATCATGAATATCATGTCGCCTTTGACCGCGTTGCATTTTTCGATTATTTTTTTCACTTCGACTTCCGTTAGATGTTTGGAAATGTTTGATTCGAATTTTTCGGATATTGTCGCGGTGACAAGGCCTTTGGCTTTATAGATTTTGGCCGTCTCTTCAAGCTCATCCAAGTCTTTTTTTTGAAAGTGAGGTGTTTAGTTCAACAACCATTTCCATAATGGAATTAGGTGTATGGTCTTGTTTTTCGTGTTTGTTTCGGTTTCGAGATTCAGGGTGATGATGGTTAAATCGTCGCATTTAAGTTTTTCACTTGCGGCGGTAAGCGCGTCGGTCTCTCTTTTTTTCAGTTCGTCTTGGGAGGATATCGCGCTGACTTGGATTAGTCCGATGACCTTTCGCCGTTTTTTTAGAACGAAGTCGACTTCTTTTTGAGAGTAATCCTTCCAGTAGTATATTTCCAAGTCATGATCTTTTTCCTTCTTTCTTTGGAGTTGGATTGCAACGACGTTTTCAATTATTCGTCCCTTGTTTTCGGAAAACTTGAAGCCGATGAGGTCGACAATTCCGGGGTCAATGCAGTAAACCTTTTTAGGCGCTATAAATTGTTGTTTCAGTTTGAAGTCGAAACGTTCAAGTTTGAATATTAGAAAGCACTCTTCAAGGTGGGAAAACCATTTGGAAATTGTTGAAACGTGTTTTACGGCGAGGGTTTTGGCCAGAGAGCTGTAGGTAAACTCTTCGGAGGCGTTGGAGATTAGGTATTTGGCCATTCGCTTTAGATCATCGCTTTTCTTTAGTTTGTGTCTTATAACAACGTCTTTGGTTAGGATGTCGTCATAGGTTCTCAAAAGTATTGACTTGCCGAACTTGTAAACTTCGGGCATTCCTCCGTTGGTGAGATAATCCTGCAGGTGGTTGGCGATGACTGCTTTTTCCTGTGAGGTGTAAGCTTTTGAAAAAACAAACTTTTTAAAAGTTAGATATTCTTTAAACGAAAAGGGAAATAATTTAATTGATATGTGTCTTCCGGTTATGTGCGTGGCTAACTCGGTTGACAGTAAGTTAGAGTTGCTGCCGGTGAGAATGACTCTCTTTGAACGTCTTAGTCTGTTGGCAAAGAGTTCCCACCCGGCGATGTTTTGCACCTCGTCCAGAATGATGTAATCCAGTTCCCCGTATAGTTCATATAAAGCTTGCAAAACGGAGTTCAGGTCACTTGCTCTGAGTCCAAAAAGTCGTTCATCGTCAAAATTTATATAACCAAATTTGTGCCCATTTTCCAGTAGGTAAGAGAAAATCGACTTGCCGCAACGCCTGATTCCTGTGATGACTAGAATGTTGGGGTATTTCAGATAGTTCTCTGCTTCTGGCAGTCCTTCTCTCGGGATTATGTGTTCGGTCTTTTGAAGGTTTTCCAGTTCAAGCCGCTGCTCTTTGATAACTTCCTTAAAATCCATGATTATTTAGTATGATACAATCTTAAAAAGCTTTCTATTATACTATAAGACATTAAGGGAGGGTAATTTGATGGTTTGTTCTTGGTGGGCATGAAGTTCATGTTAAATGGAATTGGCGTGAACATTTACCGACGATTTTCAACGTGGTTTTGGGTTGACAAATCCAAAAATAGGTTTAAGCCCTTCTTTTTTTTTCACACCCTCTCTTCTTTTTTTTTAAAACTTTTTTTTACGCTTTTCGCTTTCAATCATTTTTTTTTAATTAACAATCGTGTTTTATCTTTCAATTTTCATGTTGCATTTCTTTTATTTCGTCAATTTCAGGGGCCTGCAACCGCTTTTTTTTTATTTTTCGATTTTGATTCCAAGTTCTTTGAGTTGCTTGTCGTCCACTTCGGCCGGGGCTCCGTCCATTGGGGACGAGCCTGCCTTGTCTTTTGGGAAAGCTATAACGTCTCTTAAGTCTTTGGATTCCGTTAGGTTCATTATTATCCTGTCAAGGCCCAACGCCAACCCTCCGTGGGGTGGCGGGCCGTACCTGAAGGCGGTGAGCATGAACCCGAATTTTTCCATTGCCTGCTCTTTGGAAAGGCCGATGATTTGAAAGATTTTTTCCTGAAGTTCAATGTCGTGGATTCTTATGCTGCCCCCGCCGATTTCCTCTCCGTTCCATATAACGTCGTAAGCCAGCGCGTTCACTTTCAGCGGGTCGGTTTCCAAAAGTTTTAAATCTTCTTTCCTAGGGCTTGTGAAAGGATGGTGCTCTGCCACGATTCTCTGCTCTTCCTCGCTCCAGGCGAACAACGGG
>CAYMAH010000031.1:0-2342 GCA_964388435.1 Microcaldota archaeon | reverse complement strand
GGAAGAAGAAAATAAAGTTCACTCCGTTCTGGAAGTGGTTGCTTGCCAAAGACCATAACACCTTCCACTAAAAATCCAAAAACGCTTTTTTTTAGATAGTGGCGTTCTACTTTTCCGACTGCATCCTGAACATTTCAACCATCTCCTTTTAGGTTGTAGAGTCTGCGGGCTTTTTTGTCGGTTCTTATCTGCGTCAATCGAGGAAACCTGAGCGCCAAACCCTGACCGTCCTTGAAAGCGCAGGTGTGTATGGTGCTCTTGGTTATCTCATCAGCTTTAATCGTTACCACAATCAAAGGTTCAACCCAAACATGCGGTTTCAAAACGCTTTCGACATCACGCGGCTTTTCCCTCAACGGTTTAAGGTTTTTTGAAAACCACTTGAGCTGCTCCTCGCTGAAACCAGTCCCGAGTTGGCGATGGTCAGCGTTTCAATAGCAGGAGGAAACGCTTCAGCGACCCTGAACGTGGGAAACTGCGTTCTCGGAAGCGAAGTTCTTCTGGATGCAGTTTGGAATCGAAAACAACGAAGCAAGGCAACTGCTGGAGAAAAACGGAATTGAAGTTATAATGAACAAATGCATGATGGTGGAGCGCAGGCGACTTAAAACCTATCAAGCTTAAAAATCATCCAAATCATATGCTAAAAAGCCCTGCTTTCTGATCTCCTCCTTTCCAATGATTTTCTTTGCCACTATTCCAAGCCTTGCGTCTATAAGCCGTATGTTTTTGACCTTGTCTTTGAGCTCCTGAAGAGTTTTAAGCGCTTGTTTTTTGGTTTTCGCCTGCCATTTGAACTCAAACGCGTAGGTGTTTTCCTTATTCCTTCCTATCAAGTCTATTTCATAAGTGCTTTGATCTTTCGCCGCGTTTTGAATTCTGCCCCACTGCCGCTTTGCTTCTACCAGTTTTAATTTTTGTACAAGAAATTCCTTTGCAACCTCTTCAAAACGCCTGCCATAGTAAGAGTTCAGGTTTTTTTTCACCTTGTTTATGAACTCCGGGTTTCTGGAAGCGTAATCTGAGAAGCTTCTGTATACCTGAGAAAACCAAAACAAAGACAGCGGGTGTTTTATACGGTAAAAGCCTCTTTTTCCTTTGTAAGGTAACTCCAATTCTATCAGCTCGAACTGGTTTTTTATCTCGTTTATCTGGCGAGTTATAGAATTCATCGGCGTGTTCAGATAGCCCGCTATTGAAGAGAGAGTATTATTCCCGCCTGCTATGGCTTCAAGTATTGAATAATAAACCTCGCTTCTCCTCCCAAACTCCTGTGACAAAATTATGCCGACTTCTTCTTCGAGAGGAGCGTTTTTTGAAAGAAACAAAGCGTCGATGATTTGTTCGGCGGTTTTCCCTTGAAGGTTGAAATCCTCTATTGTAACGTAGTATTTTGGGTATCCCCCAAACAACATGTAAATCTTTATCAACTCCTCTTTTCCAAGTCTAAGCTCTCTTCCTATTTCAAGGCATGATGAAAGCGGTAGAGGGTTAAGTTTCACGCTTTTTTTGATTCTTCCGTACAACGGCTCTTTTGAGCTTTGAAAGAGCTTTTTAATCATGCCTATAAAAGATCCGGATAATATTATGAACCCCGGCTTGTTTTCGTTTAGGTCTATTGTTTTTTGAAGCGTTCCAAAAGCAGACGGCTCAACGAACGCGAAGTTTTGAAACTCGTCAAAAACTATTGGAGGCGTCTTTCTGGTTAAAATCGTTTCAAAGAACTTATCCCAAGATTGTACTGTCTCTAACTCGCCGAGAATTTTCTTTTCTTTTAGAATGTTTTGAAATTCAAGCAGAAGGTCTGAAGACGCCTTGTTTTTGTTTACGAAAAAATATAATCCTCTATCCTTAAGAAATTCAAGCATCAGCCTTGTCTTGCCCACCCTCCTGATTCCGTAAAGAGCGATTGCAAACATCTTCCTTTTTGAGAGCTCCTCAACCTCTTTCAATTTTTTGATTTCAGCTTCCCTGCCCACAAACCTCATTTTATATTCACTTAGTGAATAATTCAGTAGGTGAATATATTTAAGCTTTTCTATTGTTTGAAAATCAGCGTTCAGACTGGAGCTTGAACATTTCAACTACTTCCTTTTCCGTGGTGGCGTCCGTCGCTTTTTTGTCCGTTCTTATTTGCGTGAGTCTCGGGAATCTTAAAGCCAGGCCCTGCCCGTTTTTGAACGCGCAGGTGTGTATGGTGCTTTGAGTTATCTCGTCCGCTTTGATTGTAACCACGATTAATGGTTCGACCCAGACGTGTGGTTTTAGAATGCTTTCAACGTTCCGCGGTTTTTCTTTCAGCGGTTTCAGGTTTTTTGAAAACCATTCAAGCTGCTCTTCGC
>CAYMAH010000030.1:0-7718 GCA_964388435.1 Microcaldota archaeon | reverse complement strand
GCGTTTCTATTTCCACGCTTCCCCCAATCATCGCCGTTACCGCGTTAATTTTGGTTTTTGAGTATAAGTCAAGCCAATCCCTTTCAAACCTGCCGTCCGGTTTTACGTTGACGGTTATTATCAAGTCTCCCTGTCTTCCTTCTGAAAAGTTGCCTCCCCCTTTCACTCTCAATCGTTCTTGGTCTTCAACGCCTTTGGGAATTATAATTTCATAATTTGTTTTTTCTTTTTTCATTCCGGTTCCCCTGCAGGTTTGACAGGGTTTTTCGATTGTTCTTCCGGTTCCCCTGCATGTAGGGCATGTTGTCACTGTAACCATGTTCATGAAGCCCATTCTTCTTTGGACTTGTTTTCTTCCAGTGCCTCCGCAAGTTTGGCAGGTTGAGTACCCGCTTCCTTTTTCCATTCCACCTCCTTCACAAGAGTCGCAGGGTTTGGTGTGGTTTATTGTTATTGCTTTTTTAGAGTCTGTCAGAACTTCTTGCAGTGGTATTTCTATTGAAGCGTATAAATTGTTGTCCTGTTGGTAATTGTTTTGAAAGCCCGTTTCAAAGCCGCTGAATCCCATGTCTTCGAAGTTTGAGCCGAAAAAATTTTTCAGCAAATCGTTTAAGTCTCCGAAGTTAGCCCCCCTGAAAATATCCTCCTGGTTGTACATTCTGCTGAACTTTTCTGACCCGTAAGAGTCGTAGTTTTTTCTTTTATCCGAGTCTGACAGGACGGCGTAAGCTTCGGATATTTTCTTGAATTTTTCCTCAGCGCCGCTGCTTTTGTTTCTGTCCGGGTGGAATTCCAGAGCCAGTTTTCTGTACGCTTTTTTTATTTCCTCGGGGCTGGCGTTTTTTGTCACTCCCAGAATTTCATAGTAGTCTGTCAAGTTTTGGAATCACTTTTTCTCTTTGAACTCGGCGTCCTTGACATTGTCGTTGTCCGGCTCTTCCGGCTGCCCTGGGTTTTCCTGCTGACTTTCGCTTCCAGGGGCTTGAGTCTGCTGATTTTGATATACTGAAGCTCCCACTTCTTGAAGAGTTTTTCTAAGTTCCTCATTTTTCTGTTTCATTTCTTCCCCTCCTTTGCTCATGGATTCGTTTAATTCTTTTATTTTGTCCTGTATTTTCTGTTCATCTTCTGGTTTTATTTTTCCCTTCAAGTCTGAGATTGTTTTTTCTGCTATATACACCAGACTTTCAGAGTCGTTTTTCAGTTCTATTTCTTCTTTTTGTTTTTTGTCCTGCTCTGCGAATTCTTCCGCTTCTTTTATTTTTTTGTCTATCTCGTCTTTTGAAAGCTTGTGAGGAGCGGTTATGGTCATTTTCTGCTCTTTTCCGCTTCCAAGATCTTTGGCGTGAACGTTCATTATGCCATTTGAGTCAATGTCAAAAGTGACTTCTATTTGAGGAACTCCTCTTGGCGCCGGCGGGATTCCCACCAGCATGAACCTTCCCAGTTCTACATTGTCTTTTGCCATTTGCCTTTCTCCCTGCAGAACGTGAATGTCCACACTTGTCTGGAAGTCTGCCGCGGTTGTGAAAACCTGACTTTTTTTGGTTGGTATTGTAGTGTTTCTTTCAATCAGTTTGGTGGTTATGCCTCCCATTGTTTCTATTCCAACCGATAATGGCGTTACGTCAAGCAGTACTATATCTTTCACTTCTCCTGCCAAAACCCCTCCTTGAATCGCGGCTCCTATTGCAACGCATTCCATTGGGTCGACCCCTCTGGCTATTTTATTTCCAACTTCTCCTTCAAGGAATTTTTGAACAGCAGGCATTCTTGTGGGCCCTCCTACCAGTATAACCTTGTCGATGTTGCTTTTTGTTAGCTTTGCGTCTTTTAAAGCCTGCTCGATTGGCTTTTTGCATTTTTCTATTATTGGCTTTACGAGTTCTTCGAGTTTGGCTCTTGTCAATTCTAATTGCAGGTGCTTTGGCCCGGCTTGATCCGCTGTTATGAATGGAAGGTTTATCGAAGTTGACAATACGGTTGACAGTTCTATTTTGGCTTTCTCTGTCGCCTCTCTCACTCTTTGCATCGCCATTCCGTCGTTTCTCAGGTCTATTCCAGTGGACATTTTGAACTCTCCGACTATATATTCTATTAGAACGTTATCCATGTCCGTTCCCCCAAGCTGGGTGTCCCCGCTTGTTGACTTTACTTCGAAAACCCCCTGGCCGAATTCCATTATCGTGACGTCCAATGTTCCTCCTCCGAAGTCGAACACCATTATTTTCTGCTCGTTTTCTGTTTTGTCGATTCCATATGCCATTGCGGCTGCTGTCGGCTCGTTTATTATTCTAACCACTTCCAACCCTGCTATTGAGCCGGCGTCTTTTGTGGCTTGTCTTTGATTGTCGTTGAAGTAAGCAGGGACGGTTATGACCGCTTTGGATACTTTTTCACCGAGAAAATTTTCAGCGTCCACTTTGATTTTCTGAAGAATGAATGCCGCCATGTCTTGCGGGGTGTAGTTTTTGCCGTAGATTTTGTATTTGAAATCGGTTCCCATTTTTCTTTTTGAAGCGTACACGGTTCCTTCAGGGTTGCTTACCGCCTGCCTTCTTGCCGGCTCTCCAACAAGTTTTTTTCCATCTTTTGTGAATGCAACGTAGGATGGTACTGTCTTACCTCCAATGCTTACTCCTTCAGCGGCTGGTATTATTATCGCTTTTCCGCCTTCCATTACCGCCGCGGCAGAGTTGCTTGTTCCAAGATCTATTCCGATTATTTTCATTTTTTACCCACCTTTTTTTTTATTAATATCAAATTATTTTGACAAGGGCTGGTCTGAGAAGGATTCCGTTTAACTCGTATCCTTTTCTTATCAACTCCATTTTTTTTCCGTTTTTTTCTGCTTTAACCACTTCGTGTTTTTCCGGGTTGAATTGTTTTGCTTCGATTTCTTTCAAGCCTTCCTTTTCAAGGGTTTTATTCAGGTTTTCTGTTATCATTTTCATTTCCTTTATGTGCGCGCTTCCTATTTCAAGCTCGTCCAGCGCTGGCAGGATTTCCTTTAAAATCCTTGCTTTTTCCCGTTCTTCTATTTTCTGCTTTTCTCTTTCCATTCTTTTCTTGTAATTGTCAAAGTCAGATTGTAGTTGAACCGCGTATTTTTTGTAGTTTTTAAACTTGCTTTTGACTAGGATTGAATTGCTCATTTTGTTTTAAACCTGTTTATTTGACTTTTATTTCGGCTCCGGATTTGGTTTTTCTTTTTTCCATTCTGACTTCCAGAACCCCGTTGTCATATTTAGCTTTTACCTTGTTTGGGTCTACTTCTGTTGGTAGTGAAAAGCTTCTGTAAAAGCTTGAGTAGCTTCTCTCGCTGTAGTACTTGTTTTTGCTTTTTTCTTCTTTTTCTCTTTTCTTTTCCGCGCTTACTATCACATTGTTGTTGTTTACTTTTAACTTGATATTGTTTTTATCCACTCCGGGCATTTCGATTGTCGCTATTAACTCCATTCCCTCGTCTTTTAATTCTATTGCCGGGGTTTTCACTTCTGTTCTTTCAAAAAATCTGGGCATTCTCATTGGAAATGGAATATCGAAGAACGGACTTTCTGAAAATATATCAAGGTTTGCTATTTGTTTTTTCTTAGCCATTTAAAACCACCTTTTTTGAAATAATTTGATATTTTTTTTAAACATACATATTTAAATACTTTTTGATTTAAAAATATTAAGAATAAACAAAATTTTTTAAACATTTTTAATTTTTTTAGAATTTAATTTTTGTTTTTTGAACATTTTTTTATTGAAGTGATTTTTTAAAATGAGACCCTACCAAAAGCTTACCATAAAAAACATCGACCTTCCCGAAAGGAACGAGGTCGAAGAGCAATTGAAGTGGTTTGCAGAGTGTTTTGAATTAGACGATGATATCTTTAAAGAATTATTTGAAAAAAGAACAGAGGGTCTGAAAACCTCCAGTTTGGCTTTGAAGACAAACACGAGCAGGAGCACTATCTTGTATAAAATGAACAAGCTTATAGATTCTGGAATCGTGGTGAAGAAGGGGTCTTGTTACTTTTTAAGAAGCAAGAGCTTTGAAAGAAGCATTGAGGAAGTGGAGGAGGACGTGGAGAGAATGTTCAAGAAAATGAAAGAGCTTGCAAAAAGCGTTGACTCTCGGTTTAAAGAATCTGAGGGAAGGGAAATAAAAATAGATTAATCATTAAATTAAAAAAAATGAAACCCCTGAATTGATTTCATTTAACTATTCCAATGACAGGGAATACTCTTAATATCTCATCATCTGAGACAACAACCAAAACCGAAGAGGTTGTTTCAGAAGAGTTGAAGGTTATGGCGTAGACGGGGTATGAAAGCACCGCCAAGCCTTGGTAGATTACTGGTTGTTCATTTTGAAGGGTTTGTAAATAACTCTGGTTTATTACCTCGACGCTTCCCACGCTTCCGTTGTATTGTTTAATGAAGCTCTGAACGTTGGGATCGCCTTCCGCTGTTAAAATAGCCTTTTGCCCTATTTGAATGGATGAAGGCTTGCTTTGACTTGGATTGTTGAACAAGATAAAAAAAAGCGTAAGCACGATGATTATTATTAAAAAACTTAGAATAAGCCAGGTTTGCTTTCTATCCATGCTTTATATTTAAAAGCGATAAGCTTAAATTATTATTTTTCAAAACTTAAAATCATGTCAAAACCAACCGCGTTTCTGTTTTTCGGGATTTCCATTCTTTTCCTGCTAGCGGGCCTTGTCACGTTGTTCCAACCGCCTTTGACCGTCAATGTTTTTTTACTGGGGTTTGTTTTCGACTTGATGTGGCTTTTCGGAATTGGTTTTGCGCTTCTTTTTTCAACAATAACGACTTTGAAATACCCTCTTCACTTTGCAAGCTTCACTTCAAACTCGCTTAAACTTTTGGGAATAGGATTCCTAGGCCTTGGGCTAGGATTAATATTCGGGTTCTCGCTTAACGCCGGAATAAGCATTGTTTCGATGGTTTATTTGTTGGTTGGAATCCTGGTGCTTGGAACTTCGGTACAATTATTTATGACTGCCCACTCTCTGAGAATAAAGGAGCTGTACAATCTTGACGTGGAACTTGTCAAAAGAAGGGCATAAATAAAATGGTTTTTTTTTAATCATTAAGTGGAATTGTCAATGAAAAGCAAACCCCTTGAAAACTTTCAACGGTTTGACAGGTTTATGGATGAATATCACGCTTCTAAGCTCTTTTTAAGATCTATAAAAAAGACAATAAACCAGCCTCCCTTTTTGGACACTGATATAAAGCAAAAGACTTTCTATAAAAAAGGAATATCCTACGCTTTTCCGATGATCAAAATATCGCTCAAAATAACTCCCGATTACATACGAGAGGTTAGAGAGATTCCAGGGTTTGAGGCGATAGAAAGTGAAATAGAAAAGCTAAAACAAAAGGCGAGGGAGGAGAGAGTGGAAATAAACACCACTGATAGCGGGGGGGTTGAATTCTACAAAAAAGTTTATCCGGCGGAGCTTCTGAAGAAAATAAATTCCGACTCTCTGGACAAACTCTACGAGCTGACAACCACCAAAAAGGATTATCAAAAGCACGCAAAAAGCAACAAGCTTCACCCCGAGGTGAGAAAGTTTTTGGAATCGCAGTTGGTTAAAAAACTATTCACTATACAAAAAATACTAAACCCAGCGTTTAAACCAAAAGAAAATAAAAACGCTCAAAAACCTCAACTAAGAATAGTGAAATAGGTCACTGCTTTTTGATTCTCCATGCTTGAACAATACCGTTCCACTCCGACCCTATGTGTTTAAAAGCCTCGCCGAAACGCGTGGAAAGCTTCAATTTCATTCCATGCCTCTTGTCCTTGTCGGTTTGACCGGTGGGGTTGCTTCTCTCTCTTGCCACCATTCCGATAGCGACAAGTCTTGGGATTACAAGGTTTCGCAAAGTACTTTCTGAAACCCCGCTGCTTTCAATCCAATCGCTCAACCTGTCGCTGTTAACCTCACCCTCGACAGCTAAAAACTTGACAAGCTTGACAGCGCAATCAAACTGTGATTTTTTATACTGGGGAGGAAAAATGATTTTCAGAATGTCGTCAGCCTCCCACCTGGCTTCCAAACTCATCGGTAGTTTTGAGTAAACGAAGAAAACACTCTCCTTTGAGGGGATTCCCCTTGTAACAGGTCCCGTCCTTTGCTCGCTTTCAACACCTTCCATGATTCTTTCTTTATAACGGCACTCTTTTTAAGATTTTCACTGATTAATTTTATCATGATGTAATTAACCATGCAGTCAAAAAAAAGGGTTGAAATCATAGACGTTAAGAGTCAAATAAACAAAAGAATAATAAGAGAAATAGATGGGGGAATCCGCTTTATATTCGCGCCGCACGCGACTGCTGGAATAACCATAAATGAAAACGCGGATCCCGACGTGAAAAGAAACTTTATTGAAGCATTAAACCATCTAGCACCGCCGGGTGATTATCATCAAATCCCAATCGAAAAAGGTGAATTAAAGCTTGGGACGCGGTCGAATTCATAGAAGTGAACATTCGATGGTTCAAGGGCGAGGAAACTTTTAATCGGGGTTGATAATCTGAGTTTCAGATAGTGTACTCGATTTTGAACCTTTTCATGAAAGTGTTGACTTGGTCCTTGACATTTCTGTCCTCAAGCAAAACGTTCTTGAAAAACCCTGCAACTTCCTTCATGTCCGATTCTTTGAATCCTCTTCTTGTCAGTTCTTGAACGCCTATTCTCAATCCTTTTGGGTTGTTTGAATTTTCTTTGAGGTTTTCCTTCGGCAGGGAGTTTTTGTTCACTATGATGTTGTTTTCTTCTAGTTTTTGGGCGCACGCTTTGCCTCCCCCTTGTTTTGAAGCGTCCACCGCCACTTGGTGGCTTTCTGTGAACCCGAACTCTTCAGCTTCAACGTCGAAGCCGTTTTCGTTCAGCGCTTGAGCAAGGGCCTTGGCGTTTTTGATTGTTTGCTTCGCGTAGTTTTTGCCGTGTTTTTTGAATTCTAGAAAGGCGATTCCAAGAGCCGGTATTCTGTGAAGGTGGTGGTTGCTTGAAACTCCTGGGAAGACGTTTTTTCTGAACATTACTATGTTTTCTTTGCTTAGTTTTTCGCTGAATGCTATCAAGCCTCCTTGAGGGCCGAAGAAGGTTTTGTGCGTGCTTGAACTCATCAAGTCAGCTCCTTCTTGAAGAGGTTGTTGAAACTCGCCTCCCACCACCAGGCCGAGAACGTGCGCCGCGTCGTACAACACTTTGAAATTCTCCTCTTTCCCAAGTTCGCTTAATTCTTTGACAGGGTGTGGGAACAGGAACAGGCTTCCCCCGAGAATCACCATGCTTAGGTGTGTGAAAGCGCTTTCGTTTATGTTTTTAACCAGTTTTTTTGTCTCGTCTACGTCAATGTGATAACCATCTTCTGTTGTAGGGAAGGAATTTATTCTGTTTTGAAGAAGCCCTGCGGCTCCCATGACGTTATGGGATAAGTGCCCCCCGTTTGGAATTGTGTTTGAAATTATCGAGTCGCCTGGTTTTGAAAGCATTGAGATCGCGGCGATGTTAGCAACGGTCCCGCTTATCAGTCTCACGTCGACCTCCTTTGCTTTTAGCGCTTCCTTGGCCATGTCCTTGACCATTTTTTCAATCTCGTCGAAATATTTCGTTCCCTGGTAGTATCTGGAAAAAGGGTCTCCCTCCGCGTAACGATGGTAAAAATCGCTTATGTAAACGCTG
>CAYMAH010000029.1:0-51069 GCA_964388435.1 Microcaldota archaeon | reverse complement strand
GAATAAAGGCGAGGCAAAGTTTTTCTTGGACTCGTTGTCCACGAGCATTCCCGATATGGTGTCCCTTACCCACTCGCTTTTCTTGATTTTTCCCACCACCAGATTTAAAAGAAACTTCCATTTTCCCAGCTGCTGCATTTTGTAGCTCATGTTCACTTCCGGGTTTAAATTCTGCCAGAGTTTTTCCGGGTATTGCCGTAAAACAGTAGAGTCGCCTTTCTTCAACGCCTCTAGAACTATCGGGGCGGCTATTCTCGCGCTTAGGCTTCCGTTTCCCATTCCTTCTCCTGAAAAGGGGTCAACCAGTGATGCGGCGTCTCCCAAAAGAATCCATGAGTCTCCCGCTATTTTTCTTTTGTAGGAAGCGAATGGAAGCGTCCAGCCTTTAACTTCTGATGTTAGAACCGCGTTTTTGAATCTTTCTTTGAAAAGCCTGTTTTCCTTCAATACCTTGAACATCACCTGTTTCAGGTCAACGTTTCTTTTTTTAACCTCGCTTAAAACCACTCCGATTCCTACGTTTGCTTCCCCGTTAGCCGCCGGGAATATCCATAAATATCCCGGAATTATCTCGTCTACGAAATGTATTTCAATATCATCAGTCAAACCCTTGATGTTTTTGTAGTAGGCTCTCATTGCAACGCAAACATGCTCTGGGGGATTGTCATTAACCTTGAGTTTCTGCGCCATCACGCTTTGAGCCCCGTCCGCTCCGACTATTATTTTTCCTTTGAATGTTTTTTCCTTTCCTTTTATCATTCCCTTCACTCCAACCACTTTTTCCCCTTCTCTGACCAGGTCTGTAACGGTGAAGTTTTGAATGGCATCGCACTTTTTAGAGGCGTTTTTAAACAGCATGTCGTCGAAAACAATTCTCTTGCACACGTACCCGTAATTTGTTCCCAGTATGTTTTTCTTAAGCGGTATTCTTGCCATGACTCCGTTCGGGCTTGAAAATGAAACTCCATATATTTTCTTGTGTTTAGCCTTCTCCATTTTTTGAACTAGGTTCAACTCTTTGAGCATGGTAAGGGTTTTTCCGCTTACAGCGTCTCCGCAGGTTTTGTCTCTTGGAAATTTAGCCTTGTCCAAAAGAAGTGTTTTGGTTTTCCCTCCTATCATGCTTGCGAGAGTGCTTCCGGAGGGCCCTCCTCCTATGATTATAACGTCATAATTCATTCAACAACACCTTTACGATTGTTAAAGTTAAAGTGAAAAGATTAAAAAGACTTTCTCAAAACGCCGATATTTTTAGAGTTCTTTCATATTTTTAAAGGTTCCAAATAGAATGTTTAATAATTTATTGCAGCAAAAGTTATTTTCATGTTTGAACTAAGCCCTTCTATTCTAGGCGTGGAGCAGAAAAAGCTAAGGGAGGATTTGGAGCTTCTTGGAAGCAGGGTCAGAGAGGTTCATGTTGACGTGATGGATGGAAGGTTCGTGAAAAACAACACCATTTCTGAATTTCACCCCAGAAGAATTGAATGGATTAAGAACAACCTGAACGTTCACTTGATGGTTGAAAAGCCAGCTGATTACTTCAAGAGGTATTGGATGGCTTCCACTATAACGTTTCATGTAGAGTCGGAGGGAGTGGAAAAAAATCTCGGGGAGGTAAAGCAGAAAAAAGCCATCGCGTTGAACCCCGAAACACCGGTAGATAAGGTTTACAAACACATCGAGTATGTTGACAGTTTTTTGATTATGAGCGTTCACCCTGGTTTTGGAGGGCAGAAGTTCATTGGAGAAACAATTGAAAAGATAAGAAAGCTTAGAAAAGAAACCGACAAGACCATAGCTGTTGACGGCGGAATCAACAAGGAAAACGCTAAGAGCGTGGTGGAGGCTGGGGCCAACGTTTTGGTTGTAGGCAGCGCCTTGTTTGAAGGGAATGCTCTGCAGAATTTTGAAGATATTAAAAAGAGTGTTGAGTCTTGAATTTGAAGGAAAGGGCAAGAAGAATCAGAATTGAAATTATCGACATGATTTACAATGCCGGTTCCGGGCATCCTGGAGGCTCGCTTGGAGTGACAGACCTGCTCGTTTACTTATACTACAAGGTTTTGAAGTTGAATCCTTCAAAGCCAAAATGGAATGAAAGAGACAGATTTGTTTTATCCAACGGTCACGTGTGCCCCTCCCTGTACGCTGTTTTGAGTGATAGGGGTTTTTTTGACAAAAAGAAACTTAAAACACTTAGAAAGTTGAACGGACTGCAGGGCCATCCTGAAAGAGGCTCGCTTCCCGGAGTTGAAACAAGCGTAGGCCCGCTGGGCTTGGGTTTGTCCGTGGCGTGCGGCATGGCGTTGAAGGCGAAAATCGAAGGTGAAAAACATCACGTTTATTGCATGATGAGCGACGGAGAGCAGGATGAAGGTTCTACGTGGGAGGCGGTGATGTTCGCTGCAAAGTACGAACTTGACAATCTAACCGCGATTATCGACAGGAATAGAATTCAGTTGAGCGGTTTCACTGAAGAGATAATGCCTCTTGAAAGCATTAGAAGGAAATACGAGGCTTTCAACTGGAATGTTGTTGAAATCAACGGCCACGATTTTGATGATATGAAAAAACTGAAGACAAGAGTAAAGGGAAAGCCAACGGTGGTGATAGCGAACACCATTCCTGGAAAGGGAGTTAGTTTTATGGAGAATCGCTTTGAATGGCACGGTAAGGCTCCAAACGAAAAGGAAAGGAACCAGGCGTTGAAAGAGTTGAGTGTTGAATGATTGATTTTAAGGATCAGAGGGCTTCAAGGGATGGTTTTGGCAAGGGGATTGTCGAAGCGGCAAGAAAAAACAAGAGCGTGCTGGCTTTGAGCGCCGACCTGAGCGAGTCTCTAAGACTGGAGGAATTCAAAAAGAGGTTTCCCGAAAGGTATTTTGATGTTGGAGTTGCCGAGCAGAATCTTGCAGGCGTGGCCGCGGGATTGGCCTTGGAGGGAAAAATTCCTTTCATAACTTCCTTCGCTTCTTTCAGCCCCTCAATAAACTGGAATCAGCTGAGGGTTTCGATTTGTTATAATAAGGCAAATGTCAAGATTGCAAGTTCTCATGCTGGAATCACCACTGGAGAGGATGGAGCCACGCACCAGGCTTTGGAGGACATTGCTCTGACAAGAGTGCTGCCTGGAATGAATGTCATCGTTCCCGCAGACGCTGTTGAAGCCGAAAAGGCTACGATTGAAACCTCAAAAACGAAAAACCCCGCTTATTTGAGGCTTGGAAGGGAGAAATTTCCTCAGGTCACGATGGAAAGCAGTTTCAAAATAGGAAAGGCAAACGTTTTGAAAGAGGGTTCAGATCTAACTGTCATAGCATGCGGCAACATGGTTTTTCAGTCTTTGAAAGCGGTTGAAGAGCTTGAAAAGAAGGGAATAAAAGCCGAGTTAATCAACAATCACACAATAAAGCCTATTGACAAGAAAACGATACTTGACTCTGCGGTTAAAACGGGCGGGGTTTTAACTGTTGAAGAGCATCAGGTAAGCGGGGGAATGGGAGGCGCCGTAAGCGAGGTTTTAAGCACTGAAAAAATTCCTGTTTACAGGATTGGGGTGGAGGATAAATTTGGTACAAGCGGGAGCGCTTCAGAACTTTTAGATTTATACGGTTTAAGCTCTAATAAAATAGGCAAAAGAATTGAAAAAATTTTACGTTAGAAAATCCCGTGATCGTGAATTTCAATTTTTAATCTTCTTTTCTTCAATCAAAAAAGTATAAATAATAGTTATACGTATAACTAGCATATGGAAAAAATTGAAAGAAGAATGAAAATAGGCCCAAAAGGGCAGGTGGTAATTCCTAAGGAAATAAGAAACGAACTTTGTCTAAGGGAGGGTTCGGAGGTTTTGATTACGCTTAGGGATCAAAATATTCTGGTTTATTCGGCTAAACCAATAACAGAATCGTATATTGATTATTTTACAAACACGTATTCTAAAAAATTAAAGAAGGAGGTTAACATTAAAAAAATACTCGGTGAGAGATATGAAAGAAGCATTCTACATTGATTCAAACGTTTTTATAACTTCGATTTTATATGAAGATAGTAAGTATGAAAATGTCAGAAACGTGCTAATAAAAATAGAGAAGGGAGAAATAATAGCTTATACTTCAACATTGACGTGGGACGAGGTTACGTGGATTATTTTCAAGATGATGGGCAAGGCCGACTCGCTGGCCGCTGGCAGAAAGCTAATCACTTTTCCAAATCTTAGATTTATCAGCATCGACGAGAACGTCATTTCAAAAAGTCAAACACTAAGAGAAAATTACGCCCTTGATCCAAGCGATGCAATACACTGCGCTTGCGCGTTAGAGCGCGGGATTAAAAGAGTTATAACTCGAGATAAACACTTTATGCGCGTAAGAGAAATGGAAGTCGAAGCCATTTAACTTGCGCAAAGGACTTTCTTCTTATAATGTTAAAAGAATTCAAAGAGAAAGATTTTTATTAACTGTTCAAGTAAGAAATTACAATGAACAAGCTTAAGTTCAAGAGGATAGCGTGGTTTTCCGACACCTTGGAGCAGAATAATGGGGTTGCTCAGTACATTGACAATATAGCTCCTTATCTTGGCAAAAGGATGGAGTTGACTGTTTACACTGGAAGGGTTTTAAAGCCTCATAATTTTAACACAGTTTCTCTTCCTTACATTAAAAGTCCAACCACTCCTGATTATGATATTATTCTTCCAACCGTTAGGAAGGAGTGCGATTTGGTTCACGCCCACAGTCCTTACATGCTGGGGCTGCACGCGGCTAAGTATGAAGTTCCCAAGATTGTAACCGCTCATTTTCTTCCTCAGCACACGCTTGAATGGTTTTTCGGGCAGAAGCAACCAGAGCTTTTTGTTGGAGCGGGGTGGGATTTCGAGGTTTGGTTTTTGAATCTTTTCGATGTTGTGATTTGCCAGACGCACGTGGGCGCCGGAATGTTTAAGGGAAAGGGGGTGAAAAAACCCATTCATGTCATTGCAAACGGAATGAAGCTTGAAGAATTCAAAAAAGGGAATCCTAAAAGATTTGAAGAAAAATTTCACGTGAAGGATTTTGCTTTGTTTGTCGGCAGGGTGGACGCTTCAAAAAGGCCGGGGTGGATTATTCAAGCGGCTAAAAAACTTCCTCACAGACATTTTGTCATCGCGGGAACGGGCATAATGCTGGACAGTCTTGAAAAACCTCCGAATGTTCATTTTATTGGAAGGATTGCAAGGCAGGATATCGTGGATGCTTATCATGCATCCAATTTTGTTATGATGCCTTCGCAGGCTGAAACCGAGGGTTTGGTTGCTCAGGAAGCGATGGCGAGTGGCAAGCCGTTGATTGTCAGCGACGATCCTGTTTTGGACGAGGTTGTTGGAAAGGCGGGAATTAGATGCAGGAACGTGGATGAATTTGTCGACGGTGTTGAGGAATTGTTTGAAAACAAGAAAAGGTACAAAGAGTTGAAGAAGCAGGCTTTGATTGAAGTTTCAAAGAGAAAGATAGAGGATAGCGTGGAAGCGTTGGAAAGGCTTTACTTGAAAATGATGGATTAATTCAATTTTTTTTATTGTCATTATAATCTTATTAAATTATGCCGAGATTTTTTATTCCATGCCCGCGCTTTCAACGTTCAATTGAGATTAACGGACGCGTGTAATTTTATAAATTATAATATTGCTCCGTGTTTTACTATTTCAAGGTTGTAGGAGTTGTGTTTGGAGTTCCAGTCCTCGCGTTTTTCAGCCCGTTCTTTTTCCTTGAAGAACAAAAAGCATTTTTCGCATTGAAATAATCCGTTGACTTGTTTTACCATTTATTTTAAAAGAGTAGTGTTTTTTAATTTGTTTGTTTTTAGATTATAATTATGGAAAGCAAGGCTCAGGCGAGTTTGGAGTACATACTGCTTATTTCAGCGGCTATACTGTTTATAATAATAGTGGCGATTCTCGTTAAGAACGTGGTGATGGCTCCTGTCATGAACCAGTCGAGCAACACGTCTAGTTATATTATAAATATTACAAACAATCTAAGCAATTACGGTTAGTTAACTAGCCTTGCGTTATTTTTTTAAGCGCTTTCAGCGAAAGTAAGGCACAGTCCGTTCTTGAGGGGGTTGGGGCAAATCCTAGAAGTTTGAAAATTGTTTTGTCGTTTATTTTTTTCAATTTCCCAACGTTTAAACCCTTGACATAATCCGTTAAAAGCGATGCCGAAGCCTGGCAGAGCATGCAAGCGTTGGCCTTGAACTTCGCGTCTTCAACTTTATTGTTTATTTTTAAGTACAAGGTGAGCTCGTCTCCGCACAAACGGTTTTTGACCGTTGCTTTCAAAGCCTTTTTGATTGTTCCAACATTGTGGGGCTGCTTAAAATGGTCATAAACATTCATTTTACAATCTCCTTTAACTTTTTGACAAAATTTTCAACTTCTTCTTCAGTGTTGTATAGATAAAAGCTGGCTCTGGTGCTGGCGTTTTCGCCTAGTTTTTCCATCAATGGCTGCGCGCAGTGGTGCCCCGCCCTAACGGCGATTCCCTTTTTTGAAAGAAGTTCGGCGATATCGTGGGGATGATGCCCTGAAATCGAAAAGGAGATTAACCCGGTTCTTTTTTGAACACCCGTCGGCCCGTGGATTTTAATGCCTTTTATTTCTGTCAATTCTTCGAAAGCGGTTTTCAATAGTTTTTTCTCGTGCTTTTCAATATTTTCAAAGCCGGTTTTTTGAAGGTATTCAATTGCTTTTTTGAACGCCACCACTCCTTCAATGTTTGGGGTTCCAGCCTCAAACTTTACGGGTGGTTCTGCAAATGTTATTTCTTTTGAAACATCTTCTATCATCTCCCCTCCTCCCATGAAGGGAGGCATTGACTCGAGCAGTTGTTTCCTTCCGTACAAAACTCCAACTCCTAAAGGCCCGAGCATTTTGTGCGCTGAGAAAGCCAGAAAGTCTGGTTTTATTTTTTTAATGTTTATTCGCATGTGAGGGGCCGACTGAGCCGCGTCAATGAGAATTTTAACCCCATTTTTCTTAGCGGTTTTGGATAGTTTTTCAATATTGTTTATCGTTCCCAGAACGTTGGAAGCCTGCGTCACGGCCAAGAAAACCGGTTTTTCTTCAATCATTTTCTCTGCTTTATCCATGTCGAGAAAACCGTTTTTATCAAAGGGTATCTTCTTCAGCTTGGCGCCTTTTTTTCCCGCTATCAAATACCACGGCACTATATTGCTGTGGTGCTCCATGTCTGTTAAGAGAATGGAATCGTTTTTTTTTATTTCCCCTTCAAAGCAGTACGCAACCAGGTTTATCGACTCGGTAGTGTTTCTGGTGAAGATTATTTCGCTTTTATCTGCGTTTAAGAGTTTTGCTGTCGCTTCTCTTGTCTGCTCATACTCCAGCGTTGCTTCCTCGCTCAGTTTGTAGACTCCCCTTCTGATGTTTGCGTTTGTTTTTCTGTAAAACCTGCCTATCTCTTCGATAACCTGAACTGGTTTTTGAGTGGTTGCCGCGTTGTCAAGATAGTTCAGCGGGTGGCCGTTCATTTTGGTTTTGAGTATTGGAAAGTCTTCTCTTATTTTTTCAACATTCATTTTAAGTCACCTGCGTTGTTTTTTAGAAACCCCTGCCAGATGATTTTTTCGGCTTCTTGCCTTTTAAATTTTCTTGTCTGAAGGTAGAAAAGCTCGTCATCGTTTATCCGCTCAACGCTTGCCGAGTGGGAGAAGAATGATCCGCTGTTTTGAATTGAAGCTGACGGAAGAAGGTTGACTCTTGAATCTTCACCCAAAAGCAGGGCTTTGACTTGAGTTTCCCCAGTTCCGCTTCCTTTCAACGTATCCGTTCCTTTCACACTCAGGCTTTTGAAAACAACCGATTTTAGTAAAACGCTTGCCAAACCGTGGTTTTCAACGTCAAACAACACGTCGGAGTGACTTCCTTTGGCAAGGTTTGAAATGAAAATTCTCACCAGTCCCTTATTGACTCCCACTATGTTTAAAAGCGATGTTTTTCGAGATTCTGAATAAATGTTTATTTCAAGCTCTGCGTTTTTTTCCACGTTGAAGTTGATGGATGAAAAACCTGAAAACCGCTGCTTTAGGTTGACGCTGCTTTTTTTTGTGCATTGGATTTCAATCAAACTGCTTGCATCTGACATTTTTAACTTAAAAAACGATTCAAACCCGCTGGCTTCAACAAAGTGAGTTATAGCTCCCCCGTCAAGGTTTGAGGTTATTTCAGATTTTTTGTCAACCAGAAGCTTTTTTTGTTTTATTTTTTTTTGAATTTTTAAGATGCTGTTTTTTGTTTTCAGTGCTTTTTTGGTTTGATTCAACTTTGTTGTTTGAATTGAAGATTGCTTTGATATTTTTATCCTGTCTTCTTTGGTGTATTTGTAGTGGAATGGCGAGTCGAACATTTTCAGTGTAACCCCTTGAATCCTTTCTCCTGGATTTTTTCAGCCATTTCCCGCCCTCCGGTTGTAATTTTTCCGTTTATCATTACATGGACAAAATCTGGTTTCAGGAATTTCAATAGCCTGTCATAATGGGTTATTATCAGAAACCCGGTGTTTTTTGATTGTTTCAGTATAAGAGAGGATATTTTTTTTATAGAATCCACATCCATGCCGGAGTCAGGCTCGTCTAGAACCGCTATTTTCGGGTTTAACAGCAGCATTTGCGCGATTTCAAGTTTTTTCTTCTCCCCTCCTGAAAATCCTTCATTTAAACTTCTGTTTTTTATCATTTCTAAAATGTTTTTTTCAACGGGCTTTTTTGAGATTCTATTTAAAAACGCTTCATAACTCACGCCGGGTATTTCAACCGGGTTTTGAAATCCTATGAATAAGCCTTTTCTCGCCTTTTCATCCGGAGGCATTGAGTTTATTTTTTCGTTTTCAATCAACACCTCTCCTTTCAACAAATAGTCTTTTTTTCCCGCTATGGCCATGGCCAGGCTGGACTTGCCACTTCCGTTAGGTCCCATAAGGAAGTGAATTTCTCCTTTTCTTATTTTCAATGAAATTTCCCCGACTAGCTTTTTTTCTCCAACCGACACGCTTACATTTTTCAATTCAAGCATTTTTTTTTCAACACCTACATTCCCTCTATCTCGAGCTCGATAAGTTTGTTGAGCTCTAAAGCGTATTCCAACGGTATTTCTTTCATCACGTCGTCTAAAAACCCAAGCACCGCCAAGCCGGTAGCTTCTTTTTCGTTCAAGCCTCTTGTTTGAAGGTAGAAAAGCTCGTCATCTTTTATTTTTCCGATTTTAGCCTCATGAGAAACTGATGATTGTTTTTCGAAAACTTCCATGTGGGGAAAGGTTTGCGCTTTGGAGTTTTTTCCTATCACCAGACCATCGCATCTTACTGACGAGAAAGAGTTCTCGGCTCCTTTGTTTATTCTTACAATTCCTCTGTAGGCGGTTTCCCCGCCGATGCTGATGCTTTTCGATATTATTTTCGATGAGGTGTTTGGAGCGTTGTGAATCACCTTGGCTCCTCCCTCTTTGACTGTGTTCTTGGAAGCAAGGGTTATGGTGAGGTGGCTTGCCTTGGCATTCTCTCCTATTAAAACGCTTGCGGGGTAGAGCATTGAAACTTTTGATCCAATGCTTCCGCCAACCCATTCCATGAAACCGTTCTTTTCGACAATCGCCCTTTTCGTGTTTAGATTGTAGACGTTCTTGCTCCAGTTTTGAACAGTCGTGTATTTGACAGAAGCGTTTTCTTTTACATAAATCTCAACAACCGCGCTGTGAAGCGATGCAAGGGTGTACTTCGGGGCAGTGCAGTTATGCACTGCTACCCCTCCAGCCACATAACTTTCATCATTTTTCACACTAAAATTATAAACTGACAAATCAACCACTTCTTCGCAGGCAATGCTTTTTATTGGAACAAACGCATAATTACCGGATATCTTAGTAAAAGATGATGTGGTTTTAAACTCATTTAGGTCATTTAATAACAACATTTTTGTGTTTCTTGAAGACGCAACTGCTCTTTCAGTTATGCCAATAATACTTGCAAATTTGATTACATTTTCACCGCCTATGTACAGGCAATACATGTTTCTTCTTTTTCCAATTCTTCTTTTTCCAATTCTTCTTTGCACATTTATAGAAGCAAAAACGCCAAGTCTTAACAGAATGCTTCTTAATTGCCTTGCAAGAACCCTTGAAACTGTATTTATTCTAAACATTCTCTTTACTCCATAAGAATAATTTTTATTCACGAAGCTTCCATCCCCCCTCCATATTCCTTTAACAAGATCTTTTTGTTTTTCTAATGATTCATGCATCATCCACTTTGGAATTGTTTTATTTGCAGCGCCCTTTCCGAAAAGTTGTTTGAACAATCTAGCTGCAATGGAAGAATAAACACATACAGTTACGCCATTCTTGTATTCCTTTTGTATTTTTGGATTTTTTCTAAGATATTTTTCTATAAGATTTGCGGTGTCTTCAATGTACTGCTTTTCATTCTTATTGAAGGTGAATGTAATCATATTGTCAGTTTTGCCTGAAACACTGCCTTCCGATAGATAATAGCCCGCTAGTCTGAAAAAACCTTCATCTGTTTTCATTTTTTTGTTTTCCAAACTTAAACTCATACCAGTCTTGCCGTTAATATTCATTGGAATTTGAAATTCTCTTTCAGTTACTGCACTTGTAAATTTATCAATAGGTATAGCAAGATAGTCTGATTTTTTAAGTTCTTTGGCGCTTATCCATTCAACTTTCCAGGTTATGTTCTTGTATTCGTTTTTTTGCTTTCTTACAGCGAGAAAGGGATGCTCACTTGTTACATTTATACCAAGTGACGCATCACCATAATATTTTATAGTATACAATTTTCCAGTATAAATTATTCTTTGAATGTTATAAACTTTTTTATAATTTCCTTTATGCGTGAGTACTTTATCGCCAACTTTAATATTTTCTATAGGTTTTTCTTCATTATCCGTTAGAATTTCGGTTCCGCGTATAAAACACCCTTCGAGATAATGAACTTTGCTTCCTTCATCGGCGATTATTATAGTGTGCTCGAACTGACCCTCCCTTTCAGCATTCATCCTGAAATAGCTTTGCAAAGGAAGTTCAACAGTAACATTTTTTGGAACGTAGACAAAAGCCCCTCCGCTCCAGACGCTGGCGTGCAACGCTGAAAACTTGTTATCATTAACAGGAACGCATTTCATGAAGTGTTTCTTGATTAATTCAGGGTATTTTTTAACAGCAGCGTCAGTGTCGATGAAAATAACTCCTTTTTCTGACAATTCTTTTCTCAGACTGTTGTAAACGCTCTCGCTTTCGTATTGCGCGACCACCCCTCCAAGAACGGTTCTTTCCGCTTGCGGAATGCCGAGTTTTTCAAATGTTTTTTTTATTTCTTTCGGCACTTCACTCCATTTTATTGAAGGTTGATCCTCTGGCTTTAAATAATAGTCAAAATTATTGAAGTTTATTTTCTCCAAATCAGCTATGCCCCATTTTGGAAGCGGTTTTGACTTGAAAACCTCGAAAGCGTCAAGCCTTAAATTTTTCATCCAGTCGGGCTCGTTCTTTGCCCTTGAAATTTTTTCTATGTTCTCTCTTGTCAAGCCTTTAAGCTTGAGTAATGGCTTTGAACTTGTCTTAAAATCATATTTCTCCTCTTCGATTTCGCGGATTTTCATTTTCATTCAACTTTTACGGCGAACATTTTGTCATTTAATGATATCAGTTCGACTTCGCTTCCTTTTTTTAATTTCAAAAATTTTACCAAATCTTCTGGTATTATAACCACTAACGAATTTCCGGCGTATGATATTTTCCTCTTGAATGTTGGAAAGCGCTTGGCGCTCATTTCGACAGGCAGAACGCACGAAACCCAGCATTTGTCATCCACATCGACACTCGTCATTTTCATAATAGAATTATATTAGAGAAAGATTATAAACATTCGCCTTAAAAGGAACTGAACCAACGTCAGGATAGTCGGGCTCAAAGAATTAAAAAATATTTTTGGCGCTAAAGCGGTTAGGGAAGACATCAAAAATCAAATTGATCTTCGTTTAAGATAAGAATTAAATAGAGAGGGAATTTATAAACGCTTATTCCACCCCTTCTTGATTTTTGCAGGAGTATTTTCAAAAGGAAAAGGTTTTTAAAAAATAAAAACGATTCTAAAGCATGGCCAGAATTCACTTAGGGGATGAAGGTTTAACATCGGTTATTGGAAAAAAAGTAAAGAAAAGCAGCGGTCAGATAAGGGCATTGGGTGCTTTGGATGAGTTGAGCGCCTGGATTGAATTGTGCGGTTCTTTTTCTGAAGGTTCTGACAAGAAAATTCTTGACAAGATAACAAGCGATTTGCATAAGATAAGTTTTTGCGTTGCGGGAGGGGAGTGCGTGGTTGAAGGCAAAGACGTGGATTTTCTTGAAAAGGAGAGCTTGAAAATTGATTCAAAATTTAAGGTCAAGAATTTTGTTGATTTTGAAGAGGGCGGTTGTTTTTTGAATATTGCCAGAACGGTTTGCAGAAGAGCTGAATTGGATTTGCTGGTTTTTTCACCCCCTGACGTGAAGTCAAGTTATTTAAACAGGCTTTCAACACTGCTTTTCTCTCTTGCGGTTAAATCAAAATTTACCAACCGTAGAATCTTGCTTGGGAATAGGAAAAAGCCTTGAAGATTTCAATAGCGCCTTTTTTTGCCAAACCCGGCTTTGTCAAAAGCTTGATTCCAGACAAGAGTTTTTCTGAAGAGCCTCCGCTTATTTTTTCAGGCATTATTGAGATTATTTCATCCACTTCCTTGTCCTGCAGCGAGTAGAATTTTTCCTTTCCTTTAAGTATTGAGAGGTAGTTGGGGAATTCTTTTTTCCACTCTGATTCATAGGTTGAAAGGGAGGTTTCAGAAAAATCGTTTTTATCGGCCGCTTGCTTTATGGTTTTAGCCGCCAGCTGCCCCGATTTTAATGACAAGTGAGTCCCGCCTTCGAATAAGGGGCTTGTAAACCCGGCGGCGTCTCCCACCGCTATGAAGGAATTTGAAAAGGTTTTTTTAGGCCCGGAAGCAGGTATAAGCCCCCCGAAGGTTTTAAGCTTCGGCTTTTCACTCAAACCTATTTTTTTAAGAAAAAAATCAAGATAGATTTTCGCTTTTGTATTTTGGTTTGTCGTCAACCCAACATTAGCACCGTCGGATTTTGGTATGACCCATAAATAGCCATGAGGCGCTAGTGAAGGGATGGCGTAAAAGTCTATTTTTTCCTTTCCTTCAACGTCTCCTAATTTGTATTGGATTCCAACCACTGTTTCAAGGCTTTGGTTTAGTATTTTTTTGGTTATAAAGCTTGAAACGCCGGTTGCGTCAACCAGAACCTTGCTTTTGTAATTGTTTTCTCCTGATTTGACGCTCCAAATTCCACCTTCTTTGGTCATATTATCTACTTTTGATTTTGTTTTTATTTCCACGCCTTTGCTTGCGGCTTTGTCGGCCAGCCATTGCTCGAACTTGTTTTTGTTTAAAACCACTCCTTTTTCAGGAAGGAAGGAATGGTGATTTTCGGATACCAGGTCTATTCCGCCTACTTTTTTTGATATCGCGCTTTCCGGCGGGTTGAAGTTGAATTTTTGCAGCGCTACGTTTGACAGGCACTCTCCGCAGTGTACTGGCTCTCCTATATTTTCATGCTCTTCCAGAAGCAAAACGTTGAGGTTTTCGATTGCCGCGTGGTAGGCTGTTGAAAGCCCCGCCGGGCCGGCTCCTGCGATGATTAAGTCAAATTCCATTGAAAGGTTAAAGAAAAGAAAAGATAAAAACATTGCCTTTGAGTTTTTGGTTAAAAACCGGTGGTTATTTTTTCATGTGCACTTCGGTTATTGGGAATGGTATTTCTATCCCTTCTTTTTTGTATTTTTTATTGATTGCTTTTATCAACTCGTGAGTTAGAAGGTATTTGTCGGTGTAGGTTTTGCATTTTACGTTTAGCGAAAAATTGATTCCAGAATTTCCGAAGCTTGAATATCTTATAACAGGGAGGTAGTCTTGTACCGCTCCAATATTGTTTTTGATTACTTCTTTCGCGGTTTCTGAGGTTATTTTTTCCACTTCATCAAGGTCTGAATCATAAGAAACGCTTAAGGGTATTGACAGGCTTAGCTCTTTTTCCCTGAAAAAATAATTCGTAACCGCGCTTTGGCTGAACTTGAGGTTTGGTATGAAGATGTAATTATTGTCAAGGGTTTTCAGTCTCACGTTTCTCCAAGTCATGTGATCAACATACCCTTCCATTCCGTTGTCAAGCTTGACATAATCTCCCGTTCTTATTGACTTGTCGGAACCCATTGAAATGCCTGAAAAGAAATTCGATAGAACGTCCTGTAAAGCAAGGCCTATGGCCAAACCTGCTATTCCAAGGCTTGCTATCACGGCGGTTACTTCTATTCCAAAAAGGCTCATGAGTATGGTCATGGCTACAATTATTATGAATAAGTCCCAAAGCTTGGAGAGGGTGTTTGAAAAGTCGGTGAAAACCGCTCTTTTGGTGATTTTTGCCTCGTGTTCTATGATTATATTTCCCAGTTCTATGAAAAAGTAAGCCCCGCTTATGATTATCATTACTTTTATTAGCATGAACACAACAGGCAGGTTGAATTCAGTCGTGGTTGAAACTCCTATGTACAGCGCTATGAAGGATAAAAGAGAAATGAGAGATTTTTCAGCTTTTTTCAATACATTGACGTCTGTTTTCAGTTCTTTGAACGTGAAGATTCTTCCGAATATTTTTTCAAGTACTTTGGCTATTACTAAAAATGTTATTATTAAAAATATAATCCATACGATATCCGTTAAAATCATTTTTAAAACACTTTTTTAAGTTTTTTTATAAAATCGATAGTTGAGCCAAAAGCGCTTCAAGCTGTATTCTCTCCTGAGCTCCTTCAATCATTCTGAAATCATACTCTCCAATCTTGTCGATTATCTTCACTTTTTTTTCATCGGTGATGTTGAGCTGGATTACTTCTTTGTAAATCTGATTTATAACATCCTCTCCATTCATCCCGTATTCAATCATTAGCTTGTCCAAAAGGTTTCTTGCGGTTGTGAACTTTCCCTTCATAGCGGTTTCAATCATTTCGCTCACTTCTTTCGGCCTTGCCCTTGAACTGATTTTGTAAATTTCCTTATCGGTTATTTTTTTAGACAAGGCGGCCGCACCTTGAAGGCAATTGATGGCTTTTCTGGCGTCGCCTTCCGAAACATACTCGGCAGCGTTCAAACCGCCATCGTCAAGGCTCAAATCCTCTTCTTTTGATATTTTCCTAATTATTTCTTTTATTTCACCTTCAGACAATCTTGAAAACCTGAACACCGCGCACCTGCTTTGAATCGGTTCTATAATCCGGCTTGAATAATTGGCGCTTAGAATGAATCGAGTGTTTGAAGCGTACTTTTCCATTGTTCTTCTCAGCGCCTGTTGAGCGTCGGAGGTCAGATTGTCCGCCTCGTCAAGGAATATTATCTTGAACGGGGTGTTTACAAGAGAAACGGTCCTTGCAAAATCCTTCATTTTCTTTCTGACAACATCTATGCCTCGGTCGTCACTGGCATTAAGCTCTAAAACGCATTCAGAAGTTGAATCTCCAAACAATTCGAAAGCCATCGCAAGTATGCACGTGGTTTTGCCGCAGCCAGGCGGGCCCACCAAAAGCAGGTGAGGAATGTTTTTTGTCTTTACCAGAGCTTCAAGCCTTTTCGTTATCTCCTCGTGGCCGATAACTTCGCTTAACTTTTTAGGCCTGTACTTTTCAATCCAGGGAGTAAAAGATTCCATTGTTTATTGATTAAGTTTAAAATAATTTAAATTACTTTTGATTGCAAAAAATCATTCTATGAATTTTCCGGTTTTTTTGAGTTCCGAGTCTTTGACGCTTCCCTTTTTGTTTAGTTTGATTCTGTTTGTTTCATCGTCTCTTCGATAGGTCAGTTCAAAAGCGCTTAAGAGTCTTTTTATTCCCTCGTCTTTTTCGAATACTCCTTCTACGACGCCTTTTTCTCCGGGGGTTCCGTTTATTATCATCAGCTTGTCTACCGTGTTTAGCAGGAATTCAAGATCGTGGTCTACTATTAAGATTGAAGCGCCTTCGTTTGATTTTTCTCTTAGCATTTTTGAAAGTAAAATTCTTCCGTTTACGTCAAGCATGTTTGTCGGCTCGTCTAGTATGTAGGTGTTTTTTTGCCGCGATAGGCATTTGAATATTTCAAGCTTTTGAAGCTCGCCTCCCGAGATTTGTTTTATGTTGTAGAATTCCAGGTTTTTGAGATTCATGTTTTTAATGAATGTGTCGTCGAAGTTGCTGTTTATTTTTAAATAATTTCCTACAGACTCGTCCGTTCTTTGGAGTATTTGGTTTTTTATCGAGCTTTCTACTTGCCGGTTTAAGTGTCTGCAGAGGGTGGATTTGCCTATTCCGTTTTTTCCAGCTATTCCGATTATTTCCCCGCTAAACACGTTTATTTTTTTGTCATTTGATAGTTCAAACCCGTCGAGTTTTTCGGTGAAGGGTTTTATTTCAAAGTTTTTGGTTGTTTTTTCTTCGACAGCGTATTTTTTGTATTTTATGGGTTCGGCTCTGAATCTTGTGTTTTCGGGGTTTATGAACCCGTTTAGGAACATATTTATGCCTCTATCGGTTGAGTAGGTGTTTGAGACGACGCCATAGGCTCCTGGAGCGCCGTACATTATATAAACACTTTCACACAGGTATGAGAGAAGGGATAAGTCATGTTCTATTATGAGCATGTTCTTGCCTGTTTTTTTCAGGAATTCTGTTAGTTTTATTCTGTAAGCGTAGTCTAGAAACGCGAATGGCTCGTCTAAGATCATTGCCTCGCTTTCACCGCTTATGGCTGCTATGAGGTAGAGTTTTTGAAGCTCGCCTCCCGATAAGGTTGAAGCTTCTTTTTCAAGAATGTATTTAAAGTCAAGCACTTCGTTTATTTCTTTGTAGGCCGGCGTTTTGAGTTTTTCAACAAGGGTTTTTACTTTTCCTTTTAGGTTTTGAGCTGATATTTCCTGCGGTTTGACGATTATTTTGGGTTTTGTTTCGAAGAATTCTTTTACTTCAACTGTTGGAAAGTTTTGTATTTTTAGCTTTCCTTCCAATAGTTTTACGTTTGTTGTTTTGCCACACCCGTTGTCGCCTATTATTCCATTTACTCCTTTAGGCAGAGCTAAGCCGTAAAGTGAAAATGAGTTTTCTCCGTATGAAAAAACAAGTTTTTCTTTGATTGGGCTTGCCAGGTTTATGATGGTTATGGCGTGGAAGGGGCATTTTTTGACGCATATTCCGCATCCGGTGCATAGCGCTTCGCTTATTTTGGCGGTTTTTTCTATTGTCACGCATTCTTCTCCCATTCTATTTACGGGGCAGAATTTTGCGCACGGCTGACCCCCGCAGTTTTCAGGCGAGCACAGCTTCTGGTCTATAACTGCTATTCTGACGTTCATGCGCATTATTTTGAATGTAAAAGCTTTTAATTTTAATTTAGTCAAGTAAATGGGGAAAAAGAATATGGAAGAAGAGTTTAAAGCCAAGTTGAATGAAAAGCTTAGGAGCGAGGGTTTGATTGAACACAGCGCCGCTATAGAGAAGGCTTTGCATAATATCGGCATGATCGCGAGAGAGGGGGACGTTCCGAAGATTTTAGGCGTGGTTAAAAATGAAATCAAAGAGAATAATATTGAGTCTTTGTCGAAAGCTTTTAAAAAACACCCTAAAATTTTAGGGGTTATGAATGATGAGTTGAGAGAGAAAAACGAGATTAAATTTGATTCAATTGCAAAAAAATTAAATGGAGCTATCGATAATAATGCCATTCAAGGAATGTTGAAGGTTTTAAACAGGATTCAAAAGAGTAATGAAATTGTTTTAACTGGGAAGTTGAGGGAGTATTTTAATAAAGAGGAGCGGTTATGGGAGGGTTGACTTATTTTGATTTTGGCGATGATTTTACTTTCTCGCCCGACAAGAAAAAACCCGTTTATAACTGGTTTTATTATAAGGAGGCTTTTTCAAGCGGTTTTGTTGAAAGGATAGTCGGAATGCTTGATTTGAAGCCGCCGTTTTTAGATCCTTTTTGCGGTGCTGGTACCACTCTTTTGTATTGTAAATTGAATGGCTTGGAAAGCGTTGGATTGGATTGCAATCCTTTGAGTGTTATGGTTTCAAGGGTTAAAACCAGGAATTATGATATTGGTTTTCTGAAGGGTGTTTTTGAAGAGGTTTTAAAATTTGAAGAAATTGATAAAAAGGAGTGGGGTTTCAGGTTTTTCAAGCCCGAGGATGTTTTTCCAAGGAAGAGCCTTTCTGATTTTTTTGCTTTGAAGAAAAAGATAAACGAGATTGAAACTCAACGGGAGAGAGAGTTTTTTCTTACTGTTTTGACCAGTTTGATTCCGCAGACTAGTTTTATTTTCAAGGACGGGGGGGTTTTGAAGATTGACAAGAGAAAGAAGTTGATGCCGGTTAGAGTTGCTTTTAAAAGAAAGGCGTTGAGGATGATTTCAGAGGCTTCCTTGCTTGAAGGGGTTGAACCAAAGGTTTTGGTTGGCGATGCGAGAATTTTTAAGGGCTTGAAGTTTTCTTCTATAGTGACCTCGCCGCCTTACTTGAATGGAGTGGATTATTCTAAAATTTACGGTTTGGAGTTGAACATTGTGGGTGGGGAGAGCGCGGGGTTTTTGAGGTCTTTTCTTCTTTCAAAAAGCATGAGTTTGGTTAAAGACGCTTATTTTGAGGATATGGAAAAAGTTTTAAGAGTGTTTGACGATTGTTTGGTGGAAGGGGGGGCCGTGGCTTTGGTTGTGGGCAATAGCGTTGTCGGCGGGGAGGTGGTTGAAGTGGATAAGATTTTTGCCGGGATTGGAGAGGAGATTGGGTTTAAGTCAAATGTTATTGTTGGAAAGGAAAGGGGAGTTAGACATTTGGGGATTCCAAGCGTAAGAGAGAGTGTGGTGGTTTTGAGAAAATGAAGCAGGTCATTGTTTTAAGAAGTGATTTAGGCATGGGAAAGGGGAAGCTTGTTGCTCAGGGGGCGCACGCTTCTGTTGAATGTGTTAGAAAGTCAAGTAAAAAGTTGATTGAAGATTGGGTTGAGGAGGGAAGCAAGAAGATTGTTTTGAAGGTTTCTTCTGAAAAAGAATTGATTGAATTATTAAATAAGTGTGAGAAGGCGGGGGTTGAAGCTTGTATTGTAGCGGACGCTGGTTTCACTCAGATTCCTTCAGGCACTTTAACTGCTCTTGCGGTAGGTCCTGACAGGGATGAAAAGGTTGATAAAATAACTTCAAAACTCAAATTGTTGTGAAAAAAAACAGAAAGAAAGCGATGGAAAAGTTTTTTTAACCCGTGATTTGAATATTAAGTCATGCCTAAACTTGAAGATTTGATAGCTCAAGCAAAATCAGAAAAAGGGGAGGGAGAGGAGGTTAGAAAGATTATAGGGGAGGAGAAGAAGAAAGAGGATAATGTCCTTGTTGCTTCTTATGGGGACGTTAAGATTTACAAGATTCCGGGGCAGGATTTGCTTCATTATGAGATTCCGGTTCCAAGGTATTTGGGGGAGGAGAAGATTTTAATCACTTCTTTGATTGATATTGCCACCAAGGTTATTGAAACTGAAACCGAAACTTATAAAACTTCTCAGCAGAGGAGGTTTGCTTACAGGAATAAGATTTTGGATATCATCAACTCCACTCCTGAGTTGAAAGTGCCGCCTAATTCCAAGGAGTTTTACACTGATGTTGTTTTGAAGGAGATGGTTGGCTATGGTTTGATTGATGATTTAATCAAGGATGATAATCTTGAAGAAATCATGATTATAGGGCCTGGAAAGCCGGTTTATGTTTTTCACAGAAAGTATGACATGATGACTACTAATGTTGTTTATTATGATGACAAGGATATCAAGGATTTGATTGATAAGATTGCTAGGAATATCGGGAGGAGGATTGACATTCAAAATCCGTTGCTTGACGCGAGGCTTCCCGATGGAACAAGGGTTAACGCCACCATCCCTCCTGTAAGCGTTAATGGGAGTACTTTGACTCTTAGAAAGTTCAGGGAGGACCCGTTGACTATAATAGATCTTTTGAATTTGAGAACGATGAATCTTGAGATAGCCGCTTTTCTTTGGCTTGCTACTGACGGTTTTGGCGCTAAACCCGCTAATATTTTGATTTCAGGAGGTACTGCTTCGGGTAAGACAAGCACTTTGAACATTTTGTCTTCTTTTATTCCTACTAATGAAAGGGTTTTGACTGTGGAGGATACCGCGGAGTTGAATCTTCCCTTGAGCCATTGGATTCGGTTTGAGACAAGGCCCCCTGGAATGGAGGGGGTTGGAGAGATTACGATGAATGATCTTGTAAAGAACAGTTTGAGAATGAGGCCTGATAGGATTATTGTGGGGGAAATAAGAGGGGAGGAAGGTTTTACGTTATTTTCAGCAATGAATACCGGTCATGACGGGTGTATGGGAACGGTTCACGCCAATTCAGCGAAGGAGACTTTGACTCGTTTGTTCAGCCCTCCTATTTCAGTTCCGGTTATAATGCTTGATTCTTTGAATTTTATTGTGATGCAGCAGAGGATTAATGACCGTAGGAAGGGTTTAATAAGAAGAATTACTGAAATAGCTGAAATTATCCCTTCAGAGAAGGAGGGAGAGCTTCCTGACTTAAGGGTTTTATATACCTGGGACCCCGCGGTTGATGAGATTCAATCTACCAAATTAAATTCTTTTTATGTTCAAACGCTTATGAGATACACCGGCCTTTCAAGGAGCGCTGTGAATCAGGAGATTTCAAACAGGGCGGAGATTTTAAGGAAGATGCAGGAGGCTGGGGTGAGAAGGTTGAAGGATGTTTGTTTTATAACTCAGAATTACATTTTGAGGACTAAGCGCGGAGATTGAAAATGGTTGAAAAAAAACTTACAAGTTTAAAAGAGAACGTTGAAAAGGAGGAGGACGCGGAGTCAAAAAGAAGAAGGCAGGAGGAGCTTGAAAAGATTGTCGACAGGCTCAGGCAGAAGAACGCTCCCAAGGAAACAAATATCAGCAAGAAACTGGAATCTCTTAAAACAACTGTTGAAGGAAAGGGGTTGGTCATGGCTCCTACTGAAGAGGTCAAGAGAGAGGTTCAGGTTTCGGTTCATAAGAGTTCCAACGCTCTTGGTAATTTTTACACTGTTTTTGAAAAACCGCTTTCTTTGATTCAAAATTTAATGAACGTTTTTCCAATAACCAACAGTTTGAAGAACAATCTTGAAAGCGCAAATATTAACGTTTCTCCCGAAGGGTATATGGCATTATCTTCGGTTATTTCAATAATAGTGGCGTTTCTTCTTCTTATTTTAATTGGCAGTTTGAGCATTTTCCTGAATCCTGTTTTAAGCGTGGTGGGAATTGGCTATTCTGTTACTTTGAGTATAATAGTTGCTGTTCTTGGTTTTATTCTCACTTCCTTGTTGATGATTTACTATCCTGGAATGAAAGCAGGAGAGAGAGCTAAGGATATCGACAAGGAATTGCCTTTCGCTTTAAGGCAGTTATCCACTCAGCTTAAAGCGGGAGTTAGTTTTAGCAATTCTCTTAACTCTATTGCTCAGAGCAATTATGGTGTTTTAAGCGACGAGTTTAAAAGAGTTTTAGTGGACATGGAAGGAGGGATGAGCACCGAGGAAGCGGTTTTGAAGTTGAGCATCAGAACCAAATCAAAAGGTTTGAAGAAAGCTTTGGTTCAGATTATCAGGGCCTTGAGGACAGGAGGGAATCTTGCTGAAATTATAACCACGATAGCGGATGACGTTTCTTTTGAAAGCAGGATGAAGATAAGAGATTTTACAGAAGTTTTAAATCTTATAAGCATAGGTTATATCATGATCGCGGTTGTCGGGCCAGTCATGTTAACCATTTTAAGCGCAGTAGCTCAGCTTCCTGTTTTCGGAGGGGGGATTGCCTTCGTGCTTGTGCTAAGCTTGTTTATCGGCATTTTGTTCATGACGATAATGATTCTTTATTTGATTAGGAGGTTAGAACCTACAACATGAATTATAAGGATTTAAAGAATTTTTACGCTGGGACTGGAATCAATCTCAGCTTTGAGGTTTTCATTATAGTCATGTTTTTTTTGGCGATGGTTCTTAGCGGAGTGAGTTATTTTCTTGTTGAATATTTTATTCCAAATCTTCAAATCAACGGTTTTCTTATAGGTTTTATTGCTTTTATTGCAATTGCAAGCCTTGCGATAATAATTCCCATTTCGATAAGAAATTCCAGGATTGAAAGCATCGAGGCTAATCTTCCTGATGCTTTGAAGCATATGAGTCTTGTGTTAAAGGCAGGGGGGACGACTGAAACTTCTTTGGAGGAGGTTTCAAATGCTGATTACGGGCCTTTAAGCACCGATCTTAAAAACGGGCTTAAGGCTTTGAGGGAGGGAAAGAGTTTTGACGATGTGATGCTTGGCTTGGGAAGCGGTTCAGGTTCTGAATTGTTTAAAAGAGTGGTGAGCGTGGTTATCGATGCTAGAAAAGCTGGGGCTGGTCTTGCCGATGTTTTAAACGCAATTGCAGAGGATGCCAGGGATGTTCAGAGGATTAAAAGAGAGAGAGCTTCGAGAAGCATGATGCACGTAATGTTTTTGGTGATTTCAGGCTTGATTTTAGCTCCTTTTATTTTTGGTTTTGTTATAACCATAATAACCTTTATGAGCAGTGGCATGGCGGCCTCAGGCACTGCCAGTTCAACTGCCAATGTAACGCTTCAGCAGCTCGCTTCAAGCGATTCAACTTTGGCATTGTTTTTAATTGCTGGTTTCAACAGTTTGAACCAACAAAACCCGGTTTATGTTTGGAGGAATATAGCCATGCAACAGCTTTTGCTTACTTTCCTGGTTTTAGAGTCGATTATAACGCTTGTGGCAATAGGCTTGATAAGAGATGGAGTGATGTTTAAATACATTATCTACGCTCCTGTCACAATGCTTTTGGTTACGATTATATTCACTGTGGGCAAGCTTGCCAGTTCAATGATAATAGGTGGTACCATATGATAAAAAATAAAAAAGGTCAGACTGCTATAGAATATCTTTTGTTGATAGCGGCGGCGGTTGTTTTCGTTACGGTCGTGGCTTATTTTATTAAAACAAGCGTTTTGAAGTGAAAAAAAAATGAAGGAAAAAGCGCAGGGTTCCCTTGAATACATTTTGTTAATCGCGGGTGTTTTATTTATTTTAGTCATTGTGATGGTGGTGGTCAAGACAAATGTTTTGACTCCGGCAAACCAGAATATCAACACTTCTTCAAACACTTATCAGAATGTTTCAAATTGCAATTTGACTTCAAGTTCTAATTACACTCAGATAAGCTCTTGCGTTACGTCTTGAAATGCTTTAAAACTGAAAAAAAGTTTAAACAAAAAGTTTAAAAAGAATATCGTAGATATAGTTTTAATTTATTTTAAAGGTGATATTTTAATGAACAACAAAGGGCAGGGAGCTTTTGAGTATATACTGCTTTTGGCAGGTATTTTGCTTATAGTGGTTTTGGTTATTGTTATCTTGAAATCCAGCATATTATCGGGTGCTTCCACAAATGTTAACACAACAAGTAATGATATAATGAACAACGTAAATGCTTCGGCTTGCAATTATAGCGGCTCAAATGGTATTGTAAACTGCACGGCAGTACACTGAATTAAGTTAAGTAAGCTTTTTTTTTTAATCAGCTTACTTTTTTTTCTTTTTTTTTTAACACAAGGTTTAAATGTTTTAAACCCTTAAATATTAACAATGAAGAAAACGAATTATTTAAAATCGTTAAAAGACACCAGTGAAGTTAAGGTTTCTGATAAGCTTGTGGATCAGATTATCGGCCAGAACAAGGCGGTTGAGATAATCAAGAAGGCTGCAAAGCAAAAAAGGAATGTGCTGCTTGTTGGAATACCTGGAACTGGAAAGTCTATGCTAGCTCAGGCTATGAGCGAGCTTCTTCCAATTCAAGAACTTGAAGATATTCTTGTTGTTTCTAATCCCGAGGATGAAAACAGGCCGAAAGTCAAGATAATGAAGGCAGGAGAGGGAAAAAAAGAGGTTCAGGAGAATAAGTTAAAATCAAGAATGACTGGGGGAAACATCAATATTATAAGCACGCTTATTTTGATTTTAGGAGTTTTTCTTTTGCTTACTTATGGAAAGCGGTTTTTCAGCGATGTTATAATAGCAGCTCTGTTGATTGGATTGCTGATAATGGGCGCGGCTATGATTTTCGCCATGCAGCTTGGAAAGGCAAGAGGCTTTGGAGGAGGTGATTTTGAGGTTGAAAAGCTTTTGGTTGATAATTCTGGTAAGACTAAAAGTCCTTTTGTTGAAGCCACCGGCGCCAGGGCGGGAGCTTTGCTTGGGGATGTGAGACATGATCCTTATCAAAGCGGGGGTTTGGGAACTCCAGCTCATTTAAGGGTGGAAGCAGGCGCTATTCACAAGGCAAACAAGGGAGTTTTATTTATCGATGAGATTGGAGCTTTGAGCCCTAAATCGCAGCAGGAGCTTTTGACCGCGATGCAGGAGAAGAAGTTTTCAATTACAGGGCAGAGTGAAATGTCAAGCGGGGCTCTTGTGAAAACAGAGCCGATTCCATGCGATTTTATTCTCGTGGCAGCCGGGAATTATCAGGATATGAAGAAGATGCACCCGGCGTTGCGTTCCAGAATCAGAGGTTATGGGTACGAGGTTTATATGGACGAGTCGATGGTCGATAATGAGGAGAACAGGGAGAAGATTGTTCAGTTTGTGGCGCAGGAGGTTAAAAAAGACGGGAAGATACCTCATTTTGACGAGAGCGCCGTGTCTGAAATTATAAGCGAGGCCAGGAAGAGGAGCGGGAGGAAAAACAGGTTGACGCTTAAGTTAAGGGAACTTGGGGGGTTGGTCAGAGCCGCCGGGGATTTGTCTGTTGAAAATAACAAAAAAATTGTTTCAGGGGATGAAGTGGTTAGGGCAAAGAAGCTTTCAAGGACTCTTGAACAACAGGCGGTTCAGCAGATTGTTGAAGCAAGAAAGGAGTACCAGATTTTCGAGACAAAGGGAACCAGCATTGGAAAAGTTAATGGTCTGGCGGTTATGGGCGAGGCGGGAATTGTATTGCCAATCGTTGCCGAGGTAACTCCGGCCGCTTCAAGGGAAGAAGGCAAAATAATAGCGACAGGTAAGCTGGGAGAAATCGCAAAGGAGGCAGTGGATAATGTTAGCGCGGTTTTAAAGAAGCATGTTGGAAAGGACATTTCTACTTATGATATTCATATTCAATTTCTTCAGACTTACGAGGGGGTTGAAGGAGACAGCGCTTCTATAAGCGTTGCGACTGTTGTCATTTCAGCTCTTGAAAACATTCCAATAAGGCAGGATATTGCCATGACTGGTTCTTTGAGCGTGAGGGGGGAGGTTCTTCCCGTAGGGGGGGTTACGCAGAAGGTTGAGGCGGCGGTGGAAAGTGGGATTAAAAGAGTTTTAATTCCAAAGTCAAATGAGGAGGATCTTGTGCTAAGCGATGAGATGAGGAAAAAAGTTAGGATAATGCCTGTTTCAAACATTTCCCAGGTGTTGAAGGAGGCGCTCTCGCCCGACGTTAGGACAAGAGCGCTACTTTCCAAGATTGAAAAGGAGTTTTAATCAAACCGACCTTATTTTTTCCACCATCGTAATTCCATTGTCATCTTTTCTTCTGTCGAATAAATAGTAAGAATCAAAATCTGATTTCAGCGTTTCGTCGTGCGTTATTATAAAAACCTGTTTTGTTATTGAGCTGAACCCTTCTCTAAAAGCGGCGGAAAGCATTGAAACCGCGTTGGAGTCAAGATTGTGCGTTGGCTCGTCCAGTATAAGCCATTTCAGATTCGGCACCATTGTAACCGCGAGCGCTATTCTCAATGCTATCGCCGCGCAGGCTCTCTCCCCTCCGCTTACTTCATCCACGTCTACAAGAACCTCGTTTTTGAGTTTGAGGGAATAGTCATTTTCGGTTGGAATTATTACAATTGAAGAATAATCTCTGTAGGGATAGATGCTTTTCCAGACTATTTCAAGAACTTCATTTACTGATTGGATTAATTCTTCCCTTAACTGGGTTTGAATTCCCGTTATAAGCGTTTCAAATTCCAGCGCTTTCTTTATTTTATTTTCAATTTCGTTCAGTTTTTTTATTTTTTCCTCCATTACGCTAATCTGTCTTTCGAATTCTTCCATTATTCTCTTTTCTCCGTTAATTCTCTGTCTTAATCCGGCTGTAACCGCCTTGTTTTCGGCGCTTTCTTCCTTTATTTTTGAAAACTCGGATTCAGCTTCGCTCAACTCTTCCTCTTTGAACCCTAGTTTTGAAAGGTTATCTTCTATTATCTTGATATTTTCATTCTTCTCTTCTTTCTCTCTTGTTAAAGCGTTGAATTCTACAAGCGTGTTTAAAAGGTCGATTTTGTTTTTAAGCTCGTTAACGTCAACTGTTTTCAGTTTTTCAAGCTCGGCTTCGATGATTTTTTTTCTTTCAACGGCATTTTTAAATTTTTTTTCTTCTAATTTCTGCCTTTCCAGCTTGAATTTCTGTTCAGTTAAAAGCTTTGACTGTTCATTGATGGCTGAAAGGTTTTTTTTCCCCTCTTCTATCAAAACTTCAAGTCTTTTTTCCTCTTTATCATCAAGCTCGGTTGAAATCGATTTTAAAATATTTCTTTTTTCATCTTCAAGCGAGCGGTCGTTTTCAAGCCTGGCTTTCCTTTCCTCCAGTTTGTTAAGCTCTTCTTTTTCTATTGCGGGGTTTAGCTTCCCCAGGTTTTCTTTAAGGTTTTCAATTTCTGTTTTTTTAAGTTTGAGCATTTCATCCCTGTGTTTTTCGGTTAATTCTGCTCCGCACGTTGGACACTTTCCAGCTGCTTTGTTTAAAAGCGTTATGATTTCGCTGTTTTGAGCTATTTTATCTCTGAACACCGCCTCTTTTCTTTGATCTTCGGTTACCTCGCTTGTTTTAATTTTTATTTTTTCCTTTAACTCTTCAAGCTCTGGCTTTTCACTTTCAATCCGTTCTAATTCTTTTTTAATTTTATCCGCTTCGATTAGTTTGGAAATTTTTTTTTCCCTTGTTCTTGCGATATCTCCGCCTAGCTTTTCAATGAGTTTTTCAATTTCTGTTTTTTTATTTTCAATTAATTCAAGCTTTTCTCCGGCTGTTTCATCCAACTCTTCTTTTTTGAACCCGCTGATTTCAGCGTTTAAGCCACTTAACTGGTTTTCAAGGTTTCTCTTTGTTTCTATTAGTTTTTTAAGCCGCTCAACCTCGTCGGCTTTTTCTATTTCCAGCGAATTAGACTCTTCCTGCAATTCAGGCAGGCTTTTCAGCTTTTTATCTATGAACGACAATTGCGATGAAATGCGGGTTTTATCTTCCAGAGCTTGTAGGTGGATTTGTTTTTTATTTTTCAATTCTTCTATTTTACCTCTGATTTTTTCAATCGATAACACAAGAGATGCTTGCTTTTTTTCTTTTTCTTCAATGCTTTTTTCAATTTCTTTCATTTCCTTTGACTCGAACTCCTGTTTTTTTTTAACTTCTTCATACTCTGAACTGTCAAAAAGCCCAAAGTCAGATTTTGAGGATTTAAGCTTGTTTATAAGGGTGGAAGCGTTAGCCCTTACGGTCTCGAAAGCGCTTATTCCAATGAGATCGTCAAACTGTTTTTTTCTCTCCCCTCTTTGAAGTTCAAGAAAATATTCTATCCTGTTTTGCTCGCTGTAAACCGCCTTTGTGAAAAGGTCATAGTCAACTCCAAGCGCTTTTTCAATGAACTCGCTTATCCTTTGAGACTGAGTTTCAATTACGGTTTCATCCACTCTTAACTCGGATTTCGAATTTTTTCCGAAGCTTCGCGATACAATGTAGTTTTTGCCTTCAGATTCAAACTCAAGCTCTACCCGGCAGAAGTCTTTTTTTCTTGTTATAACTTCTTGAAGAGGGGTTCTCCTGCTTTTCAAGGCGGGAAAGGTTCCGAATAATCCGAAGCAGATTGCGTCAACGCAGCTGCTTTTTCCAGACCCCATTCCCCCAACCAGAAGATTGGCGCCTTCGTTGAATTTAAGCTCTGTTTTCTCGTGGCTTTTCCAGTGCTGCAAAAAAAGTCTCTTTATCATACGGACTATTTTAAAGTTGAATAAGTTAAAAAAACCGATGCAATAAATAAATCAAATGAAAAAGCGGGTTAGTTGAATCGAATAGCTATGTTGCATTGAACTATGTTGCATTGAATTTACCATTCAATTGATTTTGGCTTGTACAGGTAAACTCCTAAAGCGGTTAAAACAAAGTAGATGCCTGCTATCAGGAAAAAGTTAACTCCGCCAACGATTACAGGAGGCACTGAATTAGGCATCAGGCTTATTGCTATTAGAAAGGCCCCGCCAAACCAGAACACCGCAAAGGCAGTTCGGTATGTTGAAATTGAAACTTGTTTTTTAGGCATGATTTAATTTTTTAATAAATGTTTTTAACCCTTTCGCTTTTTTTCGGTTTTGTACGTTAAGTAAGGGGTTATGCACAGATTTTAGACTTTATACGCCAAGCCGCTTTTTTTTTGTCAATTGCGACAGTAGCTTATAATTAGACGGTTGGGCTTGCTTTTATGGTTTATTGTTAGAAGCAAAGGTTGATTATAAAAAAAAACCTTTTGCTTTCAACAAAAAAAATCAGCCGAATAATGACGCTAGCCCTGCAGCGGCTTCTTCTTCTTTCTTCTCCTCGCTTTTCTCTTCTTTCTTCTCTTCTTTCTGTTGAGGAGCTGAAGGAGCCTGACTTACAACCGCCTGCTTCAAAACTTCGTCTATGTTCAAACCTTCGATTGAGGTTATTATTGCCTTTATTTTAACTTCTGAAACCTCCACTCCCGCGGCGTTCAAAACCTTTTTCAGGTTTTCCTCGTTCACGGGTTTTTTGGCTTCATGCAAAAGCATTATAGCGTAAGCGTATTCCATATTTAAAATCACCTTTTTTTTTAAAAAACACTCTCAATAAAATAAAAAAAAAATTTAAAGTTTAACTGTTTTGAGGTTCTGTCGGAGGCTCTGGTTTTGGTGAAGCCTCTTTAACCGCCTGTTCAACGTTTATCTTGGCTTCCAAAGCCCTGGCTCTTGAAAAAGCCTTTGAAATGATTAAGGGCGTGGTTGAAGGAGTGAATAGTTCTATTTCAACGGCAAGGGTTATGGCGTTAAGCCTTGCGATTGCAAGGTTTGCTTTAAGCTGCTCTTCGTCAACGTCAAGATCCCGTCCTAAATATAATTGTCCATTGTCATAAACAGATATCACTGAGATTCTGCTTTCGAAAGGCTCTATTCCAAGTTTTGACAGAATAGCAGATTTTTCGTTTGATACCGCCTCATCTTTTTTGATGAAAACGCAGTCTTTTAGAATCACTATTTTTTGGCCTTGAATTCTTGCGTCTATTTTGGCTTGTTTTAATTCTGTTAGCACCGGGCCTGGAGCAAGACTTGTTTCTCCAGCGGGTATGATGATTTCTGAAAGCGCCACCATTCCAGGTTTCGCCTTTGTTTTTGACTTGTTTGATTTTAGGAAGTTGTAGATTTTAAAGGCGTTTAGATTGGTTAGAATCAGGACAACGCTTCCCTTCATTTTATCTTCAATGTTGATGTTCTTGTTTTTCAACGCCATTTTCAAAAGTGTTTTCCTTGCGAATATTATTTCCGCGTCCTTTCTCAGCTTTTTTTTGATTGAATTGTACTGCTTTGAAGAAAGCCCTTCTATGCTTGCAACCACTATTGTTTTGTAAGAGTCGAGTTTTTTTGAGATTAATTCGACGGTTTCTATTTTCTTGTTTTTTGTTATCATTTTAAATTCACGCTTTGAAGGCTTTTCCCATTGTAAGTTTTACGTAAACGCTTGTTATGGTGGTTTCGCCGTATTTTTTTCTTAGAACGTCCAAAACCGCTGACGCGTTTTCAGTTATCTCTTCTTTGTTCATGTTTTCATTTCCGATTATGCAGTGTAAAACAGGAAGGTATTTACCCTTGCTTCTCAGAAAAATGGTTTTTCTTGATTTTTCTATAAAGCTTTTCAAATCAGCTGTCGGGGGTATTGGTTTTGGAAGTTTTCCCTTGGAGCCTAACACCTGCCCTAGCTGTTTTCCTACAATGGTCATTAACTGCGGCGTGGACAAAAGCTGGTATTTAAGAAGTTCTTTCTGCTTTTTTTTGTCTGTGACGTAATTTTGTATTTCAGCCCCGCTTATTACAAGGTCCGCGTATTTTTTTGCTTCCACCGCGGGCGAACCGTCTGCAAAAACCGCTATCTTGAAGTCGGAGGGGGCGTGTGGAAGAGTTATTTCAATTAACGGCCTGTTCTCCGGCTTTTTGAAGTCCACTCTTTCGAAGTTTACCGCTAGGTCGACCTTCTGCTGAAATTTTCTTTTTCCTTTGAAAGCAAGTGCTTGTTCTATTGCCTGTTCTATTTTTTCCATGATAAGCTCCTCCTGCTTTAAAGCAGTGAAACGGATTTAATTGATTATTTTGAGGCGATAATGTTTTTAAATGTTACTTTCAAAAAAAGGAAACATGCGTTTTATTGATTTTAGGCAAACGATTATTTTAATAATAATTATAAGCTTGATCAGCGGGGTTACAAGCATCGCCTTAAGCTTGATGGGATATCAAGCCTGCATTTACTGTTGGATTTTGAGAATAATATCTTTCATTCTCGCGGTTGTGGGCATTGCGATTTTAGCTTTTAACAGAAAAAATCTTTCCGTTGTTTTAACCGTTCTTAGTTTGGTTGGGCTTATTGTTTCGCTGTGGCTTTCCTACATCACTTATTTTGCTCCTAAGTTCTGCACAAGCGGCTGTTCAAACCAACCGTTTTTCTTCGGAATAGCGCTTCCGCTTTACGTTGCAGCTGTTTTTCTTGTTTTGACTTTGCTTTCCACTTATGGAGAGTTCAGCTAGCCGGCGACTCGTTTTTTTGAATTTGCACTTTAGGCATGTTTAGAGGCGCGCTTAGGTTCAAAGCAAATGCCATAAGCGTTCCTATTGTTGAGCCTGAATACATTATGGCTGTTAAAACGTCTTCAAGTGCGGGGGAGGGCAGTTGTTTTTTGTCCTTCCATTCTTTTTCCAAACCCTTTTCATCCACGTATAACTCTCCTTTTACGTTTAACTGTCCAATGTCGGCGTAGTCTACTGTGTAGGTGTAGAATATCACGCTTCTGGTTTTCTCTGACTTGACCTCGTCTATTTTAACATTCACGTTGTAGTTTTTCGGGTTTTCGTCCTTTGACTTGTTTCCGCTTACCTGCAGAATTCTTCCTCCTAAAATCAATTTAAATCACCTTTTTTTTAAAAATTAAACTCTCCTCCCGGCCTTAAAACAACGGGAATGCATTTCGTGTCCTGCTTTACTCTTTTTGCGAAATCCTCCACGTTGGCGTTTATTGCAGGAAAAGTATTATAGTGCATTGGAATCACAAAGCTTGTTTTTATTCTCTTCAAAGCGTTGACGGCGGCTAGAACATCCATCGTGTATTTTCCCCCTATTGGAATCATTGAAACGTCCACGTCTATTAAATTCATGTCGTAAAAATCATACGTGTCCCCTGCAAAATAAAAACTTTTGTCATTATATTCGACAATAAAACCCACGGGGTGCACGCTTTGAGGGTGTTTTGCCTGGGTTATGGTGAAATCTACCCCTTGAAGGTTAAAGCTTTCCTCTTCGTTCACGCTTACTTTCTTGTTCTCGGGAATGTCAAGCTTTACCAAGGTTTCTTCCGGTGCCAGAACGCTTGCGAAAGTTCTTTTTTCCATTCCAGCCACGTCGAAAGGATCGCAGTGGTCGAAGTGTTCGTGCGTTATTAAAATAAAATCCGCTTTTTTAATGTCTAAAGCGTTTATTAATGGGGGTATGGTTCGAGTCATTTCTTTTGGCTTTGGATTGAACCACGGGTCGGTGTAAATTATTCTTCCTTCTAGATTAATCTCAAAGCTTGAATGGCCGAGATATCGAATTGAGCTCATTGTTTAAAGTTGGGTATCAAATTATTTAAATTTATTGCTTAAAGCTTTTTTTTTAGCACTTGTCAGTGATTCAAGCTTTTTCTTTTCATCGTCAGGCGCCGCTGAAACTCTTTTGATTGAACCGCATTTAAAGCACTTGTAGACTATCGTAAACTCATAGTTTGAGTAATCCACGCTTATTGGAAGCATCAAACCCCCGCATTTTGAAAGCCTGTCTCCTGGTTCGATGTCAACGTGCTTGCTTGCAAGGCATTTGGGGCAATGATCAGTAAAGCCATTGCCATTTACCTTAAAACCGCAGTTCTCGCAAATAAAATCTTCGATTGTTTTCCTGAACATTGGTTTTATTAGGGAGTAGAAGGTTAAAATTAGTTTGTTGAAAACGGGGTTACGGGGATTTGAACCCCGATTTGAAGCTTTTTGCATTTAAACCGCAAGCTTCCGTTCTTTTTGGTTTTCACAAAAAATCCAAGTTATACTATAACCCCTTCCGATAAGATTAAATATTTTAGGTTTAATAATTTAATTCTTTCTAAGAATAATCGAGGTTGATTGAAAAAAAATGGCAGTATGTTCAAGTTGTGGCAGAAACACGTTGAAGTACGTGAAGTTTCAATGCCCTGGTGAAAATTGCACTGAAACTATTATAAGATGCGAAGATTGCAGGAATACTGGAAACACCTATGTTTGCGGTTCCTGCGGCTTTGAAGGACCGTGATTTTGAAATGGGAAAAGTTTTAACGCTTTTAACGGTGGTTCCCGAAGAGCAGGATAAGATAGAAAAAATGCTTGAAGAATTAAGGAAAATAAGCGGGTACAACTCGGGCAAGATAGAGGATTATGTCTTCGGAACAAAGGCAATTAAAGTTTCTTTTATATGCGATGATTCCGAAGCAAGGGATTTTGAAGAGGAAATCTCCAAAATCCAGGGGGTCAGCAGCGTAAGCGTTGAAGAAGTGGGTTTGATGTGACATCCTCCCATCCGTAAACGGTGTGGGCTTCCTCTGTGTTCTTAAACCCTTTCTCCTATTGCAAAAGTTCTTTTAACTTCTTTTATTATTATCCTGCATTTTTCTCCTTTTGAGGTTCCCGGGACGAAGATCGTGAATTTTTCGATCTTGCACACTCCATCTCCTCTTCTTGACAGGTCAAGTATTTCAACGTCGTACTCTTCTCCCGCTTTTACAGGTGCGGGGGGGAACTGAAAACGTTCATAATTATCCATTCTAAACCCTCTTTTTCATTGCTTTTTAAGTTAAAGCAAGTTTTAAATAATTGTAATGCTAATGTATTTAAAAGGTTATGGTGAAAAAAATGAAAGAAAAAAAGAAACTTAGAAAAGCGATTTTTTATCTTAATATTGCAATATTCGTTTTGTTTGTCCTTCTCTTGGCGTTTAATTTCATTGAAAACGGGGTTACTAACTTCGTTATATTAGGAAGCGTTTTCAGCAGCGTTTCTCTTTATTTTTTCTATGAGTTAAGTTGAAAATTCGACTTAAGTCAATGTTACTATTGTGAAAAAAAACAAAAAATATTTATATTAAGCAAGCGTTGTAATTAAACTAGAGGTGTTGTGGAGAAAAAAGAGACAGTGGCGAAGCAGGAGTGAAAAGGACAACCGCATGGAGGTTTTCCATTATTTTCTTGATTTGTTCCTTTCTCTCATTCTTGCACTCCATTTAAACAAAAGCAAAGCTTACGTAATCCACAACTCCTCTTCCTGTTTCCCCGGAATTTGAAAAATCCAATAAAACTCCTTTCTTGCAATTTCTTTTAGCCACTTCAATTGCTATTGTTATAGGACCGTAACCGCAGATTGAAATGTTGTTTTTTTCAACATGCTCGTTAAATTCCCTTGATTTCAGTTTTTCAACAAAGGCCATGGCTTCAAAATCCTTGCTTCTTGCGGTTTCCTCCGGTTCGTAGTGGGTGAAGTCGGAGCTTGCTATAACCGCCACGTCTTCGGGAATGGATTTAGCCACTTGCAGACATGAACTCCAAGACTGGTCGCCTAGAAGAAGAGCTGCAAAGGTGAATTCTTTAAAAAAATACTGCAGAAATGGAATTTGAACTTCAATTGAGTGTTCTGGCCTGTGAAAACTTTCATTTACTTCAAAGCCAAGTTGTTCTACCAGATTTTTATCGTGTTTTGCTGTTCCCAGGGGAGTCTTCCAAGACTGGCCGCTTAAAAAAACGCCTTCTGAAAAATAGTGAGAGGGGCCTATTATTAGAAATCTGTTCAAACCCATGTTTTTTAGTGATTGAAAAGAGTGAATGGCTGTTTTTCCTGAGAAAGCCCAGCCGGCGTGGGGTGTTATTACTATTTTAGAGCTTGTCTTCTCAGCGCAGGTGTTTGATTCTATGAATTCAACGCATTGCTGTTTAGTTGAAGGGTAAAAGGAACCCGCCACGGCAGGAGTTCTCATAAAATTAACCCATAAAATCTTTTAATTCCGGAAAGTCTTCTTCTTTCTTTCCCTGAAGCTTGCAGATTTCTTTTCCAATTATCCATAATATAAGCGAAAGCGCTTTCTTTCCCTTGTTGTTGGTTGGTATTACAAGATCAACGTATTTTATTTCATTGTTCGTATCGCATAACGCTATTGTCGGAACGTCTGACTCGAAAGCCTCTTTAAGCGCTTGCTTGTCCACGGCTGGATCGACTATGAATACAATCGCCGGTTCGTTGAAGTCCTCTCTTGAAGGGTTTGTGAACCTTCCTGGAGTGAACCTTTCAACTATTGGCTTAAAGCCAGTCAACTCGCACATTTTAAGTAACGGAGTTTTCGCGTTGTCCTTGCCACCCACTATGTAGACGTTTGCCGGGTTGTATCTTGAAAGCATTGTTATCGCGTTTTTTATTCTCTCGTTTGTTTTCTTCAAGTCAAGAACATGAAGACCGTCTTCCCTTGCCTTGTAGATGTAGTTTCTCATTTTACCGGTTTTTGTTTTCGTGCCGATGTGCACACCTGCTTCCAAATACTTATCTTGTGAAATTAAAAAATCCAAAAATAGAATCACCTTTTTTTTTCAATTAAATTAGCTCTCAAAAAACTTTTAAACCTCTTGTTTGAAAATTAAAGGTGGATATGGAAGAAAAAAGCATGATTGAAGCGGTTGTTTTCTTTGAAAACAAAAGCGTCGAGCTTGAAGAGCTTAGCAGGATAACGAACATTGAAGTGAAAAGAGTAAAGGGGTTGGTGGAAGAGCTTAAAAGGGATTACGCTTCCAGGGAAACCGCGTTGGAGATAATAGTCGGCGAGAAGAGCGTTTCAATGCAGATTAAAAGCGATTATGTGAAACTTGTTTCGAAGATATCTGAAAATTCAGAGCTTTCAAAAAAAGCCATTAAAATTTTAGGGTTGATAGCAAAAAAGAAGGGAATCAAGCAGAGCGAGCTTAAAAATTATTTTCGGGGGGAGATTTACACCCCTGTTAAAGAATTAAGGGAAAAAGAGTATATAAGTTCTGAGAAAAACGGTTTGACGAGGTTTTTAAGGCCTACGAAAAAATTCTACGAAACGTTTCAAATGGATTTGAACGAAGAAAAAACTGAAAATCAATAAAAACATTTTTAATTTTATACTTCATTTTTTACACTATTTTTTAAAAAATGATTTTAAATGATTCCAAAAAGCTTTTTTTTGACAAAGGGAGTTGGAAAACACAAGGACCAACTGGCGAGCTTTGAACTGGCTTTAAGAGACGCCGGAATTGAAAGATTCAACATTGTCTCAGTCTCAAGCATCCTGCCCCCAAACTGTAAGCAGATAAGCAAGACGGATGGTCTTCAACAACTTCAATCAGGAAGCGTTGTATTTGTTGTCATAAGCAGAAACGCTTCAAACGAGCCAAACCGTCTTATAGCGGCGAGCGTTGGAGTGGCAATACCGTCAGATTCAAGCCAGCATGGTTATCTAAGTGAACACCACTCTTTCGGCGAGACGGACGAAAAGGCTGGAGACTACGCCGAAGATCTTGCGGCCTCGATGCTTGCCTCAACGCTTGGAATAGAGTTTGACGTGAACAGCGCCTGGAACGAAAAGGAGCACCTATTCAAAATGAGTGAAAAGATAGTAAAGACAATGAACATAAGCCAATCGGCAATATGCGACAAGAACGGCCTTTGGACAACGGTGGTTACATCGGCAGTTTTCATAGTCTAGAAAAAAATTGAAAATTCAACCCTTTTAAATTCTTTTTCCTAAAAGCAACAATTATGATTTACTTGAAATTCTTCCTTTCAATCTCTTCAAGTTTTTTAAGCCTTCTTGAATGTCTTCCTTTTTTGAAGCGGGTTGAAAGCCAAACTTCGATAAGTTTGAGAGCTTTTTTTTCAGAAATCGTCCTTGCTCCAATGCAGATTACATTCGAATCGTTGTGCTCTCTTGACTTTCTCGCGGTGTAATCGCTGTATATTAGAGCTCCCCTAACGTTTTTGAATTTATTGACAACGATGCACTCGCCAATGCCGGTTCCTCCAATGACAATGCCCCTGCCTTTTCCTTTGGAAACAGATTCACCTACTTTTTTGATAAAGTCGGGGTAGTCATCGCCGCCGTCAAAAACAAAAGCGCCGCAATCTACAACGTTATTGTTTTTGGAGAGTTTTTCCTTTATTTTCTCCTTTAGGTAAAAGCCCGCGTGGTCTGTTGCAATGAATATTTTCATTAATCTTCTTTCAAAATCAAGTCTTTTATTTTTTTTGCTTTGGTTTTGCCCACCCCTTTAACTTCTTTCAGCTGCTTTTCATCGGCGTTGAAAAGGCTTTTTATCGTCTTGAATTTTTGAAGCAGGTTTTTGGCAAGTACCGGCCCTACTCCTGGAAGCGCTTCAACCACGTTAAGTTGTTGGAGCTTCAAATCCCCGTTCTTTCTGGAAAAGTTTGTTTTCCTCTCTCTTGCAGGCCTACCTTCCCTTTCGACTATTCTTGAAATGAACTCCGCGAACTCCTCCTCGTTGTTTAAAAATACTATTGGGACGCTGTGATCAACTATGAGCGATATGAAAGCTCCTGACAGGGCTTTCGGCTTTATTCTCTCGAAATCGTTTCCTATTATGACTATTAATGGTTTTTCAAATTCTTTTTTGAGTCTTTCAGCCTGGCTGAAAAGCCTCCCGTCGATTATGCTCTGCTCGAAATCGCGCGCTCTTTTTCTCTCGATTCCTATATTGGTTGAGATTATGAAGTCGGCGACGTCAAGCCTTTGCCTTTCCATTTTGAATTTCTGTTTTAGAAGTTCGATTGCCTCGGTTTTTTCACGGTCATCATAGATTATGTCCAATCTGCCAGGCTCACCTTTTTCCTTCCTTTTTCCTTGGTTTTTTCCTTGGTTTTTTCTTTTACGGCATTTGATTTTTGAGCCTCTGCTTTTAATGCTCTTTCCTCTTCTGGTTTTCTGTCTGTTTTTCTCTTCATTTTTAAAAGTAGCCTCTGCATTTTCTTTTCCTTGTTTCTTGAAGCCCAGAAATAGGCTTCATCCCTGGTGTTTTTGGAAACAAGGGCCATCATTCTCCCAGCTCTTACTCGTCCAGTTCTGCCCCTTCTCTGAATCAATCGTATCTCCGACGGAACCGCTTCGAAGAAAACGACCATGTCAACGCCGGCTATTGAAAGCCCCTCCTCTCCTATACTCGTGCAGACTAAAACGCTGAAAGAGTTATTTTTAAACTCTTCTATCAATTCAACTTGTTCTTTCTGCTTCATTCCCGAATTGCTTCTGCCTATCAGCTGCCTTGCTTTGATTCCATTCGCTTCAAGCATTTCAACAATTTCTCTTACGGTGCTTCTATACTGGGCGAAAATTATCAGCGAATGATTTTGTGAAATCTCTTCTTTGACTATTTTTAAAAGCTTTTCAAATTTAGGATGTTCTTTTTTTTCTTTAATTAAAAGACTTACTTTCTCCATCACTTTATTAAAATCATCGTCTCTCAAAAGATTTTTAACCGCCTTGCTTTCCTTTTCGCTCATTCCATTGAAAAAATCAAGCGTGGTTTTCAACCCCTGGGTTTCGAGAAGCTCGGTGATATGTAGCAGGTTTATGGCCCTTGCTATGATGCTCAGGGTTTTGAACCCCGAAGGGTTGTGGTGAAGGTGGGCCAATGTTGCGATTCTTATTTCTAAAAGTTGTCTTTTTGAGGGGTTTTTTATTCCAAGAGGCTCGCATGTTTTTGAAAGAATCTGCTGCAGTTCCCTGGTTAATTGTTTAAGCCAGTCTGGCAGTTCTATGAACTCCCATTCAGTTTCAATTTCATTTATGTATTCTTTCACCTCCTCGTCCTGATCATTCCTTATTTCAATGTTTTCTATGCCCAGCTTGCCGCAGATTTCTTCTATTTTCTTTCTCTCAGACGATGGTGAAGCGGTAAAGCCAACCAGAAGCGCTTTTGTTTTCTTCGACTCTTCTGCTATTAAACTATAAGCGTAGTCTCCTATGGCTCGGTGAACCTCGTCGAATATTATAACTGAAAAAGATTCAATGTTTAGTTTCTTGCTTTTAATGTCGTTTTTAATCACCTGGGGGGTGGCGCAGATTATCTGAGCTTCATAAACCCTGTTTTTTGCTACGTTCTCTCCGGTTATAACCGTCGATTCATATGGAAGCGTTTCTGAAATAAGCTTGAAGTGTTGGTTTACAAGGGGTTTTGTGGGGGCTAGGAACAAAACCCTTCCGCCCTGCCTTGCTTTTTCAGCGGTTATAAGCAGTGCGATGTAACTTTTGCCCAGAGCGGTGGGCATTACCACGAGAGAATTGCCCTTGACTAAAACGCTTACGGCGGTTTCAACCTGGTAACTTCTGACTTCTATCTCCTTTTTCAGGTTTAGGCTTTTCACAAAGCTTTCAATCTGCTCTTTTTCCATTTGAATTTAAATTTACCGTCAAAGGATATTAATTTAACGCACGATTTTCTATTTTTGGGTAAACTTCAAAAGAAAACTCAAAGAAAAAGTATTTATTTTTATTTATCCAATTTAATGACATGACCGACATTCCAATCGCTACAGTTGAAAGGCTTATAAGAAAGGCGGGAGCTGAAAGGGTGAGCGCTGAAGCGGCTAACGCCCTTGCTGATGTTCTTGAGGACGAGGCGCTTAAAATATCTCAGAAGGCTATAGATCTTGCAAAGCACGCGGGGAGGAAAACCGTAACCGCCGATGATGTTAAGCTTGCCATGAGATAGACTTTTATATATCAACCAGCTTATTAACTTGAAATGCAGCAGATTGGCAACCTGGATTTGTTCTTTTTAATCCCGGAGTTGAAAGTGCTTGAAAATACATTTCTGGGCAATGTTTATTGCAATAACGGGATTTTCAAGTTCAAGTTTAGAGGTAAAAATTTGATAGTGGAAGCTAAAAACAAAATATACCTTTCAGATTACGAGTTTGAAGTCGAAGAACCGAGGGGTTTTGTCAAGGTTTTGAGAGACGAGCTTTCAAATCAAAAGCTTATTGAAATAGAGCAGTTGAATTTCGACAGGGTTTGCCGTTTAACGTTTACAAATTCTGTTTTGATTTTTGAATTCGCCACTGGAAACATCATTCTGCTCGATAATGGAAAAATAAAAGCTTTTTTGAAAGAGTCTGAAAGAATAAGCAAAAACAACGATTATACTCCTCTTAAAGCTAAAAAACATCCTTTTGAGTTGAAAGAATCTGATTTTGAGTCAGTCACGGGAGAGATTATCCCCGCGGTTTCAAAGATTGTAAATCTCTCGGTTTTTTACATCGAAGAGGCGTGCGCTAGGGCGGGGATAAGCGGAAAGATAGAAGACGCCGATAAGAAAAGGCTTATTGAATCGTTGAACGGGCTTTTAAGCATTAAAGAGCCAAGGGTTTATTATGAAAACAAGGTTCCCAAGTTTTTCTCTTCAATACCTCTTGAAAAACTTAAGTTGGATTTTAAGACTTTTCCAACTCTTAACGAGGCTCTTGACGAGTATTATTCAAACCAGGTTAAAATAAACGAAAAATTATCAAAATTGAAGTTCAAGCTTGAACAGCAAAAAAAAGCGCTTGAAGATTTTAAGTTAAAGGCAAAAGAGAATAGAGAGAAAGGCGAAGCGGTTTACAAAAACTATGCGGGCATAGAATCCATTCTAGAAAACCCCGAAGACGCGGTTAAAAATAAAACAGTAAAAGATGTTACTAAGGGAAGATACGTGACTGTTGAAGTTTAGATTTTCAGGCTGCCGCGGTTATTCCTCTCTTGTCCACGACCATGACGTCTTTAACGTCCAGAACAGAGCCGTATGAAATTGTCACCAGCCCTCCACTTGCTTTTGAAGCTATGCTTGAATCGGGGTTGGGTTCAATAAGAACGCTTTCCAATTTTCCAGTCAACTCGTTAACATACAAGTCGACCACCCTTCCAAGTTCCTCCCCATCCGTTGTTATGATTCTCTTCCCAGCCAATTGCTTTGCAATTGCAAACTTTACCATTTTATCATCCCTCTTTTAAAAATTAATGCTAAAATCTACTTCTTTTTCTTTTTTAAACTTTTCTTTTCGTTTTTTTCCGCGGTTTTTTCCTCAGACTGCACCACTTTGAGCGGTTCAGCCTCTATTGGGCTTTCCATTTTGAACCCGCAGTTGCCGCAAACATATACTTCCGGAGCAAACCCGGGAATATCAATTGACCTTATTGAAATTTTCGTGCTTCCGCATTTAGGGCAGATCATAACCTCGTCCTCGCCTTTGTCTTCCCTTCCAGTTTCCCGCACTAACTCGTCCACTTTTTTCATTTCATCAATTTTTGATTTTTTCATGCTTTTATTTTTACCTTTTTGTTTTAAAATCTTTGCTGTTAAAAGCAAAAAATGAAAGGCGTCTTTCAACGCCTCTGCTTTTGTTTTACTCCGATGACAGGATTATTGAAACGGTTGATTTTCTCGTTATGGTCCCGCTTCTAACCCCGCCTATATATTTCAATCCTTTCTGCTCTGAAAGATCCACCAGCCTCTGCGTGACTATTCCGTCCAATATAACCGCTTTTGCGTTTTGAGATTCGGTTATAGCCTGCATCACTTCTCTTATTGGAACTTCTTTTATTGTTTCAAGCTTTTCATCCAATATTCTTGCCTTGAGACTGCCTTCAAGGCTTTTGAGTTTGGCTAAAATTTCCGGCTTTGCCTCTGGGTTTTCAACCGGCTGTTGAACCGGTTGGATTGGCATTTGAACCGGCTTTTGAATGGGTTCAACTCTTTTTTCAATGACGTCGGGTCTTTTTTCCTCGGGCCTTCTCTCTTCGTACCTTCTTTCGTTCCTGTCCCTGAAACCGTGGTTGTCCCTGCCGTCTCTAAAATCATGAAATCTTTTCCTTTCAGATTTTTCAGTCATGAGGCCTAGAAACTCCTGAAGTGGTATTTTCTTTCTAAGGGTTTGTATTATTTCCTTTCTTGTTAATTCTTCCACTTCCTTTCCGTCAGGCGCTTTTACAACATAATCTATATCGGTTACGGCGGCCAGTTCTTTGACTATCAAATCCCCGCCTCTATCACCATCAAGAAACGCCGTGACTTCTTTTTCCTTTCCAAGCCTTGTTATGGTCTTTCCAACGTTTGCACCGCCTATTGCAATAGCGTTAAGTATATTGTTTTTAAGAAGATTCAAAACGTCGGCTCTTCCCTCAACAAAAATAATGCTCTCGCTTGAATCTATCTCGGGCCCTGCAGGGAGTTTTTCCTCTCCGTATTCAATCAGTTCGGCTGTCTTAACCTGATCTCTTAATAAATCAGTGAGTTCTCTTGTTTCGGGAATCTCGTTTGAAATAAGCGTTTTGAGAAGGTTTTTAGCCCTGTCCATTACCTGTTTTCTTTTCATGTTTCTGGAGTCTTCTATTTTTTCAACGGTTATCTTGGCTTCGTATGGCCCCACTCGGTCAACCACTTCAACGCTGGCCCCTAAAATGCTTGTTTCAACCATGTCCAGGCTTGAGGGAATTATTATTAACCCAGCGGTTTTTCCGTTTCTGATTTGAGCGTCTATTTCTATTCTTCCAATTCTTCCGTTTTTCTGAAGCTCTCTCAATTCAAGCTCGTCTCCTAGAAGGCCTTCGGTTTGGCCGAATATTGCTCCGACAATGTCTGGTTTTTCAACGATTCCATCCACTTCGAAATCCGCTTTTATTTGATATTTTACGGTGTCAATGTAAGTTTTTCCCATGTTTTAATTCACCTTTTTTTTTAAAAAAAGAACTCAAAACAGTTTTTTACGCACGCATTGTTGACAATCCCCTTCACCTAATCAAGGGCGCCATCCATGCATGCTTGTTTTAAAATGTTTTGAATCCAGACTTCCAATTCTGGGAGATCAAATCATATAAAGAAGGAGAAATAGATATTATGTCCTTTTGGGAAATAATTCCAACTATCTTGCCCGCATGAGTTACAATAAGTCTTTTGATTTTGTTTTCGCCCATGATCTTCGCCGCCGCGCTCAAATCAGCATCATCCTCGATTTGAATGAGGTTTGCGCTCATAAAATCATTTACTTTTATGTTCAAGTCTCCTGCGGAAAGGCTTTTGACTACAAGATCCTTTTCGGTTATTATTCCTTGTACAACGCCGTTTTTTTCCACAAGCAGGCTGCCAACATTAAACTCTTTTATTTTCTTTGCGGCTTCAACCGCTGTTGAATCCGCGTTTATTGTTATGACTTTTGTCTTCATGCAGTCTCCTACCTTAATGCCTGTATCCACCATTGACTAAATTTAGATTCGTGTAAAATTTTAAACCTATCGCTTTGTTTGAATTTTATCCTCCGCCGCTTGAATAGGACTTTAAAAGCCAAAAACTTGTTTTATTATAATAAGTATGAAAGTAAAACACTCAGATATCGGGAAAACGGGATGGGCTTATTCTTGAAAAAATAGGTTGCGCGGGGTAGAATGAAGCCAAGCCAACAGGTATTGCAATTGTAAGCAGGATAGTGCCCAGAATTCCATAAACAGGCAGGGGATATTGAGAAGCGTGACTCACCATGTTGAAAAACCAGTTTAGATACTTTCCGGTCTTAAAATTATGTGTGAAAATACCGCGAACTCTTTTTCAGGTAATGCTTTCTGTTGAAAAGACTTTTGACCGAACCTTCCTCGTTTTCAAAGGTTTGGAAGCTTTTTGAAATGTTTTTAACCGATATGATTTCTTCCATTTCTATTCACTCTTGTTTTAGTTTGATATTGATTCAATAAAAAAAGTATTGCTGAAAAAGTTTTACAAAAACATGGTTTTTAAAAGAAAAGATATGCATAAGGCAATATAAAATTGAAATTTTAGAAAAAAAAGGTTTGATGACAAGCTTTTAAATTAAATGTTACCACCGACAAGTTTATAAATAACTTTTGCTCTTATTTAGGCATGGATCCGGCACAGCCATATTATCAAGGAATGGAAACGCCATTCGTTCTTCCAATAGACACCAATAACCACTCTGTGATGGAGTTGAAGACAAGAAAGGATTTCCTTGAAGATGGAATAAAAACATGGCGGGAATGGCACACCTACAGGGCTTTGGCAATAGTTTTTTTCATAATAGCAGTTTTTTCATTTCAATACAGCATTTTTCTAAGCGCGTTATTCGCTTTGATTGCCGGAAAGGCATACGGAGAACACATAAAGAAAAACACCATGCTTAACGTGATAATGAAAAATAAAAACATGATTGTGACAAGGTGAATGAGAGAATGGAGCAACAACAATTAACGTCGTTTCAACCTTTACCTCAGACCACGCTTTTAACGCTCAAATCCAAGAAGGAGTTAAGCCTTACAAAAAAAGTCAAGAAAAGAGATTATTTAAACGATTTTATAGGACTTTGGAAAAATCAGTACAGCGCCAAAGCCAAAGCCATAACATTCGTCGCATTTGCAATAATAACCATTCCTTACATTCCGGTGGTTTCTTTGATAAGCGCGGCGCTTGCCGGGAGATATTGGATGATTGGATTCTGGAATGGAGCGATAGTAAAATCAAATTCGAGGGTTGTCGCTTTGTTAAAGTGATTTTTTTATGGCTATAAAAACAAGTTGGGAAGTGAAGCTGATGATGCTGCTTGAAAAGCTGGGAGTAGCAAAGCCAGTTGAAAACACGTACACTTTCAATCAGGCGATGAACGAGCACACCATGGTTATTCCCGATTTTATGATAAACTTGATTTTGATTTTAGGCGGGTTTTACGTTTTGGTAAACCAGCCAAGCTTGTTTATTCCAATTGCCGGGATAGTCGCTTTTTACTTTGGATCGGGTTTTTTAATTGAAAATATAAAGTGAATTTTATGCTGAAGAATATTAAAATAAAAAAAGAAAGCAATGCTGAAATGGATAGTTACACCGCCATGTTTCTTCCGCTTTCATCTCCTTCTGACGAGCTTCCTGAAAAAATGACGGAGAAGGAAAAGCAAGAAGCAACAAAAAAAGGAAAGCTCATGGGGGACGGAAAAAAACTAAGGTTTGCGGACATTGTCGAGAGAAGAGATTTTCTTAACGATCAATTTGCAAGCGATTTTAAAAGCGCCACCATAGGAGAGGCCTACAAATCATATTTTTATTCTATTATATTCTTAATTCTAACAACAGCAGCATATTTCATAAACATTTACATCGCTTTGGTATTCGCTTTTATAACGGGAGTTTATTGGAGTGAAAGGGTCATTGGAAATGCCTTCGGAGTGGAGGATTTGAAAACACATCCTATAATTGAGGTGAAGTGAGCATGGCGGAACAAAAATTAATGTCAACTTCGATGACAGTTGACAAGCCCGAGCCTTTTCTTGACGTTTCAACCAGGTGGGACTATTTAAACAAGCATTTGGACATTTTAAAGGAGAAAACGCTTATTGACAGCTTAAGCTTTGTTTTCATATTCGCGGGCATTTACTTGCTTATTCAAGGTTCGATTTTGCTTATTCCAGCTTTCGCCGTAGCCACTTATTTGAGAGGCTTGTCAGAGCAGAGAATGAAAAGGCTTGACGCAGACGCACCCGTAATTCTAGGAAAATAAAAAAAAGCATTGGAAAAAAAGAAACCATTAACCTTTTTCAATTTTTCCCCACATTAGAATATACACGATGAAGATAATTATCGGGTTTAACAACGATTCGCGTTATATTGCAAGTATAGTGGCCACCGGAGTTTTGAACGCCGGGGAGAGTTATGAATTGAAAAGTCTTGATGAGGAGATTTCAGGCGATTTGATTTTCGCTTGCGTCTCCCAAAAAATAAGGTTCAAACAAAAATTTAAATTGAATGGAAAGACGGCGTTAGTTTGTGTGGGGTCTAAAAGGTTCTGCGGCAAGCTGGAAAAGAAGTTAAAACCATTCAAATCCGTGAGACACCCTCAGAAATTATTTCATAAAATAGGAATTCAAAAACCTTCAATTGACGAGCTTTTCAGGCTTGAAGCTTTCGCAGAGCAGGTTGTTAGCAACTTTACTGGAAGGGAGGTTTCAAAAAACCGGGAAAAGGAAAGAATCAGGGGATATAAAAAACAGCAATAAATTTTTATCCTTTGCACTTTTAATTTAGTTTGATGTTACAATTTTATGTTTTGCTTTTAATTTCAATTGTCTACGCTTCAATAGCGGTTTACATTGACTTGAAAGAAAGGGTAATACCGGATTTGTTGAATTACGCGGTTGTAATGGGCGGTTTTATTCTTTCTGTTGTCGAGTCCTCGGCTTTTGATTTCATTTTAATCGCGGTTGCAAGCTTTGTTTTTGCGTATATTCTTTATAAACTCGGAGTTTGGGGAGGGGGAGACGTTAAGTTTTTTGTAGGCTTAAACGGTTTGATGTTTTTTCTGACTGGATTCGGCTGGCAAGGGATTTTGTATCTTTTCTTTGCTTCCGCCGTTCTTTCAATTCCTCTTCTTATAGTGATTCACTTCAAAGAATTGATTGATTTAAGAAAAAGATTCAACGTGCTTGAAACTTTTAAAATGGCGGTCGGCTCATCCATATCATCAGCGGCCGTGGCCAGCATACTGCTTTTTTTAAAAATCAATTTAAACATAAGTTTAATCGCATTTATCTTATTGCTCGTTGTTTTTTTCATTATTAAAATACCCTTTTATTTGGGCTTGATATTGCTGGCCGCGGGTTTTTACTTTTATGGCATGACGACACTTTTTTTTCTGGCAATTGCCTTGGTTTTAAGCTTTATTTCAATTGTTCTGATACAAGCTTTTTCAATAACTTCTAATGAGATTTTAAGAAAAGAGGTTGAAGTTAAAGATTTAAAAGAGGGGATGATTCCCGCCAATAATCTTTTTATTGAAAACGGAGTGGTTAAAGAACTGGGTTTAAGCGAGGTTATAAGCAAGTCTTTAAAAGGAGAGGCCGCCAATCCCTTGATAACAACAAACGCTGAAGGAATTACAAAAAGCGAAATAAAAGAATTAAAAAGGATGAAAGTTAAACATATTTCTATTAAAGAATCGTTCCCATTCGCGCCTTTTCTGGGCGTCGGGTTTGTGTTCATGGTGTTTTTATGGATCGCGCTCAGGTAAGTGTTGAGTTTTTTATAATAGCCGCTTTTATTTTCGCGCTTGCTGGAGCGCTGCTTTCGGTTGCCGCAAGCCAGATCAGCCAAAACACGGTTTTAGACAACCTCGGTCTTGGCAGAAACGCCATAGGCGTGGTGAGCTCTTACATTAATTTTGTCGGGTTGAGCGGGGTTGGAGCGAATGTTTCAACCACTGTTTTCGTGCCACCAAATACAATTTGCTTTATTCCAACTACCTCCAACTCTAACATTTATTGCACTGAAAGTAGCAATGTCACTAATTTCAATAGCAATTATAACGTGACAGGAGAAACATTGTTTTTCCCGCCGACAATCAATTTCGAGTGTAACCAGCAGGGGTGGCTGAGCGTCGTTGTAAGTAATAATGGAGGGGTGGTTGTCAATTGTACTCAACTAAATTGAAAGGGCAGACTGCCATTGAGTACTTGCTTGTAGTTTCAATAATAGTTGCTTTTATAGTGGTCATATTATTAAACGTAGGCAATTATATTCAGGAAACAATAAGCCTAAGCGCCTCCAGAAACTTTCTCTTGAATTACACCGCAAGAAATTCATCACTTGCTTTCACCACGCTGGCTTTCAATTTGAGCGGGTCAAACTTCACTATTTATCCCCACCTTTATTTAAACGGAGTTCAAATCACCAACTCGAACACAGGCGTGGTGGAGGATGTGAGTGATGGAATACTCAACGCCACAAATATTGCAATAACCGGGCAGAATATTGATACAAGTAATATCTCTGGTTATTGTAGTGTCATAGGTTATTATCATTATTGTGTGGTATTTCAATGAAAGCACAGATAAGCCTTGAATTGTATTTTGTCTTTCTTATTTTAATAATAATAATAGGCTGGATGACTAATCTCATAAATTATTTTTACTCTGACACGCCCAATTATTATACTCAGCAGCAGGTTGCGCTGCAAAGCTTTGCCAATATCATTAATGAGAATTGCATTAATCAGGTGGAGGGAAATTATTCAATGCCATGCGTTTTAAAAGATGGAAACTTCATTTCGTATGGGATAAGCTTTTCAAGCGGTATGCTGACAATGTTTTCAAATGATACCAACGAGACGGTTTCGGTTCAAAGCTTGTGCGGCATTAACCCTTCAAGCAGTTCATTCGCATGCGGAGAAACGGTATGTTTGGAAGGTTCAAGCGGAAGCGTAAATGTGGTTTTAGGAGGTTGTTGAAAAAAATGAAAGGGCAATGGCTTACATTTGATCTTCTCATAGGAGCGCTGCTTTTCACTTTTTCACTTGGAGTGGCCACTCATTACATGGAGTTTCTTCAAAGAGAATATTCTTCGATAGTGGTTTTTCAGCCGAACGCTGAGCAGGTTATCGCAAATGCCATTGTTTCAAATTCAAGCGTTTCTTATCTTCCTCAAAAATGGTGCGCGGTTGAAAGCGGTGTTGGGGGGGTTGTTTTCAACAATTGCACTTCTTTGCAGTGCAATCAGGTGCTGGTTGGAAAAAGGCTTACGAATGTCAATATTAATTTATCCTCGCCAGTCAGCTGCGGCGCGGGTTGTTTTCTTGAGGTTGAAGGGTGCTGAAAATGAAAGGAATAATATTCACCGTTGATGGGCTTTTAAGTTTGATAGCAATTTTAAGCCTTTACACTCTGTTCAATTCCTTTCAGCCTTCCTATGTTCAGAGTTTTAATTCAATGAGGATTCTTGGCAATGATTATCTACAGTTGAAATACCAATATCAAGCTGGGATAACTCCCTCGATTTTCAATTCTTTAACTGGTTTTAATGTATCGACCGAAACACCACTTTCTTCAAACCTTTCAATCCATTCTGTTTTTTACGCTTATCCCGGTATTTGCAACTGCAGCGGAAGTTGTTATTTAGTTTATGGCGTTAATACTTCTTGTCTTTCAAGCCAAAGCGCGAATCAGACCAATAGTGTTTATAATGCTTGGGTGACGCTGCCATGAAAGGTTTTTATTCAATAACAATCATCGCAATAGTAGCGATAATTTTAATATTCTTCGCCTACGCTATGATCAGCCTTGGAAACCAGAGGAAGAGCAGCGTGGCGGCGATGGAAAGCGACATGGTTGCCGAGAAAGCAAGTGAAGCGGTAAGCTTTTTCAATTCAACAATCCACGACGCCATTGCCGACAGCGCTTTTGAAGCTTATAATTGCACCGTTCAGCCTCAAAACTTCTGCTCTTACTTGAATTCAACGCTTGTAAACTATTTTTCAAACTCTTCGCTTATTCTTTCAAACCAATCCTATTCGGCGATAGGATTTAATTCAACACAGCCTGTTCTAACCTGCGTTAATACACTTTCAAATTCTCCAAATAATTACACTTTCAACGTTTTGGTTTCATATACTTTGGCATCAAACTTTTCCGGTTTTTCAAAAAGCGTTTCAGAAAATCAGAATTGGAATGTTTTCATTCAAAACTATACTCCCGCTTACCTGAATTTAAGCAACGGAGGTAACGGCGCGGTGTGCACTCCTGAAAATCTTTTTGAGGTTAACACTTCGGATTTCGCTCTAAGCGTTAACTGCTCTGAAACTCCCATCAGCACTACTTGTTAGTACCGTTCGAATTTCTGGAATGGAGGCTTTGAAAAAAGATAGTATTTAGCGTTTCCCTTTATTTCCTCCATTATCTCTTCGACAAATATATCTGGAACGCTCGTCAGGTGGGGAATTCTTTTTTTAATATCCTCAAAGCTCTCAAACTGCTTTTTTGACCGCTCGTCCAAGATAAGGTTTAGGTGCTTTTTTCCAATCGAGGGTAGTAATTCAAGAGAGTGACTTCTTATGTTTATGGCAGTGGCAGTGTTTATGAACCGTACAAAATCTTTTTCCTTTTTAACCACTATTTCCTTTATAAAGTTTTTAAGCTGATTTTGACTGGTAACGCTTAGCTCTTGGAAGGTTATTCTTTTCTTAATTCTTTCAATTTTGCACGCTGGATTTGATTTGTCAAGAAGAATCTTGTCGCTTATTGAAACGCTTCCCGGGATTACCACTTCAAGCAAGGTGAAGTAATCCTCCCCTAAAACCTGAGCTGTTGGCTCTGCAAGGGACTCGCTTGACTTCCCATGCGGAAAATAGTCCAGAACAATTCCAGTTGTTTCTCTTTTCACTTTTCAGCAACCTCTTCCTTCTTCTCTTCTTTTTCTTCCTTTATTTTTTTAATTTTTTCCACGCTTTTTTCCTTTTCCTTAAATGACTTTATTATTTTCACTATTTCCTTTAACTGATCTGCGGTTACTCCACTTCCGGCGCTTGATATTATCATTTTAAGCTCGTCCTCCTTCTTTGGCATCAGGTCCACTATCTTGACTATTTGAAGCTTTGTTAAACCAAAAGGCTTTAGTTTTTCAGAAAGGCTTTCAGCGTCTTTCTCAGAAAGCCTTGAAACATCGTCAAGATAATTATAAGCGTATTGCTGCTCAAAGGAGAGGTTTTCTTTTTTTCTTTCCTTTAGCAATTCAAAAGCTTCTGCAAGCGTCAACGGCTTTTTTTCAATTACTTCCATTTTTTTCAAGACACCTCTTCCAATTGGATTCTGTCAAGAACAAGCTCTTTTGATTTATTCATGTCCTTGAATTTTATAACGTATGCTTTTCCCTGTTTTTTTTCTATCACTCCGACTCGGTTGTTGAATTTTAAAGGAAGGGTCGCTGTTGAAGAGTTTATTCTTATTCTCACTATGCTTCCAATTTTAAATTCCTTTATCTGTTTTGCGGGGCTTAACTCTCTTTTTCGTATAAGCCTGCTTTTTCCTGAGTTTAACCCTCTTGATCTTTTCATTTAATCCACCTTTTTTCAACTCACAGCAAGTATAAAATAAACCCTAGCATACCTGATGGCTTGTTTAATACTGTATTTTATTGTTGCTATTAATATTTATAGTTTTATGTTCGGCTGGCTTTGTTGAATAACTATCGTTTTTATGGCACTTATTTAACAGATGCCTTACTTTTTTAACAGAATGCAATTTTAAATACCTTGCCAGTTTCTAATAGGTTATATGGATAAAGCAGTAAAACAATTGATTAAAAGAAGCCATATGCTTTTTGCAGTAATGCGAGAAGTTACCAAAAGAATGAAAATATTTAAGAAAGTCTTAATGGGTGACTATCAAATTTATTTCAACAATAAGAACTTATCAGAGATATTGGGGCAAGTTATGGTAAGGTTTTGGCAGAATATTTCACAGAAAAATACAAATATATAGTAAATAATGCACATACAGATAAAGAGCCAGATTTATACTTCACAAAAATAAAAGGCAAGAGTATATCTCAATGTGAGGGATGTTATGGTTTTGAATGAGGTGGGAAAGGTTACCGCGGTTTCTGAGATTAATGCTTTGATTGAAAAAGGTTTGGTTTGAAGGGGGGGTAGCGGGCCGAATACTTATTATGTTTTAAAATGATTGAAATATAATTTTT
>CAYMAH010000028.1:0-7917 GCA_964388435.1 Microcaldota archaeon | reverse complement strand
ATACACTTCATAAGACAATTTTTGGAATTAACCTCTCTCTCAATTCAAAAAACCTACAAAGCCAGAAAAACCCAAGCAAGGCAAGAAAAAACCCTAATCTTTTCCAACCTGGAAGTGGGCAACTTCATACTAAACCTACCGGTAATGGAATCAATCACTCTTCAATCCAAAAAAACGACAATAATAACCCCGAAAACCCTAGCGCCATTCTGCCCCAAAAAATCAACCGCGCTTCAACTGCCAAACAAAACAGGCGAAAAACTGAAATTATTAATCCAAATAATAAAATCCAAACCAGACTGTATAGTGCTGATTGAACCAACGCTTTTAGGAATAATAACCTCCATACTTCTTCTTCCCTTTAAAAACAAAAGAATCGATCTAACCTCCGCCTTCCTTGAAGAGCAGTGGCTAAAAAACCAAATCAAACCAATACACCTAACAGAATACAACTTAAACGTAATTGAAAAAAACGGGTTTAAAAAACTCAAAACCAAACCGGAAATAAAACCCTCAATCGAAGACAAGAAAAAAGCGGTTGAAATCCTAAAAAAAAACAAAATAAACGACGATTACTTCATAATCTTCCCAGGCTCTTCAGACAAGCAAACCAGATGGAAAGCCGAAAACTTCGCCAAAACCGCGGACGCGCTCTCTTCAAAAGCAAAGCCGGTGATAGCTCAAGGCCCCGACGACAGGGAATCAGCCAAAGAAACCGCGAAAAAAATGAAAAAAACTCCAACCCTACTCCCGGTAATACCACTACCCATTCTAGCGGCTGTACTTCAAAAAGCCAAATTCTACATAGGAATGGACACAGGCCCCGCACACCTAGCAGCCGCGGTAAACTGCCCGACCATCTCAATCTTCACTCGCGGCTGCCCCTACTGGTACTACCCCTACACGCAAAAAGGAATCGCGGTATACATAAAAGCCTATGTAAGCGAAACAAGCAGACGCGTTAAACCAGAAGCGCTCGCCAAAGCACCCGATTCCTTCAACCTAATCACCCCGAACTGCGTTATAAAAGCCACCGGCAAAGCCCTCTCAACCCAAACCCAAACAAGTAAAAAAATACCCTTCAACGGCTTCGCGTGCGACTAACCCCCCAAACCACCCCTCATGAGAAACGCTAAATCTCGCACGCCCGTGCACTCTCTAAGCTGGAGAGGTTTAAAAAAAGACTGCTCCGAGGGCAAAAACGCAAAATGACAAAGATAACAGAAATGACAACAAGTATCTTTAAATTTCTTTAAGAAACTTTAATTAAAATTACTTAAAGTTTTCAATCTCGTAAGAAGCCCCGCAAGTTTTTCCTATTTTTTTTGATTTTTCCTTGTTTTGAACTACGCGCTGCCAGCGATAATTTATGTTTTGATTTTGTTGTAATCACTTTTGACCTTCCACTTCAAAACGCCAGTTAAAACAATTAGAAGGGTTATCGTTTGATTCAAACACTTTCTCTGCATCTGCATAAAACACCCAAGAGAAAGTTTAATAAACCACTGTTATCAAAAAAGATAACTATGGTTAATCGTATAAAAATCCTAAGCGAATTGAAAAAATATCCTGTGTTCAGCGTAAACACCATAAGCCGGATAATAAACAAGAAAAACGATTACTCAAAACTCGTGGCGCACCGCCTAAAAAAAAGCGGCCTAGTTTTTAAACTTGAAAAAAACAAGTACACAGTGCACAGCGACGCGCTACTCGTATCATCGCACATCGTGTGGCCTTGCTATGTATCTTCTTGGTCTGCAATCAGATATCATGGCATGACTGAACAGCTTCCAAACTGCATTCAAATCATCACCACGCGCTCCAGAAAAAAACGCAAGATTCGGTTCAACAACACGACGATAGAGTTCATCAAGATAAAAAAGGATAATTTTTTCGGGTTTGCGAAAACCCCTTACCGTGATTTTGAAATTTTCATGGCGGAAAAAGAAAAAGCCATGGCAGACGCTTTGTACTTAAAGCACGCATCACTTGAAACATTCCTTGAAATCCTAGGCCAACACAAAAAAGAGCTTGACATAAAAAAACTTGTGAGTTATTTAAAAAGAATGAAAATGAACCGTGTTGTATATAAAATCAAAAAGGAAGTGAAATATTATTGATAACCAAACGCGAGCTTGAAAGCATAGCGAAACTCAAAGGACTTACGATTGAAAACTGCGAGGCTGACTACCTGCAAGACCTGCTTCTTTTCACCATATATCAAACCGCCGACAGCAAACTAGCATTCAAGGGCGGAACCTGCCTTTACAAGATATACAAACTGCCAAGATTCAGCGAAGACCTTGATTTTACAATGTCAAAAAAACTTAAAATCGAGAGGGCGATAACCTCGGCTTTATACTCAATCAAATTGCTGAACATAAACGCAACCGTAAAAGAAATGAAAAAATTTCAAAACGAAGTAAATGCAAGAATTACCTTCCACGGTCCGCTATATGACGGCTCGAAAGAAAGCGCTCGTGTGATATCGCTAAACCTAAGCTCAAGGGAAAGAACATCGCTGAAACCAGAAATAAAAAGAATAACCCCTTTATACAACGACATCCCGTCATTTGAACTCTTCACAATGAACGAAAATGAAATACTGGCTGAAAAAATAAGAACGATACTCCAAAGAAACAAGTCAAGAGACGTGTACGACGCGTGGTTTCTGCTGGCAGAAAAGAAACTTGCCGTAAACCACAAGATTTTACAAAAAAAATTAAAAAGAAAATTCAATAAATCGGAGTTCATGCAAAAAATAATGGAAAAAAAGCCAAACTGGGAAAAAGAGTTGAAAAGATTCATTACAGGAACGCTGCCGCCATTCAATCAGGTTTACGGAGAAATAGACAAAAGCGTATGAATAACCCGCAAGCTTACAATTCAACCAAAAGCAATTCAACTCAAACTCTTGCTTGTGGTAGCCTCTCTCAAAAGATTTTGCGTCACCCACCCCTCCCACTCCTGCAAAAGCGTTTTATACTCAATCCCGCCATGCTCCTCCCTCTGCTTCTCCTGCATTAAAAGATATTTCGAATGAGCTCTTATACTATAATTCGCTTCAAGAATCTGGGGAATGTTGTTCTTTCTCTTCATGTCCACGAGAAACTGCTTCGTCGAAGCCCTAGCGCTAATCTCATTCAAAATATCCTCATAACTCAAACCCCTGTTCCTCCTGACCTTGGCAATCCACTCACTCGCCTTCATCTGCTCTTCAAAAAGCTCAAGATTGTCCGTGTTGGCGTTAAACAACTCCCAAGTTAAAAAACCACCCTCCCTCAACGGGTCTTCATTCCACTCTTTCTTAACCTCAGTGATTTCTATTATCCTTCTTTCTCTTTTAAGCGACCCCCCAAACCTGATAGGCGCTCCAACAATTGAAAAGTCCGTTGCCTTGAACGAAGTGGTTGGAACCCCCAAATCATTAACCACCCTATCCCAAATCGAGTAAGCCGATTCCCCATGAATGGTCCCCATAACCACATTACCCACCGCCCCAACCCTCATAGCCTCATAAAGTGCGCGAGCCTCTGTAGATCTCACTTCCCCCACAACCAACACAGAATCCCCCAACCTCAAAGCAGTTCTCAACGCATCCTCCGCCGACACCTCAGCCTCACTCTGAGCCCCCAACGGAGGCCTAGTCTTCAACCTCTCAATATTAAAACCAAAATTTTTCAACTGAGGAATCGGAAGCTCCTGAGTATTATGCGCTATAACACTCTCACAAATAAAATTTTCACACCCCGGAACACTAAAATCATAAACAAAACAATCCGTACTTTCAACCAAACGCAAGCTTTTAACCTCATCCCAAAACAACTCAAACAAGGGCAACACTTGAACTTCTAAACTTGAACTACCATTTTTAACACTTTCACCATCACTCATGCTTTCAGCAGTTGCAATAAAATCTCCCTCCCTAAGCTTGCCTGTTTTTATCGGCTCAATTCCAGTACCACCGATTGTGAACAAGGAATGATCCGACGTCACCTTGATTTTCTTTCCAGATCTTGTGATAACCTCATAAATCGGTTTTGAAACCAAGTGACGAGTAAACTGACTTACAAACTTTGTTTCTATTTTACCATTAAAAGGATTATACGAAAAAACCCTAACGCTTTCTGGATTTACAGATAAAATTTGCTTTCCAAAAAACTCTTCACAACCATAAATCCGCATCAAACCATCAATAAGCTTTCCAACAGTAGTACTCTCAACCACCCCCTTTCTTTCAACAACAATTTGAGAATCACCCACCACACTATCCTCTTGAACGATAATCCTAAGATTTTGCGGTATTTCCTGCATCAACGCTTGAAGAAGAGAAGTTTTACCAGAGCCTCTGCTCCCCACTATAAGCATAGAAGCTTGAGCATCCACAAAAAAAGAAAGCATCCCAGCCGTAAGAGTATTAAACATTTTAAAATCCAAAAACTGAGGCAAAGTCCAAGGAGTCTCCTTATGAAGCCTCAAAGCAAAAGCAGTCCCATCCAAAGCCAACGGCTTACCAATAACCGCCACCCTTGTCTGAAGATCAGGAAGATCAAAATCAAGAATAGGATGAGCCTCATCAAAAGGCCTACCACTCAAAGCCCTAAACCTCGAAACCAACGCCTTAGCCTCCTCCTCACTGAAAATCACATTAGTCTGACACTGCCCATACTTCGAATGAACCAAATAAATAGGCTTAACACCCAAAGGCGAGTCAACATACACATCAGTCAACTGCCTATCACTCAAAATAACCTCCAAAATCCCATAACCAATAGTATACCTCGCCACAATCAAAGCCAAATCCTCCCTCTCCTCCATGGAAATACTAATCTTATTCCTCACCGCAATATCAGAAATCGTATTAACATAAATCTTCGAAAAATACTTCCTAGCCTGCTCCATATCCATAAAACCCACATCACCAGGCCTACGCTCACTAACCACCTCCTTAGTCTTCTCCAAAAGAAAATACTTCTCAGGAGACAACGTATACTCAGGCGGGTTAATATAATACAAAAACTCAATCCTCTCCGGATGCTTATAAATATAAATCTTCGACTTCTCAACCTCATACTCATCAACCAACTCCAAAGTCTCAGTACCAGTAAACAAAACCCTACTACCAATAAAACTAGGCTTAATCCCACTCTCAAACAAACCCCTATAAACCAACCTACCCTCAGGCACCCTACCCAACTGAGAAACATAATCCTTCATCTTCCTAATCAACAAAAGCGAATCCAAACTACCCTTAATAAAAACCACAGTCGCCAAAAAAGCCTTATCATCCTCAGGATTCAAACTACCCACAACCGCCGCACTCTGCTCCTTAAACAACTGCAAAACCTTAAAATACGCTCCAACCGGATCAGAAAACAACAAATTAAAAACCTCCAAAACCCTATCATGCCTCTCACTAATCACCTTAGCATCCCGCGTAACCCCCAACCTCGAAGGACTCCAAACATTCTCATTCTCAAACTTAGTAACAACATCAGCCACCCCCTTCAACATCCTAGTCTGCTCCTCATCATAAATCCTCTCATAATACTCAACCAAAACAACCTCATCAACCTCATTACTCTGAAGATTCTCCACCACATCCCTCATACAAACCCCATGCTCCGCCACATCCGGAGTAATATTAGCACCCTTATAATCAATAACCAACAAACGCTTATCCCCCTCCTTCTTAACAACACCCTCACGAACCATATTCAAAAAAAATATTAATCAAACCACTTTTTTAACACTTTCGCCCAAACAAAAAAAAACTTTACCTCACAGTTTACCAAATCCTTAGGTTTGCTACTCCACCCACAATCCTATTAAGCTCTCCAAACTCTGCTTTCAACCCGATCCAGAAGTATAACCCTAAAATCATTCACTCATACCCCCCAAACCTCTTTTCTTAACCCTTTCCCAATTCCAACCGGAGACAGGTAAACCCAAACCACTCCTTTAATAGTTATAAGAATTTTTTCCCACTCTCTTGAAGATAATCCAGAATGCCAATAAGAGTAGAATGCATTACTTGTTTTGGCAGTCTTCGCTTCAACTCTGAAATCTTGATTATCCCCCCCCAACTTTCCATCAAAACCTTCACCACCATCATCACGGTGTTAAGCGTTGGCAAGTGCATCAACTGAATTTGCCCCTGTTTCATAAGATATACTTATACACAATATACCTATTTAAATAAAATTGATAAATCTTAAACAACGCCGGCAATAAGGGGTGCGAGGATTTAAAAACCTGGTTTTTAATAAAAAGTTAAATTTTATAACACATAATAGTAGGTTGAATAGGAGTATGGAAGAAGTTTACCCGCTGCTTGTTAGGAGTTACCTTCAGTTTTGCAATTTTAGAAAAAATTGTCTTGAAAAGGGCGTGTTGGATTTGAGTGATTTAACGTGGGCTTACCCAACAACTCTTCTGCCCTTATTTCAGTTTATTCTCCTATCAGGCGTAAAATTTAAAGTGCCTGAAGCAAAGTCTATAAAAAATTATTTTCTTACGATTACTGGCAATAGAACGCAAGACAAGCAAAGCTCTTTTATTCCAATAATCAAGGCTAACCGCCTTGATGATTCTTACATAGATCAGATCTACGGGTTGATTTCAAGTGGGGGGTTATGCAATGAAAACACGATTAAATATATCATAGGAGAGCTTGTCGCAAACATCAGCGAGCATTCTAAATGTAGCCAATCTTTTTTTATGGCGCAGAATTATAAAAAAAAAGGTTTTCTTGAAGCCGCTTTCATTGACAGCGGGGTGACAATACCAGGCTCTTTTAGAACCGCGGGTTTAACAAAAAACAACAAAGACTGTGAAAGCATTAAAGAAGCCGTAAGCGGAAAGTCCACCAAACCAGAAGGCGGAAGAGGTTACGGACTGCCAAGCACCACCAAAATCCTCAAAGACATGAACAGCGACATTCTAATAATATCAGGAAAAGGAGCATTATACCTAAACGGAACAAATAAATATGTTAATGGAGATATATTATACAATTTGACTGATCACTCCAAACTGGATGGAACGCTTGTAACATTTCAAACGTACTTCCCAGTTAAAAACGTTGACATCTACAAAGGAGGTTACCTATGACAACAATAATACTAAGCAGCAAAATAGCGCCCAACCTAGTTACCAGAAAAGCTGCTGACGAGCTGTTCGACTTCATCCAAGCATCCCCCTACAAACTAATAACCCTAGACTTCAAAAAAATAGAATTTGCCAGCAGGTCATTCATACACGAATACCTTTCAATAAAAAAAACAGTCAACAAAAAAATCATTGAAAAAAACATACCACCAACCGTTAAAAAAATGTTCAAAGCAGTACTAAAAGAAAAATCCCACCCACCCTCACTAAACCCAATCACAATGCCACTCTACTCAAAAACCCTATAAAAAAAAACGATTGAAAGGGTTGGCTAGCCAAACTCATTATTTTCGCAGCTGGCAAAGAATTAATTATTAAATTTTGTAAAAAATGATAATCTTTAAAAACAAACATTGTCAGTAGATTATGAATGAGTTATAGGAAGAGAGTTTTTCGCTGCGCTGCGCATGGTTGCCGCAGGCCGTCTTCAACCGCTTGCAAGTTTTGCGGAAGGTTCTTTTGCAGTGTTCATGTACAACTGAGAATGGTCATGACATACTCCCATAAGATGGCAGATATAAATACGGTATGAAATGTGTTGATTAAATTATGAATTTTTATTATTTCAAGAAAAAATTTGATTACATAATTAATAATTGGGGTTATTGGATCTCATTATTAGTATTATTATTTCTTATACCTTATTTCTTATTACTTAAATTTAATAGTTATAATAGTATATTTTACTTAATATTTTTAATAATAATTGACGTGTTATATTTAATATTTTTAATTATAATAATATAT
>CAYMAH010000027.1:0-4869 GCA_964388435.1 Microcaldota archaeon | reverse complement strand
AACTCTGACTTTTTCAACTCCCCCTTTTGCGATTGTACCTCCCGCCGGTTTCAAAACAGCGGGAGGTACAATCGCAAAAGGGGGAGTTGAAAAAGTCAGAGTTTAAATTTCAGAAAGAGGAGAAACCGAAAACCGAAGAGTTTAAGCAGGCGGGTTTTAAATTCCAGAAAAAAGAGGAGAAACCGAAAACGCCTGATGAGGCTGAGATTGAGGGGATTTTGAAGGACGTGGTTAGGGAAACGGTGGAGGAGGCTCAGGGTAAGGTTATTCCCAGGCATAGGAGGTATCTTTTGACGCCTGAGCAGAAGGAAAAAGTCAAGGTTATTGCGAGCAGTGATATGGCTGGTAAGGAGGAGTTTCAAGCGCTTGTTCAGGATGTTTATGAGGAGTTGAGGAAAACAAAAACAGAGGGGGAGGTTCAGAAAATCGCTCCGAACGTGCCGGTTGAACCGATTGTTAAAAAAGAAGAAAAACCAAGCGAGGGGGGTAAGGAAAAGAAAGAAAAGGGTAAGGAGGGAAGGGAGAAAAGCCGTGGCAGGGAAGAAAAACCCGTGGAGGCGTTGAGTTTGAATGATGTGCTTGGGAGTGAGGGGGTTTCAAAGAAGGAAGAGCCTACTGGTTTGTTTGCTCAGTTGAGTGGGATAACGGAGGGTGGTGAAACCGGCGGGGTGGTTAAAGAAAAGGGAAGCAGTGAGTTTGTTAAAGTTGAAAGCGAGAGTGGGATGGGCTGTCCTAATTGTCATGCTAAGAATACCAGGATTGTTTTTTGTCCTTACTGTGGCGGGGCGATGTGTACCAACTGTTCTCCTCAGATTAAAATCGAGGGGGATCATTTTATTTTTACTTGTCCTCATTGCGGGGAGGAGGTTTTTGTTAAGAAGAAAAAATAAAATTTAGGAGATTAAATTTATTTTGCAATCGTTGTTTATGGGGTTTTGTTGCTTCCAAACGCATAAGTTAATAACGTATTCTATTGAAGTGTTTTGTCCTGCGGGGGTTATGAAGAAGGGCGTTCCGACGGTCATTATGCTTGTAGAGTTTAGAGTTTGAGAAACGTTGTAGCAGGTGAAGTCGGATGCTTGACCGCAATCGTATTGAGGCATGTCCGGGGCGTAGCCGACGCTTGGGAGTGAGGGGGGGATGTAGGGGTATTGGATAAAAGGGGGGGATACTTGTGAAAGGTTTACTATGTCAACGTGGTAGTCATACCCGGCGGTGGTGAATGGTTGCATTACTTGGTACATTAAGCATCTCAATGCTTTTTTTCCAGGGGCAGGAGAGCTTCCGAATAAGTTGTTGAAAGCTCCGTCGCTTAGGTCTTTTTTTAAAAGTTGGGCTACGCTTACTCCGTAAAAGTTTGAAAGAGTAGAGCAGTCTAATGGAATTAAAATATTATCCGCCTTGTCGGGACCGTATGTAATGTTGGTTTTATAGAGTGTGGAAGCGTCTATGAAGTATGAAACTTTTATTATGCTTTGAATGTAGTTTAGGATGTTGGCGCTTTGAAGCACCGCGGTTTCCTGTTGGCCGTATGTTGATATGAAGGAGAAGATTATTGCGACTGAAACGCTTGACAGTAGCATGAACATTATCGCGTCGAACAAAACCGCTTGGGCTTTCATTTTTTTCATCTCCACACTATTATGTTTAAAGTTCCGACTCCGTATGTCATTGACCCGCTTGTCGCGTAATCGCATCGGTTTATGAGGGAGTTTGCAAGTATGCTTGCGGTTGTGGGGCAGTTGACTGCTATTGGAAAGCTTAGAATAACCGCGTTTGACGGCAGGTACGCTCCGATTTCGTTGGAGTAAAATTTTCCCGTGACGTTATCGAAAACGTTTATGGTGGTGCTATCGTTTGAATAACAGGTGTAGTAGGGCATTTGGTTATTAGATATAAAGGCGGATGGTTTGGTTAAACTTCCTTTTGAGTTGAAATCTTCGCAGTAGATGAAGGGGTTTTCGGTGAAGTTTATTCCCTGCTGGCAGTAGGTTTTGACTACGATTATGAATTTTAGGTTTAGGTTTTTGGCGTAGGGTTGCCAGGTGTTTTTGCAGTCTGTTTGAAAGTTTGAAGAGGTTAGGTAAGCGTTTTGGCTTATCACGTATGAAAGGCTTAACCCGGCGCTTCGCAAGTTTAGTTGATTGTTGGTGTTTTGAACTTGAGTGTTGGCGTAGAGTAGGCTTGAAACGAATAGAACCACTCCTAAAACTATTGGAAAGATGCCTGGAATGTCGTCGCCCAGAGGGCCTACAAAACCTTTCAAAAAAAACAAATCACCTATTTTTAATATTAAATTGTATAAAATTATTTAAACAAAACCGCAATCATTGTTAATTTGATTATTGGCGGTGTTGTAAATTCCGTAGCCGGAACAGGCTGAAGCGTCTGTTTGAGTGCAGGTTGTAATGAAAAGGTATGAAAGAGCGGCGTTGGTTTTAGAAGTGCATTTTATTATCAACACGTAAAATTGTTGGTTGTAGCCTAAGTTTGAGGGTCGCGCCGTTAAAACCATTTGATTAATGGAATATATTTTTTGCGGGTTTATTTGAGTTAGTGTTGAATTGGTGTCGTCAAAAAAAGTCACGAGGATATTTGAAGGCAAGGAAACTGTTTGCGGGTTTGAATTGCAGTTTCCGGTGTTTGAGCTTGCTTGAATGCTGATTAAAGAGGGGCCTGATGATTGGTTTATGTAGGTTATGTTTACGGCGTAGGTGCTTAAGCCGCTTCCAAGAGTGATTGCCGGGGGTAGTTTAATAATCAACTGTTGGTCTTCTACTGGGTTGTTTATCACGCTGTTTATCGAGTTTGAAATTAACTGAGCTTGGGATCCTGCTTCTACTGAACACAAGCCTGCTTTTTCATTTTGGCTGAAAGTGAAAAGGAAAATCGCCAGTGCCAGTATGAAAAACAGTATGGCGAATTTGCTCAACATCCATAGTTCTATTTGAGATTTTTTCACGTTGATTAAATTAAACGCAATGATTAAAAAAACTATTCAAAAAAAGGATAAGGAGGGGGGGTTTTACTTGCCTTGAAGGCACATTGAAATTTCAACCGTTCCCGACGCTGTCGCATAGCCTTTTGATAGGGTTAGCTTGTACTGGTTTTGACTTCCCTTTCCTATGGTGGCATAGTAAAAATTTGATCCGGTGGGCTCTTCACATCCCAAGGGTGATTGTGATGAAAAGGTGGAAGGTAGGGTGGATATTGGAGGGCACCCGTTAGAATTATTATCTATGTTATTGTTGTTGTTGCAATCAGAACTTGAGTCTTTGACGAATTCGATGGATGCTGGAACGTTTACGCATACTGATGCTTGGGTTACGGTTGTGAATGGCATTGAAGATTTAGAGTTAAAGGTTAGTGGTTCTATTTTCCAGCAGCCTGAACTTGAACCCGGGCAGTTCCCGCAAAAGCTCGGGGTTCCATAGTAGGCGAAGCGAATTGACTGAATATTGTAATTACCACAGATTGGAAAGTTTATGTAAAGCATTCTTTGAGTGGGTGGGGAGCCTAGTGAAACATCCACCACCGCGTTTTCTATGGTCAGCATTTGACTTTGGATTTGGTTTAGGCATTGGCTTGTTTGAATGCCGTTCCAAACCGAGAAAGCCAGTGTGAGGCTCATTACCATTATTATAACCGCGATTACGAGTTCGATTGGAGCGCTTTCCTGGGATTTTCTCAAAAGTGTTAACACCTTATTTTTCTTTTTGGTGCTAGGTGGTTTTATTGTTTTTGCTTGAATTGAGTTTTATGAATGTTTTCAATTTTAAAGCGGTTTTTTTTTTAAATTGGAATTTGAGTTTGCATGGAATTAAAGGTTTCTTCTAGAAATTTTATTTTTTTTTCAAGGAATTTTTTGATTTTGTCTTCTGTTAAGAGGGATATTGAAAACCCTCCTATTAGGTTGTTTGATTGAGCCAGGTTTGATGATGCTGTGGAGGCGGCTTGTTTCATTACTGGTTTGATTACTTCAACCAGTAAGATCGCCGCTATGATTAGCACGATCATGAGGTATATTGGAGTCCACTCGCTTCCCTTCAAAAAAAGCTCACCATTAACATTTTTAGGATGACGGGCACTGCGAACACGTGCTACCGGCGGAACCTGAAGTTACCATGCTCGCACAACCGGTTAAAATATCTTTTGAGTCTTGGTAAGGGCCTAAGGCTATGTAGTATTGAGGGGGTTTTGACGCGTTTGGATTTCCGCATGCGGTCATTTCAAGAGTTACCTTTTGAGTTATTGTCAGCATTGACGCACCTGATGATAAGGATTTAACGGTAAGCGGGGCGGTTGTACCTGTAAATCCACAGCATAAAAATCCAACTTGGTTGGAAGAAAGTTGGGTTGACTGGGTTAGTTCATTTGTGTCGATTCCGGTGTTAACCATGGATTGTGGAAAGGCTATTGATTGTGGTTGCACTCCATCGCTGTAACTTCCTTGAATTCCAGCAAGGGCGCTGGTCATGGTTTGAATTGGGTTTGAGGGGTTGAACATTGTTCCCAGGTTTCCCAGAATTCCCGTTAAAAATCCCAAGATTGCTAGTGCTACTATAACCGCGATAACCATCATGATGGTTTCAAAAGCCTGACCTCTTTGCATAAAAATCACCGTTTAGAATTAAAAGCGCAAGATTTTTTAAATGTTTCTTTAAGAATTTAAGAGAAGCGTTATTTCAGAAAGCTTGAGGGGTTGAATGACAATCCGGCTTTTTGTATTATGCTCATTAACACTGTTAGAATCGCGAGAGCTATTATCAGCGCTAGGATTATTTTCACTGCTTCAAAAGCCTGACCTCTTTCCATTTTTAATTATAATTTGTAAAAGAAGATTTTTAATCTTAAGTTATTGTTTTCAGT
>CAYMAH010000026.1:0-2304 GCA_964388435.1 Microcaldota archaeon | reverse complement strand
AGTTTTTTTGTTTTAACTCCTCTTGTTGTTTTCAGATGGGTTTTACTTTGCGAGTCGGCCCTCCATCAATCATTTCTAATTCAAAGTGAGTATTCAAAGTTAAGCGTCCTGGTTTACCGCCGAGTCCACAAAAAACAAGCGTGGTATTAGCAGACGGCAGGACTGTAAGCCTACAGATCACAGTCAGAAAGGACTCGGTTCTGTTCAACGCTGACAAAAAGGATAAATACAAGATACTGCCTATAACCCGTGTGACTTATGATGAAAGTATGTTTGAAGAGATAAAGAAGATTATGGATAACAAGGATGAATGTTTAGTATTGACGGTGTGATTAATGGAATTTAATGCGCAAACAAAAGCAAGCCTAAAATTGCTCGAAGAACGTATGCAACAATATTCAAAATGCGAGCTAACTTTTACGGTAGTCAAAGCAGAAAATGTAAGAAAAATTTATAATGGCGCAATAGTCTTTTTCAACGAAAAAGATACAGTTTCGAAGCAGGAGGGAGAAAAGCTCAATGAATAAGGAGGCTCTGAATGTCGAGTATTACCACGCCGCCGCTTTTGATGCAGATGGTGTCGGGTTTGCGGTTGCTTTTTTTTTAATGAAAATGTTTTTAAAACCTTTTTTTGATAAGGTTGAGTTGAATGAATTTTGGTTTTTCAAAACTTTCGCTTGAAAAAGTTAAAGGTTTTTTAAAAGATCAGTGGAAAGCGCTTGTTTTAGTGGTTTTATCCCCTTTTATTTACTTTGTTTTGATCTTTTATTTGGGCTTGTATTATAGTTTAATTGAAAGCTTGACTGTTTTGTTTTTCTTGTTAAGCCTCGCTTCTTTTGCAATCCTTTTCTCTTTCTTGGAGGTTGATGATAAAAGAAGGGTGGTTATGATTGAATGCTTGCTGTTTATGGTTTTCTTTTTTTACTGGTTTTTCAACGCCGCATTAGGTTTTGCTTTAATACTTTTCGCTATTTTCTACGGCATTGCAACCATTGCGGGAGGGGGCCTGGGTTTTTTTCAAGAGGCTTTCCACTTTTTAAGAAAAGTTGACTTTCAAAGCGTTTTAAGCATTTTCACTTATGGAGATAAAAGTGTTAAACTAGGAGTTTTCGAAGAAGAGTTAAACACTTTTAAAAACGATAAAGCGAAAACAGAACAATGGAAGTGGAATGACAAGAAGGGAGTTTTTAAAATAGATTTTGAAAACGAAGTTAACCGCCACGCTATCGTGGTCGGTTCAAGCGGTTTTGGCAAGAGCAATCTTCTCAAAAACTTGGCTTTCAGGGTTTCTAGGGGTGGCGTGATTCACGTGTTGGACTCGCATGGCGAGTACGCTGATATTTTAAAAGTTAGAGTGGTTAAAGCAGGAGAAGTGGGTTTGAACTTGTGGGATTTGGATGGCAAGCCTGTGAGTTGGAGGGTGAACGAGAATGTTAGTGTGATGAGAGGAGTTTTAGATTTGGGGGATGTGCAGGCTTATTATTTGGCGATGGCGGCTAGAAATGCTTTTCAAAGAAAAGGTTTTAAGGGTGATGAGGGTGTTGAAGCGCAGGTTTTTAACAAAAACTTGAAGTCTCCTAGTTCTGTTGATGTTTTGTATGAAGCTAGAAAATTGGAGAAGTTGAATTCCAGCGTTAAAACTCTTTGCAGAAGGTTGGAAATGCTTTCTTGGAGTAATTTATTCCCGGCGGTTGACTCGATTAATCTTGCAGAGTTGGTTAGGGAGAGCGTGGTTTTTGATTTGAGCGGTATTCCCAGTTTGGAGTTAAAACAATTGTTTGTGGAAGTTTATTTGAGAAAGATTTACAACAAAGCGGTTACAAGGGGTTTGAAGGAGGATTTGACCATTTTAATTGATGAGGGGGAGAGTTTGATTTTTAATACTGATAAAGGGGATTTTCAGAGTTATGCTGATCGTTTGAGTGCCGAGGCTAGGAAATTCATGGTTGGCTTGATTATTAGCACTCAAAGGTGCACTGCGTTAAGCAAGAGTTTGGTAAACAACGCGGGAGTTTTCTTTTCCTTTTTCATTAGAGAGCCTAACGACGCTAAGTACGTGGCAAAGCTTTTGTGTGGTAATAGTAGTGACGAGTGGAAGTTGAGCGTGGTTCAGGAGAAGCTCAACATTTTGAAGAGGGGCGAGTTTTTGTTTGTCAGCAGTGTTTATCGTGATCCTGTGTTGGTTAAGGGTGATTTGTTTAAAGGAGGTCGGCCCAGTGCAGTGGTTGATAAGGTTGAAGGTGTGGGCGGTGTTCAGAAAACAGTGTCAGAGCCTGAAGAGTTTGAGTTGGTTAAGCCTCCTGA
>CAYMAH010000025.1:0-5221 GCA_964388435.1 Microcaldota archaeon | reverse complement strand
ATCAAGAATATTATATTTCTGGTTTCTGCCATTCTTTCACTCCTTTTGCTTTTAAATACCCTTCCAGGCATTTCAAGAAAACGCTTGCGACAACGTCTTTCCTTTTAGCCAGATTCATTATCTCTTCGATTGAAAACCAGTGCATTGACTGGGTTTCGGTGGGGTCGAAGGTTATCTCACCATCATAGCCAGCTTCATAAACCTGAAGAAATTCATATAGGGTTTCAGGGCAGAATTGAATTTTGCATACAAAGTTCAGTTTTAAATCTTTTATTCCTGTTTCCTCTTCGGTTTCCCTTGCCGCGGCATCATCGTAACTCTCCCCTTGACTTACATGACCTGCTACGCCCGCACAGTACTGACCTGGGAAAGCTGATTTGCTCATCGATCGCTTCTCCACAAGCATTTTGTTCTCTGAATTGAAGATGAAAACTTGTACTGCTCTGTGCTTGTCCTTCCTTTCATGCACTCCTTTCCTGTGCGTTGAGCCTATAACCTCGTCTTTTTCATTCACCAAATCCAAAATCTCGTCAACTTCAGTCATTTCTATGAATCACCTATTTTTCTTGTCTCTCTTGCAACTGTAAGCACTTGTTTTTTAGGAGGGTAAGCCCCGCCCGTCACCCCAACTTTTTCAACTCCCTTGAACCAACTTTTCCAATCAACTCTCATTAAGGTATTAGTGTTGAAATTTGAATAAAAACCCATCCTTTAAAAAGTTTGACAAAACAATGATTTTTTTGAAAAAATGCTTACAAAATGATGATTTAAGAGTTTTTAAAATAAAACATTAATTTTTGAATTTTTTTATAAATATGCTTTTCAAGACATATAATTTTTAAATATTAATACTTAAATTTTATATAGTGATTTTTTTAAAATGAACGTTCCTCAAATGGAGTTAGAGAAGATAAAGTTCTGGAATGAAAACAACACTTTTGAAAAAAGCGTTCAGAACAGAAAGGGAGGTAAAAGATTCGTCTTTTTGGAAGGCCCTCCGACGGCCAACAACCCGCCACACCATGGCCACATTTTGACCAGAGTGATAAAGGACATTTTTTTAAGATACAAGACAATGAAAGGGTTTTACGTGGAAAGAAGCGCCGGCTGGGACACTCACGGGCTGCCTGTTGAGGTTGAAGTTGAAAAAAAACTGGGCTTCAAGTCAAAGAAGGATATTGAAAACTACGGGGTTGAAAAGTTCAACAAAAAGTGCAGGGAAAGCGTTTTCACGTACATTGAAGATTTCAAGAGAATAACCGAAAGAGTGGGGTTTTGGATCGATATGGACCACCCCTACATTCCGCTTGAAAACACTTACATTGAAAGTGTTTGGTGGAGTTTGAAGGAAACATGGAAAAAGGGAATGCTGTACGAGGGTTATAGAGTGAGCAGTTGGTGCCCGCGCTGCGGAACCACGCTTTCTTCAGCCGAGGCGGCTCAGGATTACAAAGAGGTTGTGGACAAAAGCGTTTACATTAAATTCAAGGCAAAGAACAATGACTTTTATTTTCTCGTTTGGACCACCACGCCCTGGACATTGTACGCCAACGTGGCTCTTGCCGTGGGAAGCGACTTGGATTATGTTATAAAAGAAGTCAACGGGGAAAAACTCGTCATTCTCAAGGAGTTGAGCGATAAATTTGATGGAAAAGTGATTCAAACAAAAAAAGGACGGGAATTCAAGGGAATGGAGTACGAACAACTGTTCAAGGAGGTTAAAACAAGCAAGCCGGCATTTAAAGTCATAACCGCCGAGTTCATTCTGACGACAGAAGGAACCGGAATTGTCCACCTGGCCCCTGCTTTTGGAGAGGATGACTTCAACGCCTGCAAGAATGACTTCCCGATGCTCAAACCAGTTAACGACAACGGCTGCTTCACAAACGAGGTTCCCTATCTTGAAGGAAAGGACGTGAGAAAATCATCTAACATCATAATAGAAAAGCTGGAGGAGAAAAACGCGCTCGTAAAGGTTGAAAATTACTCTCATGACTACCCTCACTGCTGGAGGTGTCACACTCCCTTGATTTACTACGCTAGAAACAGTTGGTTCATAAAAATGACCAAAGTCAAGGAAAAGGTTATTGAAAACAACCAGAAAATAAACTGGATTCCTCTTTACTTAAAAGACGGAAGGTTCGGAGAGTTTCTCAGAGAGCTGAGGGACTGGAACTTGTCAAGAGAGAGGTTCTGGGGAACGCCGCTACCCATCTGGAGGTGCGAGTGCGGCGAAACGGACTGCATTGGAAGCATTGAAGAGTTGAAAACCAAGGCGGTCGATAAAATTCCAGAAGACCTTCACAAGCCCTACATTGATGATGTGAAGTTGAAATGCGAGAAGTGCGGCAAGGAAATGAAAAGAGTGCCTTACGTGATAGACACGTGGTATGACAGTGGAAGCGCTCCTTTCGCCAAATACCACTATCCCTTTGAAAACAGGGAAAAGTTCAAGGAAAACTTTCCAGTTGACTTCATAACAGAAGCTATTGATCAGACAAGAGGCTGGTTTTACACTCTTCTTGCAATAAGCACCGTCCTGTTTGAAAAACCGGCCTATCGCAACGTTTTGACAATGGGCCTTGTTTTGGACGAGAAGGGAGAGAAGCTAAGCAAAAGCAAGGGCAATTACACGGACCCCAACGAGTTGATTGACAGGTACGGGGCAGACGCCCTAAGATGGAGTCTGATCTCACAGGTGGAAACATGGGACTCTAAAAAATTCTCAGAACAGATAGTGAAAGAAAACTACAACAAGTACGTTCTAACCCTTCTTCATTCTTTTGAGTACTTTAAAACGTACGGGGGCGGTTTGAAGGAAAAAATTCAAAGCAAAAACAGTCTTGACAAGTGGGTTTTGTCGAGATTGAACTCGACAATCGAAGAGGCTGAAAATCACCTGGAAAAATATGACAGTTTCAGGGCAGCCAGAAGCTTGGAAAGCTTCGTGATGAACGACCTTTCAAACTGGTACATACGCCTTTCAAGGCCCAGGTTTGACGGCGAAAAAAACGGGGATTGGAAGGAAGCCGTTTCAACCCTTGAAACCATCCTGGAAAGAACCGCTCTTGCCACCGCGTGCCTCACCCCCTTTTCCGCTGAGGAAGTATACTTCAATCTCAAAAAAGAAAGCGTCCACCTTCAGGACTTTCCGAAAAAAGAAAAAATTGAAAAGCAATTAGAGGAATCAATGAACGAAGCCAGAAAAATAATAGAGGCCGGGAGGAAGATAAGAAACCTCAACAAAATCAAGACAAGACAGCCTTTGGAAAGAGCAATTTTGACAAAAGAGTTAAGGGAATTCACGGATATCGTAAAACAAGAGTTGAACGTTAAAAAGCTCGAGTTTAATGACAATTTTGAAGAATTCATGGAAGGGCCTTTCGCCTACGAAGAATTCGAGCCTGAAAACCACGTTATTCTTGATTTGACCATAACACCTGAATTAAAGGCAGAAGGGATTGCAAGCGAGCTTTCGAGAAGGATACAGCAGAGAAGAAAAGAGGAAAAACTCACCGTAAACCAGAAAATAAAGACTGTAGTGGTCGAGGGTTTAAGGGAATGGGATTCAATTCAACCGTTCTTGAAAGAATTGAAGGAAAAGGTTAGAAGCGAAAGCATTGAAAAAGGAAAGGCAAACGCCAAGGAAGAGGACTTCGAAGGAGAAAAGATAAAAATTGAGATTTTGAAATGAAACCTATAAAGCCTATAGAGGATTTGATTGAGTTCGCAAGTATAGACACAACTGATAAAGGAGAGGAGGGCGCGAGGTTCATCAGCGATTACATGGCGGATAATAAGATAGAAACAAAGGTTATCAGGTACAAGTCTAAAAACCCGTATGTTTATGGCGAGATGGACATGGGGGCCAAATCAACACTTCTTATATACAACCATTATGACGTTCAGCCAGCAGAGCCTTTGAACAAATGGAAGAGCGACCCGTTCACTCCTGTTCAAAAGGAAGACAGGCTTTTCGGAAGAGGCGTGGCTGATGACAAAGGCTCTTTGATTGCAAGGCTTCAAGCGGTTTTAGAATCTGAAAGGCTGTCAGTTAACGTGAAATTTCTATACGAGGGAGAGGAAGAAATAGGTAGCCCGAACATGGAAGCGTTCCTTCAAAGATACAGAAACATGATCAAGGCGGATTATGTTCTGTGGGAGGGGGCTGGAAGGGGCTCGAGCGGGGCTCCCTTGGTTGTTCTTGGAGTAAAAGGCCTGCTCTATGTTGAACTGACAGCAAGAAGCGAGAAAGACCTCCATTCAATGTACGCGCCAGTGGCGGGAAACCCCGCCTGGAGGTTGGTCAGAACTCTCAACTCAATGAAAACGCTTGAAGGAAATATAACAATTCCGGGCTTTTACAACAACGTGAAGAAGTTGAAAAAAGAAGAGTTGAAATCTCTTACTGGAAAGAAGGAAAAGGCAGAAAAAGCGCTTGGACAAAAAATCCCGTCAGACTTTCAAAAAAGGCTTGTTGAAGAGCCTACCTGCAACATAGCTGGCTTGAACTCAGGCTACACAGGGAGAGGAGCTAAAACAATCATTCCTTCCCTTGCATTTGCAAAAATGGATTTCAGGCTCGTACCCGATCAAAACCCTGGAGAAATTATGGATTCTTTGAAAAAATTCTTGGCAGGCACCGGAGTTGAAGTTGAAATGCTTGCAAGTGAAAAACCCTACAGGACGTCTTCAAAAAGTCGTATTGCCCAAGCCTTGATAAGTTCTGCTAAAAAGGTTTATGGCATGCCTCCTGAAGTTCTTCCAAACAGTTACGGCACCGGGCCTATGGAGTTGTTTGCGAGAATGCTTGGAAACGTTCAGATAGCAGACGGAGTAGGGGTTGACTACTCAGACTCTAACATCCACTCTCCAAACGAGAACATCTACATTGATGATTTCTACAACGCAAAAGAGTGGATGAAACAATTCCTAAAAACGCTTTGAGCGATTCAAAGAAAAATCAAAAATTCAGCGTTGCGCTTGAATCTGAAGAAGTTTTTAAAATAAACGTAAATAAAAACATTTAAATAATTAATTATGTAAACGTATCTTATGACAAAAACAATAACTGTTAATATAGATGATAAAACAAATCTTGTTTTCAGGGACGTGGCTGCGATAAGGTATGGTAAAAGCAAGGGAAGTCTTGGCAAGGCGTTGACGGAAGCGATGAATCTTTGGATTGAAAAGGAGGGGGATGTTGACACCGAAGCCATAA
>CAYMAH010000024.1:0-4030 GCA_964388435.1 Microcaldota archaeon | reverse complement strand
ATATTTATCCTATTATAAGATTATCCTATGGTGAGATAATTTTGAGGTTTTATGACAGGGAGGAAGAGTTTAAGGCTTTACAGAGGGCAGTTGAGAATTCTGGCTCGTCATTGATTGTTATTACTGGGCGTAGGCGTGTGGGTAAGAGCAGGCTTGTGGGAGAGTTTTTAAAGAAAAACGCGGGTTTGAGTATTATGATTGTTCCTAAGGAGGAAAAGCAGGTTGCTGTTGACCTTGCAGAGGTTCTTGCGGATGGTTTTAAGCCAACTTTTAATTCGGTAAAAGAGGCGTTGGAGTATTTTTTTGTTAAGTCAAGAGCGAGGATTTTTTATTTGGATGAATTTCCGAATTTTTTGGAGGTTAACCGAGTTGTTCCTTTTGAGTTGCAGCGTTTGTGGGATGTTCAAAAGGATAAGACCAACAAGATTCTTATTTTGTCCGGGTCTTATGTGAGCATGATGGATAAGATTTTCACGAGGAGGAAGGCGCCTCTTTTTAATAGGGCGAGCTTGAAGATTTTGCTTCAACCCCTGAGTTTAAGCGTGGTTTGGAGTGTGCAGGATGAGATTGGAGTGAAAGAACCTGTGAAAAAGATAGAGAATTATTGCGTTTTTGGCGGCATTCCATATTATTATGAGGTTTTGGGAAAATACTCCCCAGAATCTGATGCCGTTAAAATGTTGTTTTTCGGGGTGGGAGAGTTAAGGGAGGAAGGGCAGGATATTTTAAGACAGGAGTTTGGCTCTGCCTATAAAAAATACTTTTCAGTGCTTGAAGCTATTGGAGCGGGTTTGGCTTCAGGAAGTGAGATAGCGAATAAGATTGGGGTAGCTCAAACCACTCTGTCCAAGTATCTTCAGTCTTTGCAGAATGATTTTAAGCTTGTGGAGAGGGTGGTTCCTTTTAATCAGAGTCTTTATCGAAGCAAGAAAGGATTGTACGTTTTGAAAGATAACCTGCTTGCTTTTTGGTTTACCAGCGTTTATGGTAAAACGCAACCCCCGGCAAGCGTTGAATTGAACCTGTTTACAAGCAAGCGTTTTGAATTGCTTTGCACTGTTTTTCTTGCCGGGTGGCTTGATAAGAAAGGAAAGCGCGTGGTGAAGACTGGAAAGTGGTGGGGCAACGTTGAAATTGAGAAACGAGTTTTCGAACAGCGTGAAATAGACTTGATTATCGAAACCGACAAAGAATTATACCTTGCAGAGTGTAAGTGGAGTGATAAACTGATTGGAGAGAAAGAGCTCAAACACCTCAAACAATCGGCGAAAGCGCTTAAATTGAAAAAACCAGTAAAATGGGTTTTATTCAACAAGAAAGGATTTACAATAAAAGAAAGTAATGATACCTTACTTTTCAACGCAGAAAGAATTGTGAAAGAAAGCTAAATTTTCACTATGAAAAAAAAACTGGTTTAAACATACGGGTTCTTTAAACTTAAAATTCCCTTGTTTTAAACCGATGACTCGCTGAAAATGAACTTCACAAGAGGGGTTGAAGGTTTGAAAAATTTCACAAAGGTTTTAACAGGTTTTTTGCTGTTGGTTTTGGCAGTTGAAGCTTTAGGGTTTGGTTCTAACCAGAATCTTAGTTTAAGCATTCAAGCTTCTTCAATTTCAGGCACCTGTTTTGGGTTTAACTTCAAGCAATGGCTTGCTTGACTGGATTCTGGTTTTGGCAAGCGGCTTTTGGAGTTGGATCACAAGTTTTTTGAAAAGTGTTTGAAAAAAACGGTTTTAAGAGGGCGGTTAGCTTAAAGAATATTTGGAGGGCATTTTTTTTTCAAAGCAGAATTTTATTCCAGGAAAAACTTATACCCTTGGGCGATGATCTTGTTTTTGGATTTTATCGAGTTAAAAGCTTTTGTTTGTTTTTCATTAAGTTCCTGATTGTACTTTGCTTCTATTATAGAATCTTTGGTTATGAAGTCTATTTCTGTTGAGTTTTCAAGGTAGTAATTGGGTTTTTTGTCCTTGATTTTCAAAAAAACAAGGTTCTCGTAGCTAGCGCCGAGGTCTTTAAAATCGGTTATCATGTTTTTAATTCCAACGTCGCTCGCGTAAATCTTTTTAGGAGAGGTGATCCTTTCATTTGTTGATTTGGAGTACCTGTCCACTACGTAGAACAGGTAAGCTTTTTCAAAATAGCCTACGTACCTCTTAACGCTGTCCACTGAAATTTTCAACACTTCTGCAAGCTTGTTGTAGCTTGTTGGTTTTCCCACTCTCCTGCACAATAAAATAAACAATTCCATTACGGATCTTTCCCCGGAAATCTTGTGATATGCTATCACGTCCTTGTAAATGATGTTCTCAATCAACTCGTTCAGGTAAACGCGATCCTCGGTTAAGACATAGTGGGGAATCCCCCCGATTTTTAAGTAGTCTTCAAAATAACTCTTAAGCTTCGCACTGTCCGCCTTTCCGATTTTGGCGTTTTTAAAAAGCAGAAACTCTTGAAAAGTCAATGGCATCACTTCAATGGTTCTCGTCCTGCCGGTAAGAAGTGCTTTTTTATCCCTCATCAAAGTAGCTACAGACGAAGAGCAGAAAATCTTTATATTCTCTCCATCGTACAAACTTTTTAACTCCGACTCGAAGTTATCTCTTGAAGCAACCTCGTTCAAAAACAGGTAAAAAAAATCAGAAGCGGACTTCTTGAAAATTCTTCTGTGCTCTTCAATCAACTGGTGAATTGAGTACTCCAAAAGGTTGAAAGAATCAAGTCTTATAAAAAGAATATCCTCTGGTTTGACTCCTTTTGCCAATAAGCTGCTTATGGCTTGCATCAGAATCGTTGTTTTGCCAATTCTTCTCAAACCAGTCAAAAAAACAATGTCCTTTGTCTTGACGTTCTTTAAGATTTCATTCAAATAAAAATCCCTCCTCACGCTCTTTTCCTCAAAACCCCTCTCCCACCAGGGATTCTGCTTATACAGCTCAGACTCTACACTCATGAAAATAAGATTGAATCGCCAACCTTTATAAACTTTACGATAAGAAAGTAAAGATATTTACTTTTCTTTACGATGTTATCTTATAACTATCGAACCTATTCCAAAACATAAATAGCGTTTGATCTTTAGCGTGTTTGAAAGTTTTTTTTACAGAAACTTTTACAGAAACCATTTTTTTTAGAATAGATAGTTTTTCTCAAAACCGTAGGGTTTTTAAAGTTAGAATTCCCTTGTTTTAAACTGATGATTGTGTGTAATGAACTTTACAAGAGGGGTTGAAGGTTTGGAGAATTTCATTAAAGTGTTAACTGGTTTTCTTTTGCTGGTTTTGGCAGTGGAAGCTCTTGGCTTCGGAGGCAACCAGAATCCTGTTTTAGGGCAGGGTTCTTCGATTTCAGGCGAGTGCCTTGGCTTTAACTGTCAGAACGCTCAGCCTTCTTATGTAGTATCTCCTTCACAACCTTTTTATAGTATTAACAGTGTTCAACCTCCCGCTGCCACTGGATTTCAAATAAACAACAATGTTCAGCCTTCTGGTTTTGTTAACCCTCCTTCTGGTAATTTAACCAGTCAAACTTATAATACGGGTAATCTTAACAATCCTGTTTTCACTATTAACAACGCTGCTCTTCAACCTCAGAGTTATTCTACTGGCCAGTGCGTGGCTTTGAATTCTAATGTGGTGGTGGATAGTGGTTTGAATGCTTTGCTTGTTTTGTGCCAGACTATTAGTCAGATTGGCTTGTTGAAGCAAACCTGTCAAAGTTTGGAAGGTTTGACGGCCAAACCAACCCCCCCGCAGGTTTGTGTTGATATTGGAGGTAAGGTTTTAAGTAAGAGTTGTAGTGTTTCGATTCAAGCTCCTTACAGTGTTTGTAGGAGTGATTGGAATTCTGGTTGGCAGGCTAACTGGTACGGCCCTTGCCCTTCATGCCCTTCAGGCTACACAAGAGATTCTTGTGATAGTGCTTGGTGGGATTTCGCGATTTCTTCAAAGACTTACTGTCATAAAGATCAAACAGTTATTGGAAGCTGTAATTCTGGTCAAACGATTTCGACTTTCACTAACAACAC
>CAYMAH010000023.1:0-5859 GCA_964388435.1 Microcaldota archaeon | reverse complement strand
GCTTGTAAAACCTTCAAAATACAACCACCTTCTTTTTAATGTTTAAGGTTCTATTTAAACCTTTTTTATATATTTTTTATCGAAACAACCGCGGTCACCCTGATGCCCTCGCCCTTTCCAAAAGAGGTCAAACCCTCTCCGCTTGTGGCCGTGATTCCCACTCTCGAGGGCGCAATTCCAAAGCTGACTGCTATCTTGTTTTTCATTTCCTCTGCTTTGGGCTCAATTTTCGGCTTTTTAGCTTCAATGCTTATGGAAATATTCTCTATAACACAATTTTTTTCATTCAGCATTTCCATGGCCTTTGCAATTGAAATCATTGAATTCATATTCTTGTTTCTTATATCATTGTCAGGAAAGTAAAAACCAATGCTTCTGCCTCCAAGAGCGCTTGAAACAGCATTGAACAAAGCGTGAAGAACAACGTCACCGTCGCTGTGCGCTATCAAGCCTTTCTCTCCCTCGAAAACCACGCCTCCCAAAATCAGTTTCTTGTCCGACCCGAAAGCGTGCGAATCCTCTCCAATTCCAATCATTTTGCTTAAATCACCTTTAAATCATAATGCGCCTCGTACCATTCGAACAGCTTCCTGAATATTGGAACTATTCTGGCTGTTTTCATTAAATAATCTATCTTGTCAATTGAGAGGAGAAGCAATTCCGAGCTCTCCTCATTCATCACCGGTTTTTCATTGCTCTTTCCAACAAAAAAAGCCACAAACTCGTTCACTGTTTCAGGAGAGGCTTGAAGCAAATAGAGCCTCTTTAGCTCCACATTCTTTAAACCCAACTCTTCTTCCACCTCCCTCTCAGCAGCCTCCTCGTAACTCTCGCCTTTTTTGACATGGCCTGCAGCGCTTGAACAAAAAAAACCCGGAAAAGTGTCGCAGGAGTCGGCTCTTTTTTGAACCCATAATTTCCCCCCACTCGTGAAAATGAAAATATGAGAAGCCCTGTGCAGAAGATTCGTGTCGTGAATTCCCTTTCCAAGCGCTTCTCCTATGATGACGTTGTTTCCGTCAACAACATCAATAATTTCCTCGGACATCATTAATCCACTCTCCTATGCGCCGTGATGCAAATTATGGTAATTATTTCAATTCGCACTTTTTCAACTCGCTCGATATCATCTCAGCTATTTTAACGTCTTCAGGCGTGGTTATTTTAATGTTATTGTAGCTTCCTTCCACTATTTTCACTTTTCCCCCGATTCTTTCCACCAATTGAACGTCATCAGTTCCGTAGAATCCCTCTTCAAAAGCTTTTGAAAAAGCTTTAAACGCAATTGATTTTTTTATGACCTGCGGGGTTTGCATCTCCCACAACAAGGACCTGTCAAGGGTCTTTTCAACAAAACCATCCTTAACCATTTTAATCGTGTTTTTTGCTTTAACCGCTACCACAGCCGCATCATAATTTTCACACTCTTTCTCTGCCTTTTCAATCACTTCCCTTGAAATGAAAGGCCTGGCGCCATCGTGAATCATCACTATATTCTCGCCTGTTTTTTCAAGCGCCTTCAAACCGTTGTAAACGCTGTCCTGCCTTTCCTTTCCCCCTTTAACCACGTCGAAAATTTTTGAATAATTATTGGATATTTCGTTGAAAAAGGCGAAGTTAGCTTCTGATGAAACAATAACGATTTTCTCCACGCTCGGAACGTTCTGGAACGCTTCAATGCTTTTTTCAATGACGGTTTTGTCATGTATTTTTATCAAAAGCTTGTTTATCCCCTTCATTCTCGTGCTGGCTCCGGCGCCTACAATAATAACCTCGCTCATTTTCAAATCACTTGTAATGTGTTTCAACGTAATTGTCGATCATTTTCTCAAACTGAGTTGAAAGCTCCTTGTAATCCCCTTTAATTGTCGCAATCTGTTCCCCATCGGCTATCACGGGACAGGAAGGCGCTTCCCCTGTTCCAGGAAGGCTTATTCCAATACTTGCATGCTTAGCCTCACCAGGACCGTTGACAATGCAGCCCATAATAGAAACCTTCATTTTCTCAACCCCCTTAAAACCCTTTTTCCTCCACACAGGCGCCATTTTCTTAAGATAAGCGTCAACCTCAAAAGCAAGATTTCTATAAGTGTTCGTGGTTGTTCTCCCACAACCAGGACAACTTGTAACAAGCGGTGAAAAACTTCTCAAACCCAAAACCTGAACAATCTCCTGAGCCACGGTCACCTCCCTGCTCCTCGGCTCGTCGGGATTGAAAGTCATTGAAACCCTTATAGTGTCGCCAATCCCTTCAAGCAACAAAACGCTCAAACCAGCCGCGTTTGTCACGATCCCCTTACTCCCAACTCCGCCCTCGGTAACACCCACATGCAACGCGTAATCTCCAAGGCTTGAAAGCTTCCTGTAAGCGGCTATCATCTGGGGAACGTCTGAAATTTTAACGCTTAAAACTATCCTATTTTTAGGCAAACCATAATCAACGGCCATTTCAGCGCTCTGAACCGCGCTCTGAACCATGGCGTTGGTAAAAACCGCTTCGTTTCCAAGCCTTTCTCCTTCAGGTTTTTTCAAATCCTCGTCCATCAACTTGGCCAGCACGACCTGGTCTAAAGAACCGCTGTTCACTCCGATTCTAACGGCCTTGTCATGTTCCATGGCAATGTCGATAAATGTTTTGAAATTTTCATCCCTGGCCTCTCCAAACCCCGCATTGCCCGGATTTATTCTAAGTTTGTCCAAAGATTCGGCGCAGTCAGGAAACTTTTTCAACAAAATATGACCGTTATAGTGAAAATCGCCAATTATCGGAACATCATAACCATCGCTGACAAGCTTTTTCTTTATCTCCTTAACCGCTCTAGCACTCTCCTCATTAGGAACAGTCATTCTAACCATCTCACTCCCAGCTTCAACCAACTCCTCTGTTTGCTTAACAGTGCTTTTAACGTCTGCTGTGTTCGTGTTTGTCATTGACTGAATCACTATCGGGTTTCCACCCCCTAGCTTTACGTTTCCGATTTTAACCTCCAAAGTCATTTCAGCTCACCTATTTTCTTTTCAACAAACACCCTAGCCCACCTGTCAGTTTCTAAAATCTGTTCAAGAGAAGGGTTTTGGATTGGTTTATGCGAGTCAAGAGCTTCTTTTATTAACTCATACATTTCAAGGAACGGTATTCTGTGGTCCATAAAAGCCTGAGTCGCGGTTTCAGCTGAAGCATTGAAAACCGCAGTTCCAGTACCCCCCATTTCAAGTGCTTTATAACCAAAGTGCAGTGAAGGGAATCTTTCAAAGTCTGGCTCTTGAAAATCAAGCTGTTTAATTTTTATTAAGTCAAAATCTGAAATTTTAGGTATTTTGTCTATCCGGTCGGGATAAGATAGAGAATATTGGATTGGAATTCTCATGTCATGAGGGCCTAACTGAAGAATGACACTCTCATCTCTGAACCTAATGCCTGAATGAACAATGCTTTGTGGCTGAATTACGATTTTAACTTGCTCTGGCTTCACATTGAATAATCTCACTGCTTCTATTAACTCTCTTGACTTGTTTACGAGAGTCGCACAATCTAAGGTAAGCATTTTTCCCATGTTCCAAGTGGGGTGTGCCAAAGCCTGCTCGACAGTTACATTAGTCATCTGTTCTTTTGTAAAATTTCTGAAAGGACCCCCGCTGCAAGTTAAAATAATTTCTTTAATCTCTTTTTGCTTGCTTCCTTGAAGGCATTGAAATATTGCAGAGTGCTCGCTGTCCACTGGAATTAGCTCGGCACCCTCTTTCTTAATTTCTCTTAAAACAACGGGCCCTCCTGCAACTAAAGTTTCTTTGTTTGCGAGCGCTATTCTCATTTTTCTTTTGATCGCAACCAACGTTGGATGAATGCACCTTGCACCTGTGATCGCGCCCATAAAAATATCTCCGTCTCCTTGCTCCACCAGCTTCATTATTCCCTCAAAGCCTGAATATACTTTTGAATTTAATCCTTTATCTTCCAACCACGCCTCAAGACTTTTTTTATCCTCTTCAAGTTCAACACTTAGAAGTTCTGGCGTGTGCTTCAACTGTAGGATTTGCTGTTTCATTGACTCGATTCTTTTACCCGCTCCAAGAGCAGTTATTTGAAACAGGTCGGTATGACCATTTACAACGTCTACTGTCTGAGTTCCTATAGACCCAGTGCTTCCAATCAAAATGATGTTTTTCAAAGAACCTCACCTCTTTTTTTCAAAGCATTTAAAAATAAAAACCTTTCGACAAAACCCAAAGCTTAAATCGATTATTGTCGAAATTAAAAACCACCTAATATTTTATTAAAATAATCTTGTGACAATGAATTTCCAACTTCTCCAAATCGCGGACCACCTAGCTGTGAGGTGTAATGTTTTCTATTTGGGCAAATCAAATCTAATTTTTCATCACGAAAATAAATAATATCTTTTAATATTTTTATCTTATCACCTAGTGGCTTTCCAACTAAAGAATCATTTCTAGGCTGAGATATGCAAATAGAAGGAATTCCATTTGATTCAATTCTCAGTTTATACCATTTTCCACAAGGGTATCCCCATGAGAATAAAGCAAGAACTCCTACTATAACATCTACATCATCTAACAAATAATACCTATAATTTGGATTATCGCCTTCAATATCCTCCCTTTTCAAGGAGGTAATAGTAGAAATATTCTGAAGAGTTTTCATTATTTCATTTTCACTTACAAATTCTTTCTTCCAAAAAGATTGACCTTCAGAAAATAATTGCGCTGGATTACAAGGATAAAATTGATCAAATTTTAGTACAAGCTTGCCTTTGTATCCTTTGGAATTCATTTGTTGAGCGTAATCAATAAAATCTTTAAATTCAGGCAAAGTTGATTTCATTGTTACAATGCTTATTTTTGTAATAGAGGGTAGTTTCTCAACTGACATTTCTATGCCTTTCAAAACTTCTTTGAAAAATAATGAACCTTTTATAGAAATTCCCTCTTCTATGAGCTTATTTTGCTTGGGATTCAACGTATCTAAACTTATGGTAATCCTAGTAAGCCCATTATCAATAAGTTCATCAATATTATTGTATAAATTATAACCATTAGTTGTTAAAATCTGTTTTGTAAATCCGATTTCCTTTGCTGATCTAACAAGTTCGGTAAAGTCATTTCTTATGGTAGGTTCTCCACCAGTCCAGTGAACCCTAGTAATTCCACAAGCATATGCTGCTTTAAGTATCTCTACAGCTTCATTTGTGTTTATAGGTTCAGGTATGTTTTTATACCATTTTGGAAGGCAGTATGAGCAACGAAAATTGCAATTTGGAGTTATTGTAAATCTCAAATGATATTTATCCATCTCTTTCTGTTTGAATTGCATTTTATGTATAAACTTGAAAAAAACTACTATTTAATTCTGCTGTTCAAAAACCTTTACAAAACCATGGTTTTTTGAAGAAAACCTTTACAAAATAATATTAAATTATTCGACAATAAACGATTTTATTAAAATTGATTCTTAAAAAATTATTACAAAAAAAAGCCCATAATTTAACTACTATTAGATGTCAAAATGATATAAGAGTGCACAAATGCTTTTATAGTAGAAAAAACTAATAAATAAGTTGATTAAGTGGGTTTAAATCCTTTGTTTTTAAAAACAGGGTTTTATAGCACTTTGATGCGGGTTGATATGTGAGCATGCGAATTGCGATGATAGGTTGGGAATTTCCTCCATTTATGTCAGGTGGACTCGCAACTCATTGCTTTTTCCTCACAAGAGAATTATCCAAACTTGGAGTAGAAATCGATTTTTATATGCCCTCCATGCCTTACCTGATTAAAAATAATTGGATGAATATCATTCCCGTAGATTATTCAAGCTTTGAAAAATTCGGAACAAAAGTT
>CAYMAH010000022.1:0-12099 GCA_964388435.1 Microcaldota archaeon | reverse complement strand
GTTGTCACGCCTTATAAAATATTAAATATTTGGATTTAAATATTATTTATGCGCATTGTCTCATGGAATATAAACTCAGTTCGTGCACGTTTACCTAGGCTCTTAGCCCTTCTTAAACGCCACAACCCCGATGTAGTGTGTCTGCAAGAAACTAAAGTACTTGATCGTTACTTCCCCCTTGCACAAATAGGCGCTATGGGATATTATTCAACATTATACGGTCAGGCTAGCTACAACGGCGTAGCAATTCTAGTACGAGGCCGCGCTCAACAGCACAACTTGATAGCATTTGAAGGTGCATATTCTTTAGAAACACATCACGCAGATAACGCGTCCGTACCTACCGGCGTTTTGCGAAGCTTTCCCAACGATCCTATACCAAGTGAAGCAAGGGTGATATCTGCAATTATAAATGGGTTCAGGCTAGTAAATGTGTATGTAGTTAACGGAGAAGACATAACAAGTGACAAATTTGACCTTAAACGACGCTGGATGGAGGCACTAGGAGCTTGGTTACAAGCACTGCCTCTTGCCCCTCCTCTTCTTGTTGTTGGCGATTTCAATGTGGCACCAGAAGACCGTGATGTTTGGGATCCTAAAGGACTTAGGGACCGCATACACTGTACTCTTGAAGAGCGAGCTTGGCTTAAGAAACTTCAGGGAAAACGGCTGAAAGACCTCCTACGGGAAACAACGGAGGACCAAGGTATCTACACTTGGTGGCCATACATGCGAGATGGATTCAATCAGAATGAAGGATTTCGCTTTGACCTTGCTCTAAGCGACAGTGCACTTATAAGTCAAGTAAAGCAAATTTGGGTAGACAGAGAAGAACGTAGACCCACTGCCAAGTTGATAGCCCCGAGCGACCATGCTCCGGTTATTATCGATCTCACCGAACATGATATAGCAAAGAATGCAAAACAGATTAGTGTTTCACAATGAAAATTTTGATTACCGGAGCTAGCGGGTACGTTGGGGCAAGAATGTTCGCAGATCTGCTAGGGCATTACGATGTAGTAGGGACATTTCAAGGGCATAAACTTTTTGGAGGACTGCTAAAATTAGATATTGCCAACAGAGAAGACGTTTTTAAGATGGTATCAAAGATACATCCAAATCTGATAATACATGCTGCTGCGATTTCAAGCAGGAGGCTTTGCGAAGAAAGGCCACAGGAAGCGTTTGCCCTATATCTGGAAAGCCGAGTCTATTCCAGCATAAAGGGCTTTGCGGTTCACGTGGATATACCCCATCGTAGTAATCGGGCTTTAGATGCCTTGCGAACTTGCTAGTGAGCAGCACGTTCCCGTTGTTCTGCTCCGAGAATCGCGTTAATGTCTTAGGCTATGCGTGGTAAGCCGATGAAGCCGCCTTGCCGCCCGATTTGGCCTAGACTCCTCGCTCTGGTCGTAGCCCTCGTCCAGATGCGGCTCTCGACCGTTCGGCTCTTGTCGTATTCCTTGAAGAACAGGAATCCGCAAAGAGTTTTGTGGACTCGGCGGGATTTGAACCCGCAGCCTCATCGTTGCGAACGATGCGATCTACCGTTGATCTACGAGCCCTTATCTTGTTTTGGGTTTGTATTGTTTAATATTATTTTTGTTTGAACGCGTTCAGAGCGCCTCGTACTCGCTAAGCTCTTCCTCGCTTATGCTGCACCCGGCGTATTTCAGCGCCTGCAATCCCGCGTTTAAAACTTTTTTAGGGTTTTTAAACTCCTTCAGATAGCCTTTTCTGAATGCAAAGTACAACAATTCCGTTGACCTCAAAACCTGTATCTTGAAAAAATCCGGTTTGCGCAAGGTTATTTTCTCCCCGTACTCCTTCTCCATTTCTCTCATCAACAATTCCGGGTCTTCGATCAAGAGCCTCGTGGTCTTCTCATCCACAGCGAACGCATCGAACTTGAGGTCTTTGTAAACGGTTATGCAGGATATTTCCCCTTCTTGAACGATGTTCAGCGCCCTTCCGTTTATTTCAAAAAAACCATTCAGTTTTCTCGTCAGGCTTGTTGTTTTCTGCTCGTCCTCATTCACTTCTTTTATCACTCCGTCATCAAAACATTTTTCAAGCTTGAGCGCGCTGTAAGCGTATTTTTTTATTCTCTCGGGATTTTCTATTATCTCCTCTTTTACTTTCTTGGTGACAGAGAACTCAACGCGGTTTTCATTCAACAGGTAAAGAACCCCAAGGTTGCAGGTTTCTGCAAGGGATATCAGGGTGCTTGAATCGCATATTATTTTCATTCAAAATCACTTGAAAAGTTTTTCGAGTTTGGCTATTCTTTCCTTTAAGTTGGAAGGGTATTTCTGGTGGATTTTCGTCTGGCCTATGTAGGATTGCAGTTCCCTTCTTTCGGCGTCTGTAAGCTGAATGGCAACTCCAATCGAAGCGCCGTGGGCGTACATCTGAGTGGCCGTCTTGATTCTGGCTTTTTGAACCGAGTCTATCATGAACCTTCCGAAATCCCTGCTCAAATCCTCTATTTTAGTTATCACTTCATCAAGATTTTCAGCCGAGGGGTTTTGCATTCTCTCCTTTATCCCCTTGTAGGCTTCTGCCCAAACACCGGTTTTTACTATTCGCGGTTTTTCCATTATCTTCGCCAAAGCGTAGGCTATAACGCTCGTCTTTGCCTCCAGCCTGTCGTTTTTCATCAGGGCTTCCGCCGCCGATTTCTCCGCTATCTCCTTCATCTGAAGAGTGTCATTTTTTTCAAACGCTTTGAATAAATCCTGAATCAGCATGTTTTATCCTTAAAACGTTAATCGTTTTTAAGATTATAGTTTGATTCTTTCAAACAACAAAACGCTTAAAAATTTAAACAATCACTATTTTTTGCATGAATCACGACGATTACAAGATTCCCGAGGACGTCAAGGTAAGAGAGAATAGAATAAAACTTTTTGACGAACTTGAAAAGCATGTAAGAGGAATGAAAATAGGAACAAAAATTAGCATTGATGATCGTGAAAAATTAATCAACGCGTTAGATAAGGCAAGGAAAGAATACGAAGATCTTTACAAGGAGCACTTGCTGGGAAGGAAATACCCGCAGCTTTACACTCCCACCTATTTGAAAGACAGGCTAAACGAGGCTTTGAATGAAATCGCGGTTCAAAAAGGCCTGAGAAAAGGACAATTAAGCATGTTTAAAGATAAATCATCGCACGCCGTGGTGATGATTGACCTGGACGACTTCAAAAAGATAAACGACAATTACGGGCATCTGGTCGGAGACGAGGTTTTAAACAAAATAAGCAGCATTGTTAAAAAAATAGCAGACAAGCACGAGGGAATGGCCGCCAAGTACGGCGGGGAGGAGTTTCAATTATGGTTCAAAAACAAGGACATAGGAGAAGCGAGAAAGATATCACAGGAATTGATAAACAGCATAAGAGAAGAGACAAAAGAATCGCCTTCTGGAATTGAAAAGGGAAAATGGAATGGCATAACCGCAAGTGCGGGCTTTGCGGTTCACAATATGATTAAAAGGGATGACAGACTAACAGCCGATGTTTTAACCGATCTGGCCGACAAGGCGCTTCTTGGAGCCAAGGCAAAAGGAAAGAACATGGTAAGATCTGCCGACGAAGTCTAAATCTTTTCAGATTTTTAAATCGAAAGCTTTTTAAATAAGTATCATGATATTATCATGACAATAATTTGATGTTGTCATGATTTCGTTTTGTTGATGTCATGACAATGAAAAAATAAAAAGGTTTTTGGTGTGTTGAAAAAGTGAATGATTTCACTGAAATGAAACAGGAATTCGAAAAGATCAAGCAGTCCACAAGCGATCCAGTGGCCATTGGAAACTTATTATATATAATAGCAGAGGAGAGAACTTCCACAAACTTGTTGTTAAAAGAAATAAATGCAAAGCTTGACAGGCTCGTTTCAGTCAACGAGAATAAGGGAAACGAAATAATGCTGTCGGACATTGACAAGGAAATTGTCGATTTTATAGGAGAGGGAAGGGTTTGCGCAAGCAACGTTCAGAAGAAGTTCAAGTACAAGGGTTCAAACGCGGCTTCTTCAAGATTAAACCGGCTGTGCGATTTGAAGGTTTTGAAAAAGTTTCAAGTAGGGAGAAAGGTTTTTTTTGAAAAAATTTAACGCTAATTCGTTGCCTTCATTTATGAAGGCCGTTCAACCCACCTGTTGGGGTTTTGCCCACCAAAACCCCAACTTTTACACTTTCTTATTTTGATATATAAGCGAGCTAATCTGCAAGCCATTTTTTGATTGTTTTCTCGGCTTCTTCGAATGTTGGGAGTTTTCCAAAAACCAGTGGTTTAAGCTCTTTTTCCCAGAAATCTTTTTTGCTTTCAACGCTTTTTATGAATGTTTTTTCATCGAACGACTTTTCGTAGTATCTCAGTTTTTCGTTTACGGTTTCAACATCCAGTTTTACGTTTTTTCTTGTAAGGAAAAACAAATCATAAACATCCCTTGCCTTGTTTCTTGTTGTGATGTCTCTTATCTTTTCAGCAGCAACCTCGTCCAACGACATTCCATTTATTATTTTTGTTGGGGTTTGATAGGCATCAAAATTCAAGGTAAGCGTCAAGACGGGATTCAAAATTTTTTCTCTTGCGCTTATCTCAACATAAACATGGCACGTATCGATTGAAGAGGTGTACAAAGGGCCTTTGGCCGCTATTCTAAAGGAAAACCCTCTTTCATTGCCCGTGATTGTTTTTGCTGTTGCCTCAACGCCGAAAAAACCGAGAATTTCCAACGTTTTCTTGTCAAGACCTTCCGGCATTTTTTCAATTGCAGTGAAGTCAAGATCTTCTGAAAATCTGTTCAAACCATGGAAAAAAAACAGATAGGTGCCTCCCTTGAACACCAGCGGATATTCAGACAATGCGGTTAGAATAAGGGCTTGAATATAGTGTTTTTCTTGCTGCCATGGCTTCATGTTGTTTAGTTTGGCAAATTTTTTCAGTGTTTCTTTGTCTATCATAACAGCCACTTTTCAAGTTTTTTCCTCCCCCTGCCTTTAAAACTAAGTACAAGATCTTTAAGCTTGTCTTTGTTTATTTGTTTTTTTATTTCTTCAACAGCTTGACGGGGGATTGAATTTAGGTAGACTAAGTCAATCAATGCTTTTTCAGGAGTCGCAATAAAAATATAGCTGTTGTTTTTGGTTTTTTTTTCATAGCCATAAAAAAAAGAGGAGGGCACTTTGTGGTATAACACTCCTATTTTCTCGTATTTTCTGCTTGACGAAGGAGTTACGCATTCAATAAAACGCGGAATTTGAAGTGTCAAATCATAAAATTGCAGTGCGGATTGCATTGAAATATAGGATGGTTCTATAAGTTGAGTCGCTATTATGAAATCATCATCTGAAAAAGAAATCTTTCCTCTTACAAGTTTAATTGCAAGGTTTTTCGACACAAGCCTTGAAGAGTAAACCTTTGCTATTTTTTTTGGCTTTCTTATAAGATTCGAAAGTTGTTGAATCGAGAATACCGCGCGCTTGCCCTTAACCGCCTCGTCACGTATTTCATACAAACTCATAATTTTCATTATCTTTTCACTCAAGTAACTATATTGTTACTTGTATGTAAAGATATTAATAAAAACTTTTTGATTGGCTCATTTGAAGGCCGTTCAACCCACCTGTCGGGGTTTTGCCCCACCAAAACCCCAACTTTTATATTTCTTAGATTGCCTCCAACGACTCGCCCTTTCTTGGCGATAAAAACACAACACTCCCTTTTGGAATATCCTTAAAGAATTTCACGCTCACATATTTTCCATAGGTGTTTTCACCTATGAAAGCGCTTCCCACAAAATCCCTTCCATTCTTCACATTCAGTTTCTGCCCTTCCGGTTTTTGATCCTCCATTTTTCAAACCACCTTATTTTATTTTTATCAAAACTCCTTTGAAGAATATTCTTTTCATACTTTCTCACACTCAACCAAAACATTTTTTCCTATTTTAACAAAGTTACATGATAACGGGAATTTTTCGAATAACGATGTTATTTCACTGTAAGATAGATTTGTAACATCAAATTTCATTTTTTTCATCACCTGTGAAGTTTCAAGCTTTAAACGAGTATTTAAACATTGAGACCCCCCATTTCCAGCGTTTCCAGCGTCGAAGTTCAATTCGTCAATTGCGGATTAGAATTGATAGAAATTATTTACAAAAAAAATATTTTATTTTTTGAATTCTTTGAAATCAAGACAGTTCATTCATTATAGATATTATTTTGATCGTAATACAGTCTATAATATAATATATACTATATAATATAATATGTACTAAAAAGGCATTCTTTGAATAAATACATCAATAATACTTCGCCTGAAGATTAGCAGCCATTTTATTAGAGAGGGTAATTAAAATGGAATAAAGTTTGGGAGCTCATCAATTTAACAAAGAAATTCCAGATGACGAAAAGGTTACTTCATCCTAATTTAATAAAATATAAAAGATTGAAAGCGTGTTGCGCAAGAACAAAAAATCAAAACAAAAACATTTTCAATAAATAACTACTTCAATAAATAACTACTATTAAATAGTTAAATTAGAAAGATTTAAATATTAGTTGTTTTCTTTTTATAACCACATTTTAAGGTTGAACAAAAAAAATAGTGGGTTTGAAAAAAAAGTGCATAAATATTCAGCTTTTGCAATTTTGGGCTTTCTTGCCTTGACAGTCTACGGCTTGGGATTTAACAACAATCCGGGTTTTAATATCCAAAGTAATCCAAACACTGTTAATGTTCAAACTAATCAAAACACCGCAATACCTCAAAACTTCAACATCAACAACCCCTCACTTACTCAGCAAAATTCAAACACTCAAAACACAGTTCAAAATAATGTCAACACTCAGCAAAACAATTTAAACCCTCAAAGTTTTAACATCAACAACCCCTCTTTGTCAACACAAATTGTTGGCGGTTCCTTGTCAACGGATTCTTTTGCGACAGGCACTTGCATAGCAAACGCTCCTCAACTGCCAAACATTGTCAAAAATGTTTTCAGCAATTTGTGCGGTTTGGGCGGGGGAAGTTCAAATCCTTTTAAAGACTTTTGCAATGCTTTGAACTCAATGAACCAACCTCCAACACCCCCTTCTCAGTGTGCGTCTATAGGAGCGCATGTTTTTAATCAGTCTTGCTCAACCACAGTTAATCTTCCTTACAGTGTTTGCAGAAGCTTCTGGAATTCCGGCTGGCAGGCGACATGGTACGGATCTTGCCCTAAATGTCCTTCAGGATACACAAGAGACTCTTGCGACTCTGGATGGTGGGATTTTGCAATTTCCTCAAAAACTTATTGCCATAAAGACACCACGATTGTAGGGCAGTGCCCTTCAGGACAGAACGTGGTTTCCACGTACACTCAAGCCACCACTTTGAATGGAACCGAAGCGGCCTGTGATACTACAATGATTATTTCAAATGTTAACGTTTCTGTTAATGCTTTGGCTGGAATCGCTTCAATAACCTGGGTTGACAGTGTTTATGGCAACGCGACTGTTTCTTTTTCAGGTCCTACCTCAGGAAGCCAATCTACTCCTTTTGTTCAGGCTTACAATCATAATATTGTTTTGAGTGGTTTGACCAACGGAAATTATAATTTTAGTATTCAATCTTGTAACAGTGTAAGCGGATGTGGAAATTATAATGGGATTTTCAATGTCAAGGATTTGGTTTCATTTCTTCAAATCGAATCACCCGCAAACACCACCTACAACTTCAACGAACCTTTGCTTTTGAACTTCACAATCAACGGAACCCTTTCGAACTACAACGCTTCTTACATCATAACCGCGCCCGTTTCAATAAACGCCGTTAACGGCTTTAACTCAATGCGACTTCCAAACCTTAACGTCGGCTCTTACGGCTTGACCTTAAACGTTTATGCGGGAGTTCAAAACGCTAGTCAAACGGTTTACTTTTCAATCATCAACTCCACTCCAAACGTTTCGCTTTCAGCAAACTCTTGGAATGTTGTTTACGGCAACAACTCAAACGTTTCATGCTCTTCAAATGACAATGGAACAATCCAGCTTTTCTCGAATGGAATCGCTGTTTCAAACCCCGACGTGGAGGTTTTAGGGGTTGGAACATATAACTACACCTGCTCTTTCAACGGTTATGGATATAATCCAACAAACGTTTCTGACATGCTTACAGTGACCCCCGCTCAAAGTGTGACGCTGGTTTTGCTTAACAATTCGAACAACGATGCAACCGTTGTTTACGGCGATTCTATAATCGCTAATTATTCTGTTAACGCTCCTTTGAACACTGTTTTTTACTTAAATGGCAGTGCAATACCGAATTATTTCAACACGTCAAGCCTTTCAACTGGCTTTTACAACTTCACCGCTATTACCGATGGGGGCGTAAACTATTCAAACAGTAGCGACTCAAAATTTTTGACCGTTCAACAATCAAATTCAAGCGTACTTCTCTTGCTTAACAGTATTAACGGCGATATAAGCGTTTTGCAAAACTCGGATGTTAACGTTTCTGTTTTTCCTAGCGTTAACGACACGGTTATAACGACAATTTCAAACCTTTCAGGAGTTGTTTTCAACACAACAAGCTTAATGTTTGATTTCGTTCCCTCACAATCGGGAGTATACACAGTTATTTCAAGTTTTGCTGGAAATGAAAACTATTCTACCAGTTCTTCTTCTCACCTTATTCAGGTTAATGGTTTGAATTTTTCAAATCTTTACGAATATTCAATTCCTTCAGCACAGCAGTATAATGGCTTTGGGGAGAGTTTCAACTGCAATTACACCGATGGCTACGGAAATGAAATACAAAACGCCAGCGTTTTCGTTGAAATAAATAACTCTTCCTACCCAACCGCTTTTAACGGCAATTACGCTTACAACTCTAACTTGTCAGCTGGCAATTACTCCTGGTACTGCAACGCTTCAAGCGTTTACTACTACCCTCAAATTGGAAGCGTTCAAAACTTCACTGTTTTGCAAGAATCTCCAAACGCAACATATTCTTATATAACAGGTTCTAACACCACCGTCGGAACTCCTTCAAACGTCGCGGTTTTTGTCGCAGACGCGTTAGGAAACCCTCTTTCAAACGTTAGCGTAAGCCTTTACTCAAACAGAAATGACAGCGTAAACCCTCTTAGCGAATCAACAGATGTGAACGGCTTTGCAAACTTCACCGTAAACTCCACAATCGCGGGAGTTTCGGTTTTAACGGCAGTTGTCCCTGGCTTTAACCTTACCGCTTCAATCACATTCAACTCTGGAAATATAAGCTATATCATTGTATCGCCTTCAACCGCTTCAATAACAATCAATTCCACTCAACAATTCAACGCGAGCGCCTATGACGCCTACAACAACACTGTTAATACTAGTTTTGCATGGAATGTTTCAAACTCTATAGGAATCATTGATTCAAACGGATTGTTCACTTCAACAGGCATTGGAAGCGCCAACATAACCGCTACAAGCGGAAATGTAACTGGAACCGCTTCAATAACAGTCACAACCGGAAGCTTGAACAACATCGTAGTAAACTGTCCAAACCCGACGATTCAAGCGGGAATCGAAGAGCAGTGCACGGCAACCGGCTATGATTCTTTCAACAACAGTGTAAACACGAGTTTTACTTGGAGTGAAACAAACTTCACGGGAACCGGAACCTTAAACAGTTCAGGAGCTTTCACGGGAATCAAAACAGGAATAGTAGAAGTAACTGCAAGCAACTCCAACATTTCCGGAAACTTCAACATAACGATAACAAACTCTAACGCTTCAAACGCAACTTCAACAATCAACGCCACCACGCCGGTCTACGTCAACTCAACCACCAACATTTCAGTCTCATTAACAGACGCGTACGGAAACCCTGTTTCAGGAGATTTGCTAAACTTTTATGTTAATGGAGTGTACAACAATTCAAACACGAGCGACTCAAACGGAAACGCTTCATTCGATTACTTCACCACCACGCAGGGAACTTACAACATCATAGTCGAAGACACCAACTCCTCGCTCAACCTAACCACGACAATACAATTCTTGCCACTAAACGCTTCAACCATTCTTATAACCGCTCCTTCAAATGTAACAGCCGGAAGCATTAACGCGGTAAACTTCACTGCAACAGACGCGTACGGAAACCCAGTAAACGCAAGTCTTGATGTTTATATAAACAACACGCTGCAAGGAGCAATCACCGTTTTAAACGGCTTTGCCCAGTACGACTTCTCAGAAAACACTTCAGGAGATTACAACCTAAGCGCTTCAACGCCAAACGCTTTTAACTCCACCATAATAAACGTGGTCACGTCAACACCAACCGAATTGATAGTGACCGCCTCACCTTCAAACCTTACAGCAGGCTCTTCAGCAATAATCACATCGCAATTATTTGACGCGTACGGAAACCAAATCACAGCGGGAATTATAAGCTATTCTTCAACACTAGGAGTTTTAAACACTTCAACAGCAGACGTTTCAAACCCAGTAAGCATTTACTCAAACGCTTCAGGAACCGCCAACGTAAGCGCGGCATTCAACAACCTAACAAACTACACCACAATAATTTTCAATCCAGGACAACCCTCAAACCTAAGCGTTACAATTCCAAGCAACGCAACCGCGGGCCAGAACGTTCTTGTTAACTCCACTGTCACAGACGCGTACGGAAACCCAGTTGATATTAACGTCAGTTTTTCGACGACCCTTGGTTCTTTCAACCCTATTGTTGTTGAAACTGTCAACGGTTTCTCGCAATCAACATTCGAGTCAAACGCGAGTGGAACTGCCAACATCACGGTCACGGCAGGCAATCTGACATTCAACGGCTTGATAAACGTTAATCCAACCTCTCCCGCAAGCTTGATAATAACCGCTCCTTCCACTCTTCCAGTCAACAACACCGGTTTGATTGAAGCGAACGTTTTCGACGCTTACAACAATCCTATTTCAACCACAGTTAGTTTCAACGCTTCAAACGGAGTCTTGACTTTGATAAGCAACACCACTCCAAACGCTTCGGCCCAGATTTACTCAAACGCTTCAGGCGTTGTAACGATAAACGCCACCGCTGGAAGCATTTCAAACATGACGACAATAACATTCACCGCACTAAACGCTTCAAACACAACATCAACGATAAACGTCGCAAGCCCTGTTGACGTTAATTCAACAAGCAGCATTTTGGTTAAATTACAAGACGCGTTCAACAACCCAATTCAAGGAGATCTTGTCAACCTTTACGTAAATAACGCTCTCACAAACTCAACCTTCAGCGATTCGAATGGAAGCGCGTTGTTTGGAGTTTACGAAAATCAAAGCGGCGTTTACAACATAACAGCAGAAGATGTTAATTCTTCGCTCAACCTCACAGCAAGCGTTCAATTCAATCCTTTGAACGCTTCAAGCGTGATAATAAGCGCTGCAACACCGGTGATGGCAGGTTCTATAAATCCTGTTAACTTCACTGTAGCAGACGCGTTCGAAAACCCGGTGAGTGGAATTCTAAACGTTTCAATAGACAATTCCACACAACAAGTTCAGGTTTTGAACGGGTTAGGACAGGCGAACTTTTCAGAAAACACTTCAGGGGTTTACAACATAACCGCGAGCTTGAGCAACGTCTCAAACTCCACTATTGTCAGCGTTGTCCCCGCGACCCCGGCGTTGCTTAACATTTCAGCAAACCCGGTCCAAGGACTTGTCGGAAGCAATTCCACGATAACAATCTCGCTTTCAGACGCGTTCGGAAACGCAATTTCAAACCAGACTGTTGACTTCTCTTCGGCTTCGAACCTTTCAACCACTTCAAACAGCACGGACTCAAACGGAAGCGCGGCTACGATAGTCACACTTGCTTTTGGGGTCAACACGGTCTCAGCTTCATGGAATTCAACTCTCAACGCTTCAATCAATGTCACGGGAATACAGGCGGCCTACAACGTTTCAATAAACGTTGATGATCAGAACAACAGCCCGTTGTCAAACGCAAACATTTCAATACCGGGATTCGGGTTTTACAACACCAACGCCAGCGGCTCTGTTGTGATATCAATGCCTTCAGGCGCGTACTCGTTCACAGCCTCGAAA
>CAYMAH010000021.1:0-11206 GCA_964388435.1 Microcaldota archaeon | reverse complement strand
CACTAAAATAAAGAAAAACGCAATCGAGAACCTGAAGAAGAAGCTATTTTCTTCAGGTTCTCGATTGCGTTTTTCTTTATTTTAGTGTTTCCCGTTTCTTTGATTATCGTTTGAATTTGTTTCTTCAGCAGGGTATTATAGTTTGGTTAGACTCCTGCCTGCAGGTTGGAGGCAGAAGGCGGAAATGACATAGGGAAACTTTCTGGCAAATCCCTTCGTTGTTCAATTGCTTGTACAAAACGTCTATGTACCACTGGCTTCCCTGGTTTGAAACAATTGTGTCGTTTAAAATTTGAATGTTTCCATACTGGTTTTGAATATACTGGTTGGCAATGTTAATTGCGGTGGTGTTACTGATCGGCTGAGAGAAAATGCCATTAACATTGTAAGGGTTGATTAAAGCCAATGCTATGAGAATGCATGCCGCTACTAACCCCCAAAGCATAAATTTCGGAATCATTTCAGTATAATTAAATCTTTGATTTCATTTAAAACTTTTTCGTTTTCATTTTTTTTTTAAAACTAGCAGTCAAATTGAAATTAAATGTTAATATTTAATAACAAGTTTTAACCAATTAGTTTTATGGACAGGTATGTGAAAGGCGCTATGGCCGAGAGAGAGCTTAGAAAATTAATTGAAGACAAAGGCTTTGCCGTAGTGAGAAGCGCTAAAAGCGGGGTGGATGGGGTGAGTCCAGATTTGATTGCGTTGAAATCAACCGGAAGGCTGGCTTTGGAATGCAAGGCTTGGAAAGGAGGGCTTCACTTTTCAAACGAAAAAATGGAAATAATGAAAGAATGGGAAAAAAAAACAGGAGTTCCATTCTATATAGCTTGGAAGTTCAACAGAAAAGGGTGGAGGTTCTTCCCCCTTAACACTCTTAAAAAAAACGAGGTTGGCTATTCACTCAATTTAAGGGATTTTGAAGTTGGATTGGAATTGGAAGACTTGATTCAAATCTCAAAATAAGCTACAAAACAGGTTGCTTGCTTATGATTTTGTCAATCTCTTCTGCTTTATTTTTGATGAGCTTTTCATTGTTGTTTAAAAAGGGTTTAATCAATCTTCTTGTTTTTTGAATTTCAGCTTCCAACTCTTTATTTTCTTTTGACCTTGCCTCCTGACTTTCCCTTGCAATGACCTTTGTTTTCTTCAAGACGTTTAAAATCTTGCTGGGTTCCAAAGCAATTAACATCTCTTCATTAACCCCTTCAAAGCCTATTTTGGCCTTCTCCTCTCCTGCTTTTCTTCTCACGTTGTATGGAATTTGAGGGTTTTCGCGTAAAAGTCTTAGTTTTTGAATTTCCTCTTCAAAATGCCACTTGTCATGTTTCAAGTTTCTGATGTTGCCTCCAATTTCTTTGATTTTAGATTCCTGTTCTTTTAAGCTTAAATTTTGGTTTTTCAATTCTTCTGAAAGCTTAGCTATTCTTTTGATTTTCTCTTCACTTCCATCAAAGCTCATGACAAATCAACTGTTTTTTAAACTTTAAAAGTCTTTCGCTTTCCAATGATTTTGAATTTTTTAACGCTTCCACACTCGCAGATATAAAGAAGGTTTTCCCCAGATTTTCTTATTTTTAATGTTTTGCCCGGAATGAACACGGTGAGACATTTTTTACAAAACTTTTTATTTCCTATTTTAATTTGGTTTCTCTTCGCTATCCTTAAAGCAAGTTCAATATATCTTTTTGAAAGTTTTTTGTCTGCGTTCCACTCGTTTCTCGCGAGTTTCGACAGCCTTTCAATTTCGTCTCTTGCTATTTGTCTAGACATAACCTTACTTTGAAACGAAAGGGTTTAAAAGTTTTAACTTCTTTTTAATTTAATTTTTATATAAGGGTGTTTGTAAAAAAATGGAAGAAGGAGTTTTCATGAAAATTTTTAAGAGTCACGTTAAGGATGGTTCTATTGGAGGAGAGGTCGGATTGCAAATAGATCAGACTCTGACGCAAGACGCTACTGGAACTCTTGCTTATTTGGAGTTTGAGGCTCTTGAAATTCCCAAGGTCAAGACAAAGCTCAGCGTGAGTTACGTGGATCATAACATGCTTCAAACGACTTTTGAAAATGCTGACGATCACGCTTTTCTTCAAACCATCGCTTCGAAGTATGGAATTTTGTTTTCAAAGCCTGGAAACGGGATTTGCCATCAGGTTCACTTGGAGAGGTTCGGAGTTCCCGGCCAAACATTGTTAGGTAGCGACAGTCACACCCCTACTAACGGGGGTTTGGGAATGATTGCTATTGGAGCCGGAGGTTTGGACGTTGCGGTGGCAATGGGCGGGGGCTTGTTTTACTTGAAGACTCCTAAAGTGGTTGGGGTTAAGCTTTCTGGAAAGTTGAGGAAAGGGGTTAATGCCAAGGATGTTATTCTTGAAATCTTGAGAAAATTAACAGTTAAAGGAGGGGTTGGAAAGGCTTTCGAGTATTTTGGAGAAGGCGTAAAAAGCTTGAGCGTTCCTGAAAGGGCTACCATAACCAACATGGGCGCGGAGCTTGGGGCGACCACTTCCATTTTCCCTTCTGATGAGAACACTCTCGATTTTCTTAAAAAACAAAAAAGAGAAAAAGATTTCCGGCATTTAACCGCCGACTCTAACGCTCAGTATGACGAGATTGTTGAAGTCAATCTTTCAGAGCTTGTTCCAATGGCTGCAACTCCTTCAAGCCCCGACAAAGTAGTTAAAATAAGCGAAATTGAAGGTTTAAAGGTTGACCAGGTTTTAGTAGGCAGTTGCACCAACTCTTCAATCAAAGACATGTCAATTGTAGCGTCTATTTTGAAAGGAAAGCACATAAATGATTTTGTCAGTTTTGGCGTTAGCCCCGGTTCAAGACAGGTTTTGGAACAGATGACTGAAAACGGTATTCTTGAAACAATGATTAAAAGCGGGGCCAGGGTTTTGGAGAGCGCTTGCGGGCCTTGCATTGGAATGGGACAGTCTCCAAGAACAGGAGCTGTTTCGCTTAGGACTTTTAACAGGAATTTTGAGGGCAGGAGCGGAACAAAGAACGACAAGGTTTATTTGGTCAGCCCTGAAACCGCTGCTGCCAGCGCTATAGCCGGCTTTATCACTGACCCGATGAAGGCTGATTTCGATTTGAACATTCCAGGGGATTTCGTGGTCGACGATTCGATGATTTTAAAGCCTTCTTTCAAGGCAGAGGTTATAAGAGGGCCTAACATAGCGCAACTTCCCCTATTTCCCAGCCTTCCCGATAAGCTTTCAGGAGAGGTTCTGCTTAAAGTGGGTGATGATATTACAACAGACCATATAATGCCCGCCGGTTCTAAAGTTTTGCCTTTGAGAAGCAATATTCCTAAGATTAGCGAGCATGTTTTTGAGAGTGTGGACCCCACGTTTGCTAAAAGAGCGAGAGAAAACAAGGGTGGTTTTATTTTAGGTGGTTTAAATTACGGGCAAGGTTCAAGCAGGGAGCACGCGGCTCTAGCGCCTAGATTTTTGGGGGTGACAGCCGTTGTTGCTAAGACTTTTGCCAGGATTCATAAAGCTAATCTTATCAACTTTGGGATTCTTCCCCTTCAATTGAAAAACGTTTCTGACTACGATTCTATCAACCAGGGTGACGAGCTTGAATTAAGCATTGGAAACTTAAACAACATAGTAATTAACAACAAGACAAGAAACAAAAAGGTAGAAGTGGTTGTTGACGTGAGCGAAAGAGACAGGAAAATTCTAAAAGCAGGGGGTTTGTTGAATTATACTAAGAATAAGTGAAAAAGAAGGTGGTTTTGGCTATGAAAGAATTTAACGTTGTTTTGATAAAAGGAGATGGAATTGGGCCCGAAGTGGTTGAAAGCGCGGTTAAAGTCATAAACAGTGTTGTTTTGAAAGATAAGAAAATCAACTGGATTGAAGCGCCTGCTGGCGATAAGGCATTGCAAGAGCTTGGAGACAGGCTGCCTCAGCAGACGATTGATTTGATAAACCAGCACAAGATAGCTTTGAAAGGCCCTTTAACAACTCCTGTTGGAAAGGGAGAGAGAAGCTTGAATGTTAGGATAAGGCAGTTGTTCGACTTGTACCAGTCAATAAGACCGATCAGATATTTTTCTCCTATCAAAACTCCTGTCAAAAGTCCTAAGAGCGTTGACTTTGTTATTTTCAGGGAGAATATTGAGGATGTTTATGCCGGCATAGAATGGAAGCAAGGCAGTGAAGATGCTAAAAAGATTATTGATATTCTCAACAATCAATTCAACACTAAAATTTCAGAAGATTCGGGTATTGGAATAAAACCAATAAGCGAGCATGGAAGCAAAAGGTTAGTTAGAGCTGCTTGCGCGTACGCTAAAAAGAATAAAAGAAAGAGCGTTACTTTGGTCCATAAAGGCAATATAATGAAGTATACTGAAGGGGCTTTCAGAGAGTGGGGTTATGAAGTGGCGACAAAAGAGTTTGGTTTTATAACGGAAGATGAGGCAAGTCAGGGAAACCCTGGAAACAGGATTATCATTAAAGACAGGATTGCCGATGATATGTTTCAGCAGGTTTTGTTAAAACCTACTGAATATGACATTATCGCCACAACAAACTTGAACGGCGATTACTTGTCTGATGCTTGCGCCGCTCAAGTTGGGGGTATCGGAATAGCTCCCACCGCGAATATTGGGGAGAATGCCGCAATGTTTGAGGCGACTCATGGAACCTCGCCTAAAAGCGCTGGTTTGAATAAGGCAAACCCTACTGCCGAAATTCTTGCCGGGTCAATGATGCTTGAATACTTAGGTTTTAAGAAAGAGTCTAAAAAAATAGTTAAAGCAGTCAAAAAAACATTCAGGCAGAAGAAGATGACTTACGATCTTGCAAGAGCCACTCCCAATTCCATTCAACTTTCGACAACCGATTTCACTCAAGCTGTTATTGAAAACCTTGGCTGACATTAATGATTAAAAGCAATAGAAAAGCCTGGGACAAGGTTTTTAAGAATAAAGGCAGGTTTTTTAAAACCAACCAAAAGAAATTCTTGAAATTAAAACAAGTTTCAGGAAGGAAAATATAAAGAGAATTCTCGACCCTTGCCGTGGAATTGGAAGAAATCCAGTCTATTTTGCAAAGAGCGGTTTCGACGTTTATGGGATTGACATTTCAGAATACGGCTTGAAAACATCGAAAGAATGGTTAAAAGCTGATTTAAAGGTTGGAGACGTTTACAAGAAACTTCCTTACAAGAATGGTTTTTTTGACGCGGTAATAATTACCCGAGTAATCAATTACAAAAAGATAGAATTTACAAGAAAATTGATTAAGGAGATTGAAAGAAAACTTAAAACCATCTAATTTTTAAGGTTATGCTGATTTGAGTTTTTTGCGTGCGATTTCGCCTAGAATCCTATGGTTTTTGAATTTTTCAACAATCTCTTTCGGAGTTTGAGGGTTTTTTATCAACTCCCATAATACCATCTCGTTGTTTTCTTTGGAAAGTTTTCTAATTGTTTTTTCACTGGTGTTAATATTCCCTGCAACTCCCGATTTAATGCTTTCATCTTTTTCATTTGAGAGTTTATCTAAAATGTCTTCGTCAGAGTTTTTATGATGTGAAATTCGTATGTTTATTTGAGTGTTGTTTTCTTTGTAAAGCTGCCTTAGTGTGTTGGTATCCGTTTCAGGTTTTCTAGCGATTTTTATTTTTTCTTGTAAACTCATTTTTTCGAATGCCGATTTTCTCATGTCCTTTCTTAGTGTTTGATAATATTTAAAAAACTATATTTATTTTTTAAAAAGCAAATAAAGTGGACCTGCGGGGATTTGAACCCCGGACTTCCAGTTAGCCTAGCCCTTCAAAGCACGAAAAATCTTTGAAAGTCGTATAAGACAAGTGCGGTTTCGCAAAACCTTGGCACTCTAACCAGGCTGAGTTACAGGTCCATTTAAGATATTTTGTTCAAAAACCTTTAAAATACCTTTTTATAAAAAGTTCAATAATGGAACTCAAAGATTATATAACCCTGTTAAATGGAATAACCGGTTTTTTAGGAATAATTCTTGCATTGCAGGGAAATCGAATTGCCCCTCTCTACATAATTCCCGCTTTGATTTTTGATTTTCTAGACGGGAGGTTCGCGAGAGAAACCAAACCAGATTCTTTTGGAAAAGAGCTGGATTCTTTATCTGATGTGGTTTCATTTGTCCTAACCCCCGCGGTTATAATTTATGTTTTCAGTCCGGGCATTTTAATTTTAATGGCTTTAATTTTCTATATTTGCAATGGGCTTGTAAGGCTGGCTAAATTCAATGTTCAAAAGGAAAAGGGAGTGTTTTTCGGTTTGCCCTCCCCCTTGGCGGCGTTGTTAGTGCTGGCAGTATTTTTATTAAACAATCCGCTCCTAACTATAATAGTTTTGCTTGCCACTGGTTTTTTAATGACGAGTAATGTTAAAATCAAAAAAATCTGAGCGAAATGAAATTGATAATAGCAGAAAAGCCAAACTCGGCTGAAAAGATAGCTGAGGCCATAGGAGAGAAAATAACCAAAAAAACCGATGGGGGTTCTTACTATGAAGTGGAGAGAAAAGGGGAGAAAATCTTAATAGTTCCGGCGGTTGGCCACTTGTATGGACTTCAGCCAACCGTTAAGTCCGGGTATCCTGTTTTGAATGCCGAGTGGAAACCTTCGTATGAAACCAACAAAAACTCGGCCTACACAAAGCAGTATCTAACAACTATTAAAAAACTAGCTGTTCAGGCAAGCGAGTTCATAGCTGCAACTGACTTTGATGTTGAAGGAGAAGTTATAGCTGCAAATATAATAGAATTCGCCTGCAACTCAAAAAAAGCCAAGAGAATGAAATTCTCCACTTTAACCAAAGAAGATTTACTAGAGGCTTTTCTTCACCCGCTTTCATCACTATTAAACGAAGTTAAGGAAGCCGGGAGAACAAGGCACTACCTTGATTTAATGTGGGGTTTGAGTTTCAGCAGAGCGTTGATGAGTTCAATACAAAAGGCGGGAACATTCAAAATTCTAAGTGTTGGAAGAGTGCAGGGTCCAACTCTTAAAATCCTTGCCGAAAAGGAAAAAGACATTCAATCTTTCAAGCCCACTCCCTACTGGCAGGTTACGGCAACAATCAAAAATAATAAATTCAATCATGAGAAGGGCAGAATAGAAACGGAGGAGGATGCAAAAAAAATAGAACAAAAAAGCAACTCTACTGGAATAGTTGAAGAGGTCGAAGACAAAACCCACTCTCAAAACCCGCCGTTCCCCTTTGACTTGACTTCTCTTCAGGTTGAAGCCTACAGATATTTTGGTTTTACTCCAAGCCAAACGCTAAAACTAGCCCAGAATCTCTATGAGCAGGCGTTAACTTCTTATCCAAGAACTTCCTCTCAAAAACTGCCGGAGCAGTTAAACCTTAAAAAAATAATTCAAAATCTCTCGGAACAAGAGGATTATAAAAAAAGCATTGAATTGCTGAAGGGAAAAACCAAGCCACATGAAGGGCTCAAGGAAGATCCGGCGCACCCCGCCATTCATCCCACCGGAAACAAACCCGGAAACCTACAGACAGATCAAAGAAAACTCTACGATTTGATAACAAGAAGATTTCTCTCAACATTTTCAACCCCCGCGAAAAGAATGATAAGAAACGTATCGGTAAATTTAGGCGGTGAAAAGTTCAACGCAGAGGCTGGGAAAACTCTTGAAAAAGGTTGGTTTGAAATTTACCAATATCTTAAGCTGGAAGAAAAGGAACTTGATTTCAAAAAGGGGGAAAGAGTCAAGCCGGAAAAAATAGAGTTGGAAAGCAAACAAACCGAACCGCCATCAAGGTATTCTCCGGCAAGCATAGTTAAAAAACTTGAAAATATAAATCTTGGAACAAAAGCCACTAGAGCCGAAATCCTTGAAACTCTATATTCAAGAGGTTACATTGAAGGGAAAAAGAGCATTTCAGTCACTCCCTTTGGAATGGGCGTTTTCAATGTTTTAAATAAGCATTCTTCTGAAATTTTAAGCGAAAAACTAACAAAGAAATTCGAGGAGGAAATGGATTTAATACAAGATGGAGAGAAAAAAAGCGAAGATGTTCTTAAAGATGCTAGAGAATTGTTGGTAAAACTTTCAGACCAGTTCAAGAAAAATGAGATGGAAATAGGAAAAGAGTTGATACAGCAGTTGAACATCACGAAAAGCAATAAGAACATTCTTGGAAAGTGTTCTTGCGGCGGCGATTTAACAATAAAAAAGAGCATTTACGGTTATTTTGTGGGCTGCTCGAACTATCCAACGTGCAAGATAACCTATCCTTTGCCAAGGGATTCGATTGTAGCGCCGAACGGGAAGGTTTGCCCGCAGTGTCACACTCCAATGGTAACGGTTAAGAGAAAAGGAAAAAAAACATTCACGATGTGTTTGGACCCTAAGTGCAAAACCAAAGAAAACTGGAAACCAAAGTCGGTTGTTCAAGACTCAACCGCTTCCCTTCCCAAAAAACCTCTTTAAACTTTAAAGTAAGTTTTAACATTCTTTAATTTTTCAATATTTTTTTGATAAGCTCTTGAGCACCTATCACTAATTTCATTTTTGTTACCTCGTTTAAGTTGACCCATCTAAAATCAGTGTTTTCGCTGCTCAGCTTGAAATTTTTTCCATTTAACTTAGCTTTGTATGCTATTCTCACCACATGTATTTTCGCTCCTTTGACCTCAATCATTCCGGTGGAAACGTCAAACAATTCGGGGTTTGAAATTTCAATGTCAAGCTCTTCCTTAACCTCCCGTTCCAAAGTTTGAATGGGAGTTTCCCCAAACTTCATCTTTCCCTCGGGAAATTGCCACGCGTTGGCGCCGTAATTGCTTTCCGGGCTTCTTTTCAGCAAAAGCACTTTGTTGTTTTCAATGAAAAGCCCGCTGATCAGATTGACAATCACCCCTCCCTTATCCTTTTCAAGCGATTTTTTAATTTCTTCTCCATCTTCCATAAAAATCACCTTTTTTCATTGATTTTTAATCAAAACTTCATTTAAATCTTTTATTGGAATTTCAACTATTCTGGTGCTTCCAATCCCTTCCAGCAAAACCATTCTTCACTTCTTTTTCAGGCAGAGTTTTCAGCAACTCAAAATCAGAAACGCGGAACTCTGGTTGTTTGATACCTCCAATAATATTTTTATACTCCTTAAAATTAACGCCATTTTTTCCTCCAATGCTGGCGTCAACTTGAGCAAGAAGTGTCGAAGGGACAAAACCAAATTTCAAGCCGCGAAGGTAAGTGGAAGCGGTAAAACCAGTAACGTCGCAGACAATTCCCTCCCCGATGCCAAGCAAAAACCAATTCCCGCCCAATTCAAGTTCAAGCATTTTCTCATATATCTTTTGAACAGTGTCAAGAGTTTTTGATTTCTCTCCTAAGCCAATTTCAATAACCTCTCCTTTTGGAAAAGACTCTTCATGAAATGTTCTAACGTTCTCGTCGGTTATAATTAAGATTTTTTCATTTTTAATGAGTCTTCCAGCTTTTCTTATTGATTCTCCAATTAGCAAGTCACAATCTCCTGTTTTTCCCGCGACTTTAACTTCATTCATTAAAAACTTCACGCAGACAAAGAATTTAAAACCTTGCTTGCATTCAATAAAATATATTATAATCAATCGAGAATAAAGTCAAAGGAAAATGGCAAAGCAAAAACAAGGCTCGGTTTTGGGAAAATACGCCTATCATGTTAAAACGGGGTTTTTCTTCTCGCTTTTAGCTTTATTTCTAATATTTCCATTAATTGCAGATTTTCAAGATACCGGCAGTGTTATTATTTGGACTGGATTTGTTTCAGGGCAGACTGAAATGTTCGAGTTGATGCTTAAAAACAACCAAACTTAAAACACAGTTCACTGACTTGCTTTAAATGTAATGAAAATCAAACGTTCAGTAAAAGTCTAGAGTTTTCTGTTTTTTCTCCAAGCCCTTGATTTTAACGTTCTCCCGTATTTCATAAGAGAGATTAGAAAATTCTAGGCCCATTTTTTCCAGCATGCTTAGAGCGTTTTTAGAAATTCCCGGAGCGCACAAAACTCCTCTGACTTTTTTGTTTTTTCTCTTTTCCATTTCTTCAACATATCTCTTGAGTTGGGTGACAGCAGAAAACTCTGCTTTTCTCCTTTTCAATTCAATAACAACCAATTTTCCATTAGCATCTTCTGCGAGAATGTCCATTCTTCCTTTTGAAGAAGAGCTTTCCTGCTTAAGCGGGGTAAGGCCGGGTTCTATTAAATTTAAATCCTGAAGAAGAAGATTGCTTAAATCCTTCTCGCTCCCGTAAACCGATATCTGCTCGTCATCGGTCAAATCAAAACCGCTTGCAAAATCAACGTGAAAAAAATCAACTTCGATCTTCTCTTTAAGCTTTCCCCTTCTTTCAGACTTAACTTTAAGAAAATTTTCCTTAAGCTCTGCATTTACAACGCTTCCAGGCCCCTGATAGTTAATAGCCGTCATTCCCTTGTTTTGATGAACCAGAAACGTCCCGTCTTTTTTAATTATCAACAAACGATCTCCCTTAGAAAGCTTTGAAGTTGCCCTACCGTCGTACCTGACCCTGCAGTTTCCAACCACAAGAATTAGCTTTTTGTTTAAACCTTCTTTTATTACTTCAAGTGTTTCGTCCAGGTTCAACTTCAACCTCCACCCCTGTTTTTAATCTTAGCCAAACATTCTTCACGTTCTTTTTGGCGCTTTTGCCAAGCTCTGTCATTCTTTCCAAACTCACTCCTTCGCAACCCGGAATCAGATTGTTTTCAGGGTTGTATTCTTGCAGAATATAAAAGTCGCAGAACCTGACGTATTTGGAAATCTCTTCGATGACATCCTCGCTGTCGTTCAATCCCTTTATTATCGTGGTTCTTATTTCCTTGACTCCCTGGAACTTTTCAAGGAAGGCGATGCTTTTCAGCAGCCCGCTAAGGAAAATGTCTCCATGCAACCCTCCGGCTTTTCCAAAGTCGATTATGTTCAAAGAGGCTTTAACGTCCAACGCTACCCAGTCAAGGTAAGGCAGTAAATATTTCAGCTCTTCCCCGTAGTAACCGCTTGTTTCTATCTTGATGTAGAATCCTTCTCTTTTCAGCGCTTTGAACAGTTCAAGAAGCGCGTTGCCCTGCATTAGCGGCTCGCCTCCCTTGAAATAGAGTCTCTTGCTTTTGCTCTCTTTCAAAATGAAGAACAGCTCTTCCACGCTTC
>CAYMAH010000020.1:0-1801 GCA_964388435.1 Microcaldota archaeon | reverse complement strand
TCAATCCAGCATTGATTTTTAATAAGGAATTAGGATAGCCTGCTTGAAATGTAAAAAGTGGCGGTTTGGCTTGTTGCATGCTAACTTGTAAAACGCGAATTATCGCCCCGACTATCGGCGTTCAATCTTTCAGATATTTCTCCTTGAAAAGCAGAAACTTCCATGCTGGCACCGCGCCACCCTCCTTTTCCTCCATGCTTACAAGCAGTGATTTTTTAACGCCGTGTTCAAGCGCGAAACGCTTCAGCTGGCCAAACTCTTTGCCTCCTTTCTTCACTTCTATTGCGATTATGCCATAATCGCCCTCCAGCACCACGTCCACTTCGTAACTATTTCTATAAAAAAATTCAGCTCGGGTTGCCATCACCACCAAATTTTCTAGCATTAACGGAAAAAGCGATTCTACATTTGAAGCAAACGCAAAGGAGATATTCGGAGTTCCTAAATATGCTTTCTTCGCTTTTCTGACAGAAGCTATGGGACTTCCCCTGTAATTATAAATCGTTTTAACCAGCAAGCCGAACTCCAAATACCTGAAATAATCCGAAACAGTCTGCCTGCTTCTGCCAAGATCATCCGCAATACTATTATAGTCCAAAATCAAGCCAGGCTTTTTCGCTACAATGTAAATCAATTCCTTCAATAACGCCGTGTCTTTAACGTTAAACTCTTCGGGAATATCCTTGTAAACCACTCTGTCCACCACTGCTATGATGTACTGTTTAGCAGTTTCATCGTCCTTGACTTCAACAAGCTCGGGAAAACCCCCGTACTTTAGGTATTGATAAAAAAGCGGTAAAACATCCCTTTCCCATAAGTCGGGGTTTTCTTTTATTTTCCGCAAGTCCCTTCCTTTCAACTCAAGAAACTCGCCAAAACCAAGCGGCTCTAGAATGAAAGAAAAAACCCTGCCTGCAAGACTTTCAACAGAATGCTTTCTTAAACTTATTGAAGCAGACCCCGTGAGAAAAAACTTAACATCAGGGTAGAGATCATAGTATACCTTAAGCTTGCTCTCCCAATCGCCGGTCTTTTGAACCTCGTCAAAAAAAATATACACCCTTTCTTTTTTCTCCCTGATCTCTTCAAAACTCGCGCCAAGCACGAGATTCTGATAACCATCAAGCACGTCTTCAATCCTGAAAACTTTTTCATCAAAAGAAAAAAACAAAATATTTTTAGGACCCACCCCTTTTTCCAACAATTCTTCTATCAACTGGTAAAGCAAAGTGGTTTTTCCGGTCCTGCGCAAGCCTTGAATAATAACCGCCAGCCTTAAATCAATAAACTTTTGAATTTTATAAAAAAGCTCCCTTTTATACTTCTTGATAAAAGCGCTGCTAACACTTCCGGTTTTCCACCAGGAATTAAAACGCTCCAACTCTCCAGGTTCAATCATGCTTTATTTATTAAAACCCCAAAGCTTTTTAAAGTATGCCTAACACGATTAACATTATTAATACTTTAGTGATGATTATAATTAACATAAAAAAACTTATTCTTCTCGTTCTTCTCTTATTCTCCTTATTAAATTCCCTTTTTTTTGAAAAAATGAAACGCACCTCTATTCAAAATGCTATACTTGGGAATCAAAAGGGTTGCAGGGGATTTCAATCCAGCATTGATTTTTAATAAGGAATTAGGATAGCCTGCTTGAAATGTAAAAAGTGGCGGTTTGGCTTGTTGATTCATGCCATAAACGTATGTTTGAATGTTCTTTGCAGCGTAGCACTGACCCACGCTGTTATTCCATGCTCTCAAGCTAACCAGGTCGAAATTGTTCCACGCGAATGTTTATGAT
>CAYMAH010000019.1:0-7796 GCA_964388435.1 Microcaldota archaeon | reverse complement strand
CAGCGTTTACATAAGCGATTTTTACCATCGTTACGCGGAGGGAGACCCTTTTTCCAGATACTACCAGGGAACGAAATATTTCGACGAGATTGAAAAAATGGTCAAGGACATGGCCAAGGAAGCGCTAAAAGCAAAGGAGGTTGACGTGAGATTGATAAGCGGGACCGTGGGCTTGAAGGAGGTTGCTGAATTCTTTTTGAAGCATTTCGTCGTTGAAGTGTTTTTTCACTGAAACTTTGTAATCTCAGAGTTCTATGGGAAACGCTTGAAGAATGCTTTCTCCTGAGAAGGGGGTATGTGAGCTTTTTACCGTGAATATTCCATATTTTTTGCTTCAGTATATCTCTGGCTTTTTCGTCCTTGAATATTGCTATGTTTTTTTCTCCGATATTTTCCACTATGAGTTTTTTGGCTATTGGAATTGGAATTTTTTACAGTGTCATGAATATCAGAGTGTTTGAAAAGTTATTTTAATGTTTTTGAATGAACGGTTGGGCTTTGAATTTTTTTTTGTTTTGATTTCAATAGGAGGGTCGCCTGACTTTTTGGTTTTATAGTGGTGTTCTCATTCTTTTGAGTTTTTTGAATGCCCTTCCAATGATTGTTTTCGCTTCTTTTTCTCTTGTTAAAATGACGTCTCCATTGCGGTTTATGAAGGCGTGCGTGTTTTGTTGAAGCGCTTTTTGGTGTTCGGGTGATCGAACTTCGATTTTAAGTTTTTGTATTGCTTGAATTGTATTGCTTTTGACTTGTTCATTTGCTTTTTCTGCTTCTTTCATCATTATCGTAACGGCGGTTGCTGTTCCGGCTGCTATTGGAAGCGCGCTTTTTGATATTAGTCTAGCGTACCAGTCTGCGTAAGCACTTGGGTTTGTTTTCGCCGAGTATAGTATTAACGGCAGCATTCCTGTTATCGCGCCTACTGATAGCGCTCCTCCTATTGATTCTTTTCTTGTTTTTCTCGCTTCAAGCAGTTTTCGTATTTGAACTTGAGTTTCGGGTTTTAGGTCTTTAAACGGTATCACGTGTTTTCGGTTAATTTTTATCATCTTTTTTAAATGTTTTTTATTGTTTTTTCGATTTCCCGCGTTAATTGTCTTCTGTATTCAATCGCAGCATGCGAGTAAGGCATTCCGATTCTTAGGAGCGTGTACTTATCTATTTCCTTGTTTGGGTCTTCTTTTTGAGTGAAGATTTTTATCAATTCTTTGTTTTCAAGAAGCTGCGCGGAGTGGAAGGGATTGTTGTTTATGTATATCACCTGATTCTTTTTGTCAAATCCAACTTTGTATTTTTTTGCCAAGCCTGTTTTTTTGAACGCTTGGTAAAGAGCGGTTAAAACTTGCAAGGGTCTTTTAAGGTATTCCGGCGAGTCGTATCTTATTATTTTAAGTTTTTTTTGTTTTTTGTCTTTAACCCAATCGTGTTTGTTGTACATTATATAATTGAAGGTTTTATTTATTTTTTTGGCGTTTTTTTCGTTCACTCCCTCTAATACGGGGTGGATGTTTAAAAGGTTTTTCGACCAAACGTACCCCTCTATTATGGGATTGTCCATCCAGGGAATTTCGGTTACAGGGTGGATTACCGCTTTTAGAGTTTTGAGTTTTTTTCTGTTTTCCAGGATTATGTTCTCACCCCTATTGTTTGCTATTAAGTCTATTTTAAGCTTTAAATTTTTTTCTTCTGTTATTTTTTTAAGTGCTTTGGAGATTTGAACTCCGTTGTCTCCTGTGTTGCACTCGTCGATGTAATGAATAATCGTGTTTGGAGGGATGCGACTGGTTTTTGTTCTTAGTATTTCCTCCAATTCTCCCGGCTTGTAGGTTCCGACTTGGGTTAACGGCAGTAATATTCTTTCAGCGTTCTTGCCGGTTAGGCGCATTGCCTGCTGCAATGCTTCGTTTATTATCATGTTTCCTCTTGGCACTATTAAGTGGACTTCATTTTCACCACACTCCCGCGCTATTTTAACGCTGGCCCTCGCCACAGTAGGTATTGAAGGCAGAGCTTCGCGTAGCGCTTTTTCTATTTTTTGCCTGTTTTTCTCTTCAAACAAAGTTTGCTGTTCCATTTTCACTTTTTTTGGTGTTTTTTAAAGTTTTTAAATGCTATTCTTTTAATTGATTTAACTTATTTTAAGGGATTGGTTACCAAAGGCCTATTTTTGGCTTGCTTACAGGGTTAAACGCAAGGAATTTCACAAATGCCCTTGTTTATTATTTTTGGAGAGAGTGGCTGCCGATATTGTTAGAAGTATTAAGTAAATTACAAAACCATAAATACGCGCGGGTATTGTCAGAACGTTTGAACATGTTTCAGTTCCGAGTGCACGTTTGCTTGAATATTTCAGTGTAGCTTTAAATACCCTAAAAATAAGACGTCTATAATAGGAGAATTGTATTCAGGGCGGTGTTTTCGTTCAGGATTTTTAAGTTGGAATTGACTTGATAATTTTTTCGCAGTGAGTTTTTTTTGCCTTATCTCGGGTTTGAAAAACTTCTTCAAGGTTTGTGGTGTTGTATTTGTATGGGAATGCATTTAAGCTTATGAAAGCCGCGGAGTCGGGTATTATGTGGATAAAATAAGGTATTGAGCCGATGATTAGTATTGCGAGTTCTAGTATCACGTAGTTGAAGCTCGTTTTTTTACTTTCCTTTGCCTCTCCCATTTTTTAGTATTTCTAATTTGTCAGAGCGTTTTTTAATGTTTTGATTAGGCTAAAATTCAGCGTTTTGTTTTTTTGGTTTGGAACGCTCCGTGCTCCGCGTCGCTGTACAGCCATACGACCGCTCCTATTATTATTAGTGCGACTCCGCCCCAGATGTAGGCCGTCAAACCGCCGTTGTAATCGCCGTACAGCCACGCTAGAATTCCTATTATTATTAGGGCTACTCCTGCAATGAGCTTGCCTGGAATCGTTTTGTAGAATGACCCGGCTTTGTAGTTTCCGTAAAGCCACGCCGCCACTCCTATTATTATGAGAGCGACTCCCCCCAAAATGTAGGCCGTCAAACCGCCGTTGTAATCGCCGTACAGCCACGCCACGGTTCCTAGGAGTATCAGGGCTGTTCCTGCTATTGCGAGTCTTGGGATGGTTGACTTCCATTTGAACAAGGAGTAGGCGGTTGCGATTAGGATTATGATGATGAAAAGTATTGAAGTCAGTACAGTGCTATTCGCCGGCGGGGCGTAGGTTGAAGTGGTCGGGGGTGGCGTTGGGTAGTATGTTTGAGTGTAGGCGGTCGCGTTTGCTTGAGAGGAGTTGGGTGACGCGTTTGCGGTGGTGGAAGCGTTTGTTTGGTTCGACTGGTTTTTTGGAACGTTGATGTTGTATAGCACGTTCGCGTAGAGCGTGGCGTTGTTTACCGAAGGGTCGTCTCCAGTGGCCGTTAAAACGATGTTGTAGGAGCCTAGGCTTGCGGTTGACGTTGATATGGTGAGCACTCCGGTGAAGGGCGGGTCTCCTGAAGGGTTGCTCAGGTCAACGTTTATTCCGTTTGCCGTCAGCTCGTTTTGGTTTGCTATCGTCAGCGTGGTTCCTCAGGTGTTTCCGCTTGCCAGGTTCACTGTGTAGTTTACCGTGGCGCTGCTTCCCAGAAATAAGTTAACGTTGTTGTTTGAGAGTGTTATTATCGAGGTTCCATAGCCTGCGGCTGACACTAGCGTTGCCGAGAACAGCAGTATTAGCGAGAGCGATGCCAGGGCTTTTGTCGGTGTTTTCATTTTTTTTTTAAGCACCATTTTTTTGTTTAGGATTAGAATTCAAAGCTTGTATTTAATCTTTTAGTTTTTTGTAAAACCGTTTGGTTTTAATAGAAAATTGTTATAAAAACCTTATAATATTTATTTGATTGAAGTTCTCGCGCTTTTCTTCATAATAGCGTTCGCGCAGTAGAGGGGGTAAGAAACTCAGGAGGGTGGCGGTGGATATAAACGTTCTTAAGGCGAAGGTCGGTTAAAGGGAAAGAGGCGCGTTCAGACGCCCGGTCGGGAAGAGGCTTGTACGCGCCTCGTGTTGATTTTCTCGGCGTGTTTTTTTTAAAAAAAAGCGTTACAAAACTTTTTTAAAGCATTATTGTGCTAAAAGGGCTTTGTTGGTAAATTTTAGTGGGTGTTTGGTGTGATTTGATTGTGATGGGCGCGATTATAATACTTGGTTTTATCGGCGTTCAGGTTTTTGAGAAGACGAAGATTTTTGAAATACCTCTGCTTTTGATAATCGGTTTTCTTATTGGAAGCGTTTTTCACTTGGTTACCCCCGACACTTTTTCTCAGCTTGCCGGCTTGATTGGAGCGATAGCGTTGCTGATAATTCTTGTGGAGAGTGGTTTGAACACCAAGATTGAGAAGCTGGTCAGCTCTTCTGGCAAGACTATTGTGGAGACTCTTTTTTCCGTCATGCTTGTGACCATTGTTTTGGTCACGCTTGCCATGCACTATCCTACCCTGGAGATTTTAAGAAACGAGAAGCCCGTTCCCAGGATAGTAAAGTAAAAAAAGGAATCAGAATTCCCCTTCAATGAAGATTACCGTTGCCAGCCAGAAGCTTAGTACAAGTGCGAACGCGAGTCCAATGAAGCCTATTATCGAAAAACCTTCGAACAAGGGGCCTGCTTTCGCCAGTATTATTAGGGAACTGGAAACCAGAAGAGCGGCTATTATCATGCTCAGGGATATTTTATTCACCGCCCTGTCGATTCTGTAGACCGGTTTTTCCAGGCCGACGTGCTCGAACTCCATTTTGAACGTTCCCGTCCTCGCCTTGTCCACTATCTGGCTTATTTTAGGCGGGAGGGTGGTGATGAAGTTTTGCAGTGAGAGTAAGTTTTTCATTGTCCTGCCGGCTATTCTAGAGGGGGTTTTCTCTTTTTTCTCTATTTCCTTTACAAACTCTTTGGCGTTTTGTATGATGTTAAAATCAGGGTCGAGTTGTTTTTGTAGGCCTTCAAGGCTCACGAAAACCTTGGCTAGGACTAAAAACTTCGGGTTTATTGATATCTTGTATTTTCTGGCTATTGAAGTCAATTCGAAGAACATTCTTCCGATTTCAATCTGGTTCGGAGTGACTCCGTAAAGCTCTTCAATGAAGTCGTTTACCTCTGCTTTGAAATCTTCAATATTCGAGTTCTCTGATATTCTGGCTATTTTGGTAAAGTCCTCGGTGAAAGCGTCGATGTTTTTGTTGACTATGTCTGAGTAAAGGTTTATGAGGTTCTCCTTCAGGTTTTCGTCGAGAAAGCTTACCATTCCGAAGTCTATAAGCGCGATTTTGTTTTTGTATATTATGAAATTGCCTTGGTGTGGATCGGCGTTTAAGAACCCGTCGATGAAAATCTGCTTCATGGTGAAGAAGGTTATTTTCCTTGCTATCTCTCTTTTTTTTTTAGGCGTTGCCTTCAAATCCTTTATTTTATCTCCCTCGATATAGTCCATAACCAGTGTTTTCTTTGTGGTAAGTTTTGAATAGATTTTGGGTATTATAACGTCTTTGAAGTCCTTGAAGTTGTTTTCGAATCTTTCGGCATTCCTAGCTTCTGTTCTAAAGTCTAATTCCCTTTCAACGCTTCTTTCGAACTCTTCAGCCATTAACACTGGATTATAGGTTCTCGCTTCGGCGAAGTTTTGCTCTATGAGTTTTGCGATTGTTTTGAGTATTTGAGTGTCTGTTTTGAACGATTCTTCAGCAGCCGGCCTTTGGATTTTGACCGCCACTTCAACCCCATTTTTTAAGACGGCTTTATGCACCTGGGCCATTGAAGCTGACGCTGCGGGGGTTTTGTTAAATTGTTTGAATACGTCTTTTATTTTAAGGCCTGTTTCGCCTTCGAACAACTTTTTAGCTTCGACGAAGTCGAACGGTTCGACATCATCCTGGAGTTTTTCAAGCTCTACCACCACCTCTTTCGGGAGAATGTCCGTTCTCGTGCTTAGAACCTGTCCTATTTTGACAAAGGCAGGTCCTAATTCCGTCAAGGCCATTCTTAGCCTCACTCCTTCAGGCAGATTTTGAACTCTCTGCTTTTCATGAATGCCGAGCTCTGAGATTTTTGATATAACCCCTCCAAAGCCGTATTTGACGAAAACACCTACTATTTGCTGAAAGCGCTTCAGCTCTTTTAGGCTGTAACCGAACGGGTTGATTTCTATGTTCAAGCTCACTTTTTCTTCTTTGAACTCTTTTCAATTTTAGAGAGCCTTTTCTCCAGGTTTTCGAAGTCTTTTCTTGACACGAAAACGCTTTTGTAGAAGTCTTTCAACTCATTCTTCACAAGATCCTCAACCTCCCTTCTCCGGTCAAAACCTTCCTGTTTCAGCATTTTTATTACCTTCTCCCCTTCCTTCTTGTTCATCTGGTTCTTCTCTATAAGCTCGTTAACTTTTGAAACGAGTTTGGAGGTTGAAACCGCCAGTAACCCCAGTCCAATCAAGCCCAAGTCCCTTGCTTTGTCGAAATCGTCCATAAAATCACCTGATTTTTTTTTTTAAAATTATACTTTGCGGTTGTTTAAAAACCTAACCCTCGAAATTAAATATCTGTTCGAACACTAAAAAAATCATGGAAAGGATAAACTATGGAAAATATTTTCAGGGAAATCAAGAGCAGAGTGAAGTCCAAGCCAGAGGAGTACGAGAAAGAGGGGGTGATAATCTTCAAAAGAAACAAGCAGAATGCGTTCACCAAAAGCCCGCCTGTCAGACTGGCATGATGAAGAACAACTGTCTTGAGGATATTTGAGTGGAGAACAATAGTAGAACAGGGGAAATGAAAATAAGAATCAAAACGAAAAAATAAAGAAGGCGATTCAAATCCTGTGGTGTAATATACGAGTAAAACAGTCTTTTTTTTTAAGGCGTTTTTATTTGGATTTGCATGGTCGTGTTTGTCTCGGACACGCTTGTGAGGATTGCGTTGTAGGCTGGCGTGGTGAAGGCCTGGTTGAGTTTCAGAACGCCTCCTCCGAGTATGGTGGTGGAGTTTGATACTTCAAAATTCGCGGAGTCGTTTGTTATGTTTAATAGTTTTATGTAGAATCCCTTGACTTGCAGTTGCTCGCCCACGCTGTTGAAGTTCAGAACCACCGTGTTTTGAGGCAGCAGCGTGAGTGAAGGGGTGTTTGTGATTGGAGGAGGCAGCGGCTTTCCGGAGTTTGATTGCGGCGAGTTGTTTTGCGCGTGGTTTGAAGGGGCTCCTGTGAAGAACAGGAAGTACGCGCCTATCAGTATGGCCACGACGATTATTGCAATGATTGGTTTGTTCATTAAATTTTTCAACCGCAGTATTTTGAAGCGAATATCTTGCATATGCTGCTCTCGGGATACGCTTTCAGGAATATTTGCTCTTCGATGCTTGGATAACCTCCGAGCGCTATTTGCGCCACCGCTCCCGCTAGTTTAAAAGAGTTTTCCGTTTTTTGTATTAAGCTCAGGTCTTTCGAACTCGGGTCGTACCACCCGTTGAAGTCCAGGAAAAACGTTCTGGTAAAACCGGTTTTGACGGGAGGTATTCCGGTGAAGTTTACTATCACGAACTGGTTTTGCGGCACCGTCAACTCGGTGGTAACAAAACCCGAAGCGTTTTCGCTGTACGAAGCTCCTTTAAAATCCGTTATACTTGATGGCAGTATCGTTGAAACGAAAGAAAAGCTTGGCGTGTAGTCCACTTTTATCGAATCAACAACATTCACAAAGGCAGGTTCTACGAGTCTTACCTTTCCAGTCTGAACGTCTGAAACCGGGATTGAAACAACACACGTTTTATAGTCGTCTAGAATGCAGTTGTTTTCGCTTGTGAC
>CAYMAH010000018.1:0-25971 GCA_964388435.1 Microcaldota archaeon | reverse complement strand
CCGCATCATTGGTTGACCCCTTTTCAGGAGAAGGAATGGGAAACGGAAGCCTAAGCGCGAGAATAGCCGCCCCGATAGTTCTAGAGGCGTTGAAGAAAGGCGACCATACTGTTTTACGGCAATACCCCGAAAAACTCTGGCAGAATTTAAACCCAGAAGTGAACATGAGCTACAAAATGCAGCGGGTGGGAAAATGGAAGTTTCTTTTAAATCTGGTGGTGGGAAAAATCAAGAAAAGCGAGTGGGTAAGGGACACTATATCGGGAATGCTTGTGGACAACGAGTCCAAGAAAAACTTTGCCTCGCCTTTATTCTACATCAAGCTTTTATTCGCTTAAAAGCTCGGCTTTTTTCAATTCCCTTAGATTTTTGCTTCGTGTCAGCATCATTGTTGTTTTTAATTCTTCAATCCAGTCGCCTACCTCCAGCTCAAGCCTTCCTTCAACAAGAGCCTTGAGAAAAGGAAGGGAAGCGCTTGACATGCCCGCTCCAAGCCTTATCGCTTTTGCCACATCAATCCCGCTCCTAATGCCTCCAGAAGCTATCAAGGGTATTTTCAAGCCACTGCACTGTTTAAGGCTTTCCAGAGTTGAAATCCCCCAGTCCTGAAAAACGTTTCTTTTTTCATTGATTCTATTTTTCTCTATAACGCTCCAGTTTATGCCTCCAAACCCGGCGACGTCAATAGCCTTTACCCCGGCCTCTTCAAGCTCGATTGCAGTTTTTTTGTTGATTCCATCGCCAACCTCCTTTGCAAGGACTGGAATGCTCAAATAATCGCAAAGCTCCTCTATCCTAGCCCTTACCCCCCCCAATTCTTAACGCCGTCTTTTTGAATAAGCTCTTGCAGTGGATTCAAGTGAACAAACAAAGCGTCTGCACTCACTCTGTTCAAAGAATCCTCTATTTTTTTGAAATCAAAATCAAGCAGCGCTGTCCCGCCGATGTTTGCAATGAGAAAAACGTTCGGGAAGGTCTTCTTGACATTGAAGCTTTCAATTGTCTCCGGTTTTTTCAAAGCAATCTTCTGAGAGCCCGTGCTGAAAGGAATGTTTTTCTTCTCAGCAACCTCGGCAAGCATTTTATTTATCTTTCCAGTGCTTTCAGTACCCCCTGTCATAGAGCCTATGATTATAGGGGCTGAAAAACTTTTACCCAAAAAAACGACTTCTGTTTCAATCTCGCCAAAATTCATTTCAGGAAGCGCGTAGTGGCTGAATCTTATTTTTTCAAAACCGTTTTCAGACTCAAGCGGCTGCTCCAATGAAATTCTCAACTGCTCTTCCTTAACATTCATTCTATCTTCACATCATAAACTGTTTTGGAACGCTCGTCTTTCCCCCGGGCTTCCAGTAAAACCTTCTGATTGACTGAAAAGTTTTTTCATCATACTCCTTTTTATCCTCCACTTTAACTTCCCTTGCATTGCTTTTCAAAAAATACAACCTCTCTTTCGGCTGGAGTCCATTCGCAACCTCAACAACCTTGCCGTCAATCAAACCCTTTATTTTGAGGTATTGAAGCATTTCATTCCCTTCTTCTATTTCCCTTCTCTTCTCCTCACTTAACTGCATAAGCATGATATTTCTTAAAACATACTGTTTTTTAAATATTTTTTGCTTAAAATTATAAATGGAAATCTCAGAAAACTCAAAAATAAGCGATGTTTTAACTTCTCATCCAGAAACGCTAAGCGTTTTTCTAAAGTACGGCTTTGCCTGCACAGGCTGCAGCATAAGCGGGCTTGAAACAGTTAAACAAGGGTGTCTTGCTCACGGCTTTGACGAGAAAACAATAAATCAGCTGGTGGAAGAGCTGAAGGAAAAGTCAAAGCACGTTGTTTTAACGGAAAGAGCGGCTGAAAAGCTCGAGAAATTCAAAAAAGGAAAAAGCTTTGTTCTAAGAAGAATCCAAGAAAACGGAAAAAGCTTTTTCGACCTGGAATTCGGAAAAGGAGGGGGATTGAAAGTGATAGACAAGGGCTTTACAATCATCATTGAATCAAACATAATAGGGGAAGTTAAGGGAATGATGATAGACTGGATTGAAGGAAAAGGCCTTGTCTTCAAACGCTAGCTAAGAAAAATCGAACGTCTTGATGTAGAAATAAAGCTTATACGAAGCGTAAAAGAATATCGCGAACCCAACTTCAGCCAAAATTCCGAACAAAGCAGAACCAAGATTGCAACCGCTTGTAGTGCACCCGAGCGCGATGGCCTCGTAAAAAACGTGAAGCGACGTGAACACAATTGAAAGCAGGTAAAGTATGAGCACCTTATGCAACCCGCCGGTGCGCGTTTTTTTAACGGAAAAAGCAAGGTAAGCCGCTGCAAAAAACCCGAAAATCGCCGTCGTTAAATAAAACAAGCCTTCGACTATCATAAAATATTTCTTTATTGCAACTGTTATTTAAATCTTGGTTTTTAATCAAAAAATCAAATATTAACACTACGTGAGCGGGAAATCCCACACCCTCTTTAGAGGGTTCCCTTTAGGGGTGGGATGAAAGCGAACCGCTGCTATAGGAAGTATGATACCAATAGGTATATATATAAGAGTATGTTCATATATTAGCAATGTCAAAGGGATATAATGCTTCTGAAACAAGTGTTCATTTCATTGGCTATCATTTCGTCTGGTGTCCGAAGTATAGGAGAAGGGTATTGGTTGATAAGGTGGAACAAAGACTAAAGGAGCTGGTAAAGGAAAAGGCAAAACGATTAGAGTGTAAAGTCCTTGCACTTGAAGTAATGCCAGACCACATCCATCTCTTCATAGAAGGCAAACCTCTTCAAACACCAAACTACATAATTGGACAGATAAAAGGGTATACCTCACATCAACTAAGGGAAGAGTTTGCAGACCTGCGACTAAGACTTCCTACATTATGGACGAGGAGTTATTTCGTTTCAACACGCGGGCATATTTCAGACGCTCTAATCAAAAAATATATAGATGAACAAAAGGGTATGTGATGAGGAAGAACCTGATGTTATTGGCTCTTATGGGAATTGTTTTTATCATTATTGGAGGTTTCCTGATTCAAGCAGTTGATTATGTTGTATCAAATGAGAAGAGGAGAAGATAATGGAACTGACAAGAGCTTATAAATTCAGAATCTATCCTGACACTATAAGGCAGGAAGAGATAGATGAAAGGCTGATTCTTGCACAACAGTTCTATAATAAGATTCTTGAGAAGTCAATTACTTCTTATCGAAATGGGAAGACAAAAGCCTCATTGGCTCAATTCAACAAGTTCGTAAAGGAAATAATTCAAGAAGACAAGAAGTTCCTAAAACTCTATTCGCAGACAAGATGCGAGATAGAATTCAGGCTGCTGAGGGCATACCAGAACTTCTTCAGGAGAATAAAGGAAGGAAAAAAGAAGGCAGGATTTCCGAGATTCAGGTCAAGGGACAGGTACAAGTCAATAACCTATCCACAGGAAAACGGTTCATTTTCCATAAAGAGGGGTAGGCTGAGAGTCTCAAGAATAGGTACAATGCCAGTAGAATTGCACAGAAAGATAGAAGGCACAATCAAAACACTTGCGATAAAGAAGGAAGGAAAGGATTATTACGCAATCTTCACCGCAGTCGAGGAGATAAATCCGCCGGAAGTCAAGGACACAGACCCAGTCGGTATTGACATGGGCTTATACAATTTCGTCACGCTATCTGATGGCAGGACAGTTCAAAAACCCAAATTCTTCAAACAGAGAGAGAAAAGAATTGCGCACTGGCAGAGAGTAGTCGCAAGAAGGAACAAAGGCTCAAAGAGAAGAGAGAAGGCAAAAATACACCTTCAAAATACATATGAATATTCGGCCAATCAATCAGATGACTTCCTGCATAAACTTTCAGACAAACTTGTCAATTCTAGATACACCTCATTCGCAGTAGAAAACCTCCAAATCCAAAATATGGTAAAGAACCATAGGCTCGCAGGCGCAATTCAGAATGCTTCATGGAACAGGTTCATCCAGATGCTCTCTTACAAGGCTGAAAGTGCTGGTAAGAAAGTAATCAAAGTGGATGCAAGAAACACATCGAAGATATGCAGCAACTGTGGTAGCATTCAGGAGATGCCGCTTTCGGAAAGGACATATATCTGCAACAAATGTGGCATGAAGAAGAACAGAGACGTAAATTCAGCAATAACCATACTCAACAGAGCTACCCTCGGACAGAGGGGAAGTCACGCTCAGGGAGAGAATGTAAGACCTCAACAGGAGGCAATCCTCGACGAACTGAGAACCGATAAAACACATCCTTTGCAGGATGCAGTGATTGCATGAACACAAAGGAAGCCCACACCATTTACGAGTGGGAGGATGTCACAGGGCTAAATGCGCTTAAACCGCTCTTATAATAAGCTTTTTAAATATTAGCGTAGAAGCTTAAATTAAAATTTTAATAGGTGATTTTATAATGAGGAAAGGACAAAGCGCTTTAGAGTATTTGGTCACGTACGGATGGGCCATACTCGCAATAGTAATAGTAGCGGCCGTGCTGTGGTACTTCGGGGTTTTCAACCCATCAAGGTTTACCGCGTCACACCAGTGCGGAGGATTCTCAAGCTTCCAATGCCTTGACTACGCAGTTAATGCAAGCGGAAATGTAACAATAAGTCTTGGAAACAAGCTCGGAGCTCCCATAACAGTGACTGTATTACAGATTGGAAACAGCAGTGCCGTCTGCAGTTTTAACCCAACCGGCAATATTGGAGCAAATGGAGATGTAATTGGAACCTGCACATACGCGAGTTTGCCTGCACCAAACGCGGGAGGAACCTATGATGTGAATGTCACATTTACAGACACCACATCAGGATTGACACACTCTGACAGCGGTTTCATAGGATCAACATAAGTTGACTATTATGAGGGTTTTTAACAAAACCCTCTCTTTTTCTTTTTTTTTAATTTTTTTTCTTTTTTTGTTTTTTTCTGATTAGTTTTTTAAATTTAAGCGTTTAATCATTGTCTCATGGTTTTAGAGTTCAGGTTCGACGCAACAAAGGATATAACAATAATCTCATCAAGCAAGCGCTCTCAAAGGCCTATTGTTTACTCTGAAAAGGTTTTCTGCCCTTTTGACAAGGGAAGCGAGAAGTCAACACCCCCCACAAGCTTTTCAACCCCTGAAAATGATTGGAAGGTGAGATGCTTCGAAAACCTCTATCCGGTGCTGAAGAAAGAGGGGGAGTTCAAAAAAGGGGAGGGTTTTTGGAGGTCAAGCGCTGTTGGAATGCACGAAGTCATCGTTGAAACGGACGAGCATGGAAAGTTATTCCAGGACTTACCGGAAGATCAATTGAATCTAATACTTCAAGCCTACAAAAACAGGTTCAAACGCTTCTCTGAAAACAACGAGTATGCCTTTTTGTTCAAAAACCACGGAAAAGGCAGCGGCGCGAGCATAGACCACGAGCACTCGCAAATAATAGGGCTTCCATTCGTTCCTGAAATTATTGAAAAAGAAAGCGATTACCGCGGCAAGGAGTGCTTCTTCTGCAACCCCGGCGAACCGGTATTTGAAACAGATTATTTCAAAGTGATAGCCCCGCCATTCGCAAGATTCCCGCTTGAGGTGTGGGTAATACCAAAAAGGCACGTCAAAACCTTCCTTGACTTGACGGAAAGGGAAGGAATGGATTTAATGCTTGTCTTGAATAAAATAATCTCAAAAGAGTATGAAAAGGCTAAAGACTACACAATAGCATTCCACTCAGGCCCTAAAAACAAAGACTTTCACTTTCACGTTGAATTCTACCCAAGGCCGAACGTTTGGGGTGGAATAGAGCTCGGAACCGGCGTAATAATAAACACCAAAACAGAAGAGGACGTTAAAGAGCTTTTCACCAACGTCTAAATTTAAATACTCGTTTGCTTCTTCTTAAATGCATGGAAGAAGTGGAAAGAAAAAAGATAATACAAAACGTTTTGGAAGACAATTTAGTACCCCCCTCAACAATCGCTTTCCTTAACAAGCAAAATCCAGAAGCGGCAAAAGAACTAATCAAAACAAGCATTGACACCTCATTACTAAACCTGTATGAAAAAACAGAAAAAGGCGATTTTTACTTAAAAAACTTTGAAGAGTTCACAGATTTTTATAAAAACAAGTATTATGACAGCAAGGACTTCCCAAAAGAGCTTGTACCGCACCTAGAAGACCACATTCTCCACAAAGTTTCAATAGGAGAGATGAAACCGCTTTTCAAGGAGGAGGAGGTCAAAGTGGAAAAGGAAGATCCGCACGCGGTGCTCACAAGCGTTTTTTTAAGAGCTCTTGACGATCCAACAAAGAAAAAACTCTTAAAATCAAACGAAACTGGGTTGAGACCGGAGTTTATCTCAGAGATCAAAGACAAGATAATAAAAGAATTGAATGAAAACATTGACAGATTCTCAAAAACAGGCGGTTACGAGCTTAACCTTAGCCACTTAAATTTCCACTTTCAAAACTCGGTTAGGGGCTTGCATTCTTCAATAAACCAAAAATTGACTCTGGACGACCATTCGAAAGATATTGAGGAAATAAACAAAAGAATAAAACTATTAACCAAGAAACAGGAGGAGGCTGAAAGAAAAAAAATTGAAGCGCCCAAAAATGAAGAACAAATGGAAAAACAACCACCCGGGCCCAAAAAACCAGAGTACGAGGGCTTCACGCTTGCGGAATTGGAAGAAGCAAAAGAACCCGGGGTTGTGGAAATCGAAAAGACCGGCGCGGTTCAGGAGTCTAAGAAAGAGGCTGGAAAACACGAGGTAAAAGAAAAGGAAAAACCGTCAATCTCGCTGTTTTTAAAAACTTTTTTTGTCTTCACAAGAAGCGAGAAGGGAAGGCAAATGGCCGTTGCCAAGAAAGACTTGCTTGACAGCGAAGGAAAAATTGTTAAGGGAAAGAAACTTTTTGAAATGGCAAAGAATTTAACAGACGATTACGTGAGCTTTCACGACCTTAAAAAACTTGAACGAAACCCAATGCTATTGAAAAAGGATGAAGAGAAGAAAACGCTTCTTCTAAAAGACGACAAGACAATTAAAAGTCTTATTGACAACCTCAGAAAGAAAAACCCGGAAAACACGACCGACCCAGAACAGCTGGAGAGATATACTTATATACTTTTAGCTTTAAATCTACTTCATTCAAGGTTAAGCGAGATAACAACGCCTTTCATGAAAACGCAATTCACTACAGCGTAAGGTGATAAAAAATTGAAAATAGTAGTTAACGACACAAAAACAGGAAAATCATACCAAAAAGAACTTGAAACCCCGCAGTTGATTGGAAAAAAAATAGGGGATGAAGTAGATGGAGGTTTGATTGGATTAACGGGCTACAAGCTGAAAATAACCGGTGGAAGTGACAAAAGCGGTTTTCCCCTGAGAAAGGGAATAAACGCCAGAAGAACTACAATCGTAACCGGAAGAAGCGTGGGAGTGAGAACTGAAAAAAACCAGAAGGTCAAAAGAAGAATAGCTGGAGAAACAGTAAACACCGAAACAATGCAATTAAACCTAAAAATAACCACTCAAGGCTCGGCAGATTTAAACGCAGTTTTTCCCGCGAAAGCAAAAGAAGAAAAAGCTTAATAAAAAGTATTTTATTAAACAAAAACAATAAACTTTTGAATGGAATTAAAGGAAGCGCTCTTATACGAAAAGCTTGAAAACCAAAAAGTCAGGTGCAATCTTTGTTCTTTTCACTGCCTGATTGAAAACGAGAAGATGGGGATTTGCAAGACAAGAGTTAACAAGCAGGGCGTCTTATACACATTAAACTATGGAAGGGCCAACGGCTACAGCATAGAACCGATTGAAAAAAAACCGTTCTTCCACTTCCACCCCTCTTCAAACGTTCTAAGCTTTGGAACGCCGGGTTGCAACTTTTCATGTCTTAATTGTCAGAATTACTTCATGTCGCAAAGCACCAAAGAGGTTGAAAACGCTTATTCTGGATTAAGGTTCATACCGCCAGAGGAGATTGTAAACGCTGGGGAAAGAGCGGGCGGTTTCGCTTACACTTACACCGAGCCGACAATTTTTTTCGAGTACGCGAGGGAATGCGTGTTGGAAGAGAGAAGAAGAAAAACAGGCAAGTTTCACGTGTGGGTTTCAAACGGGTTCTACTCAGAACAACTGCTGTCCACAATTCTTAAAGAAAAACTGCTTGACGCGGTCCGAATAGACTTGAAGTTCACTTCCGAAGAAAAATACGCGGAGGTATGCAAGGCAAGATTAAAGCCGGTGCTCGAAAACATCAAAAAAATCTCGAAAAGCGATGTTTTTCTAGAATTGATAAACCTTGTAATCCCTGGCTACAACGACTCTGAGCAGGATTTGACAGAATTGATTGACCTTATTCACGGCATTGACAAAAGAATACCGCTTCATTTTCTGAGATTCTATCCCTACTATAAAATGTCAAACGTGCCGCCCACAAGCGACGAAACCCTTCAAAAAGCATTCAAAATCGGATTGGAAAAGCTTGACTACGTTTACACCGGAAACGCTTCTATAAAGGGAAGCGAGGACACTCTCTGCCCTGAATGCAAAACCCTTTTGATAAAAAGACGGGGGATGATGGTCATTAAAAACAATCTCAAAGAGCCATACTGCCCGAAATGCGGAAACGAAATAAACATCAAACTTTAAAAATGTTTGATAAAAAAATTAAAATAGTATTTTGACTTATAAATAGAGTGTTAATAAAAAGGCGATTTAACAATGCATACCACTTTAAGATTTGAGGGCCTTCCTGAAATAATACTAGAAAAAAGCCGTTAAAGTAGACTTGGCAAGATAAAAAACCGACGCTTTAAGAATGGGAATATTCGCCTTAAATAAAGAATACAGCCTGGTAAAAGACGTGGAGGAGGCGATGGTTGAGAAAAAATTAAGACGGGAAGAGGGGGAAATGAAACGCAATGGCGAAAAATGCTTAAGCGAAAAACAAGCTCCCATCCAAATACGGGTGACTCCTTTTTGGATTTAAATAAAGTGGAATCAAGAGTTCAAGCAAGGGTGGGACGAGCACTTCAAGCATTTCGACAAAGGCATTCAATCGGGAATAAAAAATTGGATCAGATGAAATCGCCACCGCAGGGAAGGGAGTTGCATTCTTCAAACCATGAGGTTGAAGAAGCCGCGGGTTACAGAATAGCGTAATTCGAAAACCAAAACTCTCGCAATAAAAAAATACCCTTTATAGGAAATCACAAACAATGCGCGCAACGGTATTCAAAACCGCTTTTCACTTAAAAAATCTCTAAGATAAGTTTTTATTGTTTTACGTTGAATCTTGTTCATTCCTATTAAAATGGAAAAAAAAAGGTAGATAAAATTGCTAGACGGACTGTTCAAATGGTTTTCCAAACTGTTCAAAAAAAAGAAGATCCTAAGCCTAGGCTTCTACGGAAGCCCGAACGCCGGTAAAAGCACGCTTGCAAACAGAATATGCGAGGAGTGGACTGGAGAGCCTATAAGCAAAGTGTCAGAAGTGCCGCACGAAACAAGAACAGTTCAAAAAAAAGAAAAAGTAGTGGTGAAAGTAGACGGAAAAGAACTGATAATGAACATCCTGGACATGCCCGGCATAGCCACGAAAGTGGACTACAGAGACTTCGTGGATTATGGCCTAAGCGTGGAAGAATCACAGCAAAGAGCAAGAGAAGCAACCAAGGGAATAATCGAAGCAATAAAATGGCTTGAACACGTGGACGCAGCCCTGGTGGTGATGGACTCCGCTCAAGATCCTTACACACAAGTGAACATAACCATTCTCGGAAACCTCGAAGCCAGAAACATTCCGGTCATAATAGTGGCAAACAAAATAGACCTCAAAAAATCAAACGTAGAAAAAATAAGGGAAGCCTTCCCGCAGCACTCGATAGTTTCAATAAGCGCGTTAAAAGGGGAAGGAATGCAACAACTCTACAAAACCATCGCAAGCAAGGTGAAATAAATCTTGGTAAAAATAGAATTCGTTTCATCAAAAACTCTTCAAAATCTTGAAGAAAACCAAAAAATAAACTACATCCTGTCGAATATAAAAAAAAATAAAATACTGGTACTGGAAGAACCACTCACACTGAAAGAAGAGAAAGAGCTGATAGAAAGAACAATGAACTTGATATCCAAAGACTTCCCTGGAATAGAAGTAAGCAGCCTGGGAGGAGGGGAGGGATTCAAAGAAGCATTAATCAAAATGCTTGGCGGAAATATTGGTTTAACCGTGATAGGCCCCTCAAACCTTGTCAGGGAATTGAAGAAGGATCCGAACAAAATATACCTAAACGTCAAGTGAAAAAAAAAATGCACAAGTGCATAAAATGCGGAAAAATCTACGAAAACAACTCACCTGAACTGCTTTCAGGCTGTCAGTGCGGCTCGAGAATATTCCTTTTAATAAGAGAAGGAAACACTCACAAAGAGGATTTGAATTTTCTGGAAAAACTCCTTCCCAAAAACATCAGCCTTGAAATAGAAGCAGAGCCAATAGAAAACATAACGGTAAAAGAAAAAGGCACCTACATGATAGACGTTTCAAGCCTTGCAAGTGGAAAACCTTTAATAATAAAAACGTCAAACGGAATATACCACGTGAGACTGCCCAAAGCGGCGAAGAAAAAATGAAAAGAACTCCAAGCAAAAAAACAAAATCAAAAGAAGAGCCAACACCCGCGGTTCAAGAAACAACTACAACGCAAGCAACTCAAGAAACTCAACAGGAAATCCAAAACAAGCTAAACTTAAAATTATGGTTAGAAGTACTTATAAAACCGGTTGAAACAATAATCAAAGAACGCAAAAACCAAAACTGGAGAAATGCCCTGCTAAACTACGCTATAAGCGGGCTAATCGGCGGTTTGATAATAGGAATCGCCCTGCTGGCAACAATATTTGCATATCCCCTAGCACTTGGAACCGAAGCAGTAATTCTGCTTTCAAACCCGTTAATGACAATACTATTCAGTCTCGTAATCCTTCCAATACTCTGGACTGCAATGCTGTTAATATCAAGCTTCATAAACACGCTGCTCTTCTGGGCTTTCTCAAAAATATTCAACGGAAAAGGCGATTATCTAACTCAATATTACCTGACCTCAATCTACTCCGCCCCGCTAAATATAATAGCAAGCGTTTTAATTCTAATCCCAATAGCCGCCCTCAGTTTAATGCTTCTTTTAATTCTAGCACTATACTCAATATACTCTCTCTTCATCGTATTAAAAACAACCCACGAATATTCAAATCAAAACGCAGTCCTCTCGATGGCAACCCCTGTGATAATCTTATTAATAATAGTTTTTTTGGCGGCAAACCTGCTCTAAAAAAAAAAGCCAATCGATGAAAATCCTAAAAAAAAACGGCAAAACTTCGGGAAAAACTTTATAATTTTTTTCAAACAAAAACTTTATAATTTTTTTTTAAAAACGCCTTTCCAAACCAGTGAAAAAAAATTTGAACGACATCATAACCCCGGTAATTCTAGCGGCAACCGCTCTTGCAATAATAGGAGTGCTGACCTTTGCCAACCTTTTTTTATTCCTAGTGGGAAGCTATCTTTTATATATTTTTTTCAAAGGGTTCAACGGAAATCTTTAAACTTTAAAATCCAAATCATTCAAAAACTCCTTCAAACCTTTTTTAAGGGAATAATCAAATTTGAAATTTTTAATAGTGCGGGCGTAAACCCTGTCCTCTGAAAGCATTCTCACGTAATCCCTCTTCCCCAGAAACCCAGAGGAAAGCCTGGCCAAGCCCAAGTGAATTTTAAACGGTTTTTTTTTAATATTCAGCAATCCAGCGACAGTTTCCACGCACTCCCTTTGAGTGGGCTCTGGCTGAAATACAACATCAAAACTCTTTCCCTTCAACTTTCTGAAATTTTTCAAAACAAACTTAATGCTTTTAACCACATCCTTGTAATAAATCAAGGGAATATGATTATCCCCTCTTCCCAAAGTAAAAACAAAACCCCTGCCGATAAAATCAATCATGCTCTTAAAACCAAGGATAAAATCACCCCCATAAATCATACCAAGCCTTAAAATAACATGATTCTTATTCTTTTTAACATAACCTTCCCCTTTTCTTTTGCTCTCCCCGTAAAAACCACTCTTATAACCGTAAACAGAAACGCTTGAAATATACACAATGGGCTTCCCTGTTTCTGAAAGCTTCCTCGCAACCTCTGCATTGACCATCATCAAACGTTCTTTTGAAGCCTTGAAATCAACCAGCCCGGCAGTGTGAACAATCACATCAACGTTTTTAACAAGCTTTTTCAAACCCTCGCCGCTAATCCTCTCCAAATCAACCTCATCCACCTTAACGCCGCTTCCGTAAAGCCTCCTGGTTTCAACAGCGTTCCTTGAACTTAAAACAAGATCATAACCCTTCAACGCGGGAATCAAAGCCCTGGCAAGTCTTCCATTCGCGCCGGTAACAAAAACCCTCATAAAACAAACTTTTAAACACGCTGGTTAATATTTTTATCTGCTCAATCTTATAGAGCGATGAAAATAACCTTTCTAGGCGCTGGAAGAGAAGTGGGAAGAAGCGCCATACAAATCCAAACCGACACCAACATAATTTTAGACTACGGCTACAAACAATACAAACACTCCACTCTTCAAGAGCAATACCCCTTAAACGCCCTCTCAAACCCGACCGCCAAAAACGTGATTCTATCACACGCCCACCTTGACCATTCAGGAGGTCTTCCAATGCTCTTCAAAAAATCCAATCCAAGAGTCTTCATGACCCCCCCAACACTCCCAATGGTCGACATCATACTGAAAGATTCAATGAAAATAGGAAGCGCCGCGTTCAACAAAAACGACGTTAAAAAACTATTCAAAAACACGGTCAAAATAAAATACGAAAAAAAATACCAACTATCTCAAAAAACATTCTTCACCTTCACAGACGCCGGCCACATTCTTGGAAGCGCTCAAACGCTCATCGAATCAGAAAAAAAAATTCTATACACGGGAGACTTTAAGACAAGCTCAATGCTATTAAACAAAGGCGCGAAACCAGAAGAATCTGACATTCTAATAACTGAAAGCACCTACTCGCAAAAAGACCATCCTGAAAGAAAAGAACTGGAAAAAAACTTCTGCAGAGACATTCAAAAAACGATTGAAAGAGGAGGCGTGGCATTAATACCCAGCTTTGCAATAGGAAGAACGCAAGAAATGATAACCCTCCTAAACCTGTATGGAATAACCCCCTTCGTGGCGGGAATGGGATTAAAAGTAAGCGAGATCTACAAAAACTTTTCAAACTATCTTCCCAACCCGGGTGGTTTCATAAAATCACTCAAAAAAACGATTCCAGTGAACAAAAAAACCTTTCCAAAAAGCCTGGAGCCCGGAGCGGTCATAACAACAGCCGGAATGCTCGAAGGAGGCCCGGTTTTGAATTATTTAAAAAGAATAAACAAAAACTCCAAAATCTTCCTAAACGGCTTTCAAGCAGAAGACACAAACGGAAGAATGTTAATGGAACAAGGGAAAATAATGTTAAGTAATCAAATACTAGAAGTAAACACGCCTTTCGAATACTACGACTTCAGCGCTCACGCCGGCAAAACCGAGTTGATAAACCATGCAAAGCAGTCAAACCCTGAAAAAATATTCTGCATACACGGAAGCGAAGAAAACTGCATTGCCTTCTCAGAAGAACTCAAAAGCGAAGGATTCAACGCCACCGCCCCAAAAATCGGCGAAACATTCAAAATCTAAAAAAACGCTTCATGAAAAAGGATTTTAAACAATTGCCTTTCTAATAAAATACAATGAAAAATAAAATTCTGCTCTTCATCACGGGAATGCTATTTCTAATACCAATAGCAGCAGCCCAATGCCAATATTTAAGTTTAAACACAATTGTAAATCAAACCATAATAGCAGGGCAAACCGCCACCTACCCAATAACCATTGTAAATAACGGGCCTATCATTCAAAACATCAGAGCAAGCAGCATATGCGATCCTTCAATGACCTGCTCCTTTCCAGACTTGTCAATTCCCTTCTACCTAGCTCCAAACCAAAACACTGCCTTCCACTTCACCGTAACTCCAAACAATCCAGGTGTTTTCATAATCCCAATAGAAGTAAGAGGAGGAGACGTTTCAACCTCCTGCAGCGTGGAAGGAAGCGTTGAACTAAACGTTCTACCTTCCACTCAAATCACCACTCAAAACCCGATAAACGTTTCAATTTTTCCATCAACTCCTCAAATCGCCAGGCCAGGAGACGCCGTAACCTATAATTTTATAATTCAAAACAACCTAAACCAGGAACAATATGTTTCAATCTCAAGCCAAACCACCAACCCCTTTGAAGCAACCACCACTTACAGCGCAAATGACATTCAACTCCAACCAAACCAGGAAAAACAAGTCACGGCAAGCGTAATCATACCGGTTTCAACACCGGGAAGCACCTTCAACTGGATCTTCAACTTCCAAGCCAGCCAGCCGGCAGGCATTTCAACCGTCACCATTCCAGTCAGTTTAACCGTCCACTCACAGCAATTAAACGTTCAAATCCTAGGGCAACCCCTAGCGCAAAACTGTCTAACCGCCTCCTATGACAACCCCGCTTTTCTTAACCTATCCCTGCTAAACACCGGTCAAATAACCGGTCCATTCTACTTAAACATAAACGCGCCTCAAGGCATTCAAAACATTTTATCTCTCTCGCAAAACCTCTTTCAAATAAACCAAGGAGAACAGCAATACTTCACTGTTTCAATACAACCACAAGTAAACACGCCTTTAAACACCTACTTTTTTGACTTAACCGGCTCTTACAATAATTATCAATTTTTCGACCAAACTTTTTGTATTAACATCCAACCCCTTCAAAACCTGGCCATAAACACCACGCCAATAACCGCCATAACCGAAAGCACCACCCCCTCAAACTTCACCCTAACCAACATGGGAAGCGAAATGGAAAACATAGAATTGGACTACAACCCAAACCCGGATTTCGGAATAATCAACCTCCAGCCAACCTCCAGTCAAATATCACCCGGCCAAACAAATACCTTCTATCTAATAATAACCCCCTCAACACAAGGAAACTTCATTTATCCAATCTACCTCTACGCCCAAAACTACACTCAGGAAATCGATTTTAACATAACGAGCATTTCAACCACCAACCTTTTCACCATACACCCAATAGGCCAGGTTGTAGCAACAGCAGGAATCCCCTATTCAATACAAATAGGAGTTACAAACAACGCCCCAAAAACAGAAAACACTTCCCTAACCATACAAGGAATCCCACAAACATGGTATTCTCCGGCAAACATCAACCTCCAGCCAACCCAAACTCAATACCAAACAATAATTCTAACCCCCCCCTTCGGAGCAAGCGGATCCTACCCGATAACAATAACAACAACAAGCAGCGACGGAAGTTCAAGTTTAAATGCAAGTCTTGACATCCTGCCCGCTCCAACAGTAACCTACTCAATAACCAGCATCACAGGCCAAGGCTCTCAAGCAATCATAAACATTCAAGTAACAAACACTGGAAATCAGACAATCTCCGACCTTCAGCCGGTATTGCTAAACGGCGGGTATTCCTACTCAACAAATTCAATAAACCTACCCCCAGGCCAAACAGCCCTCCTAAACCTAACCCTAACCTCCAACGGCCAACAGCCAGAACAAAACGTTACTCTTCAATTACAGTCAAACAACGGCTCCACCCCCCCTCAAACAGCAGACGTTCCAGCCCTAACCGGAGCGGTACTATCAAACATCTTCCCCTGGAAGCTGGCCTTAATCATAATACTAATAATCGGAATATTCGTTTTGATAATAAAAGAAAAAGAACAACAATAAGATTTAAAATTTACTTTACCTATCAAAACTAACAATGATGAAAACGTTTAAAAAAAAAAAATCTGAGCTTCCGGCGGGGAGCGCCTGTGATGATTGACGGACGGACTGAGTTTAACTCATTAGCCCTAGCGACACGCCAACCTTTGGCTGATGACAAGTTAAAACTCTATAAAACCCCTTCAAACGCCTAAATCAAAACAAACACGCGGAAATCGTACTTGCAAAAAATTTACTTAGGAAACAAACGCGGAAATGACTGGGGTCTCTTCCACTGGTCAAAAAGCGCGTATATCAGGCTAACGAGAACTACTCAGACCGCATGCTAGGCTTGCGTTCATCTGCCTGAGACACGCTAATTTTTGTTGATTGCCGAAGTTTACATTGGAAAACTTTAGCAATTGTCCCACTGTTTAAATCTTTCGGGAAAGCCTAGGGAAACCATAGGAAATTAACGCGAAAATACATTTTTTCTCTCGAAACAGTGATGATAGTCTGCGTGTCTTATGTGAATTCGTCAATCAGCTAGGGCTTTGCTCATAAATCTGCTCACAAATCCTAATTCTTGAGCAGATATGATAATTTATGAGCAACCATATACATTTAATTCCTTTACGATTAAGTATATAGAGTGGATTAAATGGACTGGCAAACGCTATATGCTATTATTGCCATGATTGTCATAGCAATAGGCGTTATTGGTTGGATTATCAGATTGGAATGGCGAGTTAGGGTTTTAGAGAAGAACCCTCTACTAACAAACTTTGAAGGTTGGACTAAGAAGGAGGGAATAATCAAGTTTTTGAATGAAAAACTTAGCCAAACTGATTTGGAAAGAAATAAGCTTGGAAAAAAAAAGGTGTTGTGAAATGATTTTAACACCAGCTGATATTAGGAGACGACAAGAACTTACTAATAAATTAAATTCTGGAACTTTTACATATCAAGAAGGAGAAGAGCTTAAACAACTTCTTGAACGTGAGAAGCAAGAAGCGAGTGATAAGGGGGACAATTCAGCAGGGATACTTATCGGATTGCTTCTTCTACTACTTGCATTTTTGGCTTCTAAGAAAAAATAAGTTTAGGCTCTATCTTCAATTCAAACATAGCACTTATCAAAACGGTTATGTTATATGCTATCAACTTGCACAATACCTCATTAGTTTGAACTATAAAGGTCTTATTTTTTAAACAATCTCCAAATTTGCTTTTTACGGCAAAGAAAGTAGTCTCTATATTGCTCCTATTATGATAATGCTGTAGAAAGTCATCCTGATTTAGTTTGAAGTAATAAAACATTCTGCGCCATGGTCTTGCTCTGTTTCCTGTATTTGACATGGCATTGCTCTTGTAAGGAATGTATGCAGTTCCGCCTACTGCTTGAACTGCATTATAATTCGCTATTGAATTATAGGCTTTGTCAGCACTTACCTCTTTCATAGTAAAGCCAATCTATGCAGTTTTATTAACAAGCGGTATGAATTGCAGACCATCTGCATCATTCTCTTCTGTAATTATTGCATCAAGTTTTTAAACCTTAAACTTATAAGTATTATTATGTTTAGAAGGCAAAAAGTTTTGTTATATTTAATTTTGCAATTGAAACGGCTAGATAGAAAGTTACCGAGAACTTATTTGGATAAATTGTTATTTCTTTTGAAAAAGGAGACAAGTATAGACGAAGTTGTAAAGTTTTACAATTTTTATCCTCACAATTATGGGCCTTTTTCAAACCAATTTTATTTTGACTTGGGAGATTTGCAAAGCCACGCTTATTTAGTGGAAGACAAACAGTCACATGATATTAAATTAATAAAATCAACAAATGAAATTGAAAGTTTTTTGAGCCATGAGGAAAGACAAATAGTTGATCAAATCGTTACGAAATACGGCGATTACACTACAAAAAGAATTATGGATTATGTATACCAAAATTATCCCGAATATGCTGAAAGAAGTTTATTGAAAACCCAGACAAAACGAGGTTATCCCGCCGGGATATTTTCAATTGGTTATGAAAAGAAAGATATTGATTCATTTTTGAACTTGTTAATTCAGAACCACGTTGAAGTAGTAGTTGACGTTCGTGCTAATCCGTTTAGCATGAATTTTGTTTTTACAAAAACAAAGTTAGAAAACTACTTAAAAAAAGCTGGAATCGAGTATTTACATATTCCAGAGCTAGGGATAAATAGTGAGCATAGAAAAGACCTAAAAACTGATGCTGATTATGCTGAATTATTTCAATTTTATAGTGAAACTATTTTGCCAAAACAAACACACAAAGTGAAGGAATTATTAACGCTTGGTAAAAAGAAGAGAATTGCTTTGTTATGTTTTGAGCACGATAAAGATCATTGCCATCGTGGCGTAGTAAGCAGAGAATTAGAAAAGCAAGGCATTCCAGTGACACACCTATGAAAGAAAGATTGCTAGTTCTAGCTAAAGCCGCACCAGAGGCAAGTAAAAAATATGAGGAACTAATTTGCGTAGCTGGAATTACTGAAAAAGGAGAGTGGCGTAGGATTTACCCGATTCCTTGGGAAGTATTTTGTAAAACTAGCGATCAAAACTTTAAAAAAAAATGGTGGATTGAATATGAATTACAAAGCAACGAATCTTCTGATCACAGACCAGAAAGTAGAAAGATAAAATTTGAAACAATTAAGCCTATAAAAGAGGCTACTTTCAAGGAAATAGAAGACCTGCTTAAATCAAGAATGCAAACATTAGATGGGCTAGAGGTATTAGGTATAAAGAAGCAATCTCTTGGAGTAGTTGAGCCAAAAGAAGTTTTCGATTTTCTTCCTTCTGATAATCAAAATTATGAAAAACTAGTTAGCATGGGTAAACAAAAGACGCTAACTGGCGAGCAAGCAATGAAGCTTAGCCCTCCGAAGTTCAAATATCGCTATAAGTTCAAGGATGCTATTGAAGGTAAAGTTCATGAAAATTTATGTGAAGACTGGGAAGCGGTGATGGTTTACCTTAACTGTGAAAAAATGAGATTAGCTGGTAAGTATCCTGATGAACAGACAGTTCATCAAAAGGTAAAGGACAAAATGGTTAAGGATATTTTCAAAAAAGGTCACGTTTACTTTATAGTCGGTTCACATTTCATATTTCCAACTTACATGATTATTGGGGTAATTTATCCTAGAAAGACTGATTTAATAGCTTAATCAAGAAAATAATAATGCACTGTGGTTATTTTATGGAAGAACAAGAAGACTTTGATCTCACTGTTCTGCAAGAACGTTCACGTTTAGGCAGTGAAAAGAAAAAGCAAAAAGATACCGCTCGCTTAGTTTGGGCTTCAAAACCACGAAAAGAACCTTCTCCTAAAGATCTAGTTTTTCAAACTGCTGAAGTTGTTTATCCGAATAAAGCAACTGGTAGCCTAGCTAGCTTTTTTGAAAAAGATAAAACTGACGTTTCTAAAACTCGTTGCAAAAGGAACTGTAATAGCAATGCCCTTATGGCGGGGAAAAACGGCGACCATGGGATATGTAAAAAAACCCTGACGGAATCTGGGTTGGGCTGATAACAATAAAAAAAGTGACCGATACATCCGGTCAAAAAACCTTAAAAGTGACCGATGAATAGAAACATTTTAAATAACATTTTGTGAAACAAAATATATACAAAAGTATAAATATCTTTACATAAAATATTATAATGTGAAGTTTGACAATATTCTTGAAACGCTTTCAAAATCCAAGAAGGTATTTACAGTGTACGATGCAGCTAAGCTGATGAACAAATCAACCGCTTATGCGTCGCTCATGCTTTCCAGAAGCAAAAAAGTAAAGAGAATAGAGAAAGGCAAGTATTTCATAACCGGCTCAAGCGTTTATGAAATAACCTCCAACATAATATTCCCCTCTTACGTCAGCCTTTACGCTGGAATGCAGTATTATAACCTAATAGACCAGAACATCGTGAAATACTCTGTAATCACACTTAAAAGACACAGGGGAATTGCACTAAACGGCAATACAGTGGAGTTCATAAAAGTTAAAAAAAACATGTTCTTCGGTTACCTGAACAAGTCAAGCACCTACATTGCAAGCCCGGAAAAGCTTTTCATAGACTGTTTATACTTCAACAAACCAAAATTCGCAAGTTTAAAAAACATTCTAAGCGCGGCAATAAACGAAAAGCTTTTAGACACGAGCCTGCTTGAGGACTATGCAATGAAAACAGGAAGCAAAGTGCTGATAAACAAGCTTGGCTTCCTGCTTGAGTTGAACAACATAAACGCCAGCAAGCTTCTGCCTTTCAGGTATGCGAACTATGTTGAAGTCAAAGACAAAGAAATAAAAAAAAACAAAAGATGGAGAATAAAATGATTGACGAAAACAATTTATTGGCGTTCTCACACTACTTTCCAGACGAGAGGCAGCTTGAAAAAGACTATCTGATAAATTTGATGCTCAAAATCATATCAATAAACAAAATATCGGAGGAACTGGTGTTTAAAGGAGGCACCGCTCTTTACCTGTTCCACGGACTTGACAGGTTTTCAGAAGATCTGGATTTCACTTACATTGGCAAAACTCCAATAACCGAAGCAGTGGACTCTTACCTAAACCCAATAATAAAGGACTTTAACCTCAACTACAGAATAAGAAAAAGCAAAGGGAATATAATAATAAGAACTGAAAAAGGGGAAATCTCGGGAGTAAGGTCAGAACTATTTATAGAAGGCCCTTTGTTCAGCAAAACAGGTGCGGGGCACAAGATTAAAATCGATATAAGCGCAAGAAACGACATCATCATAAAGCCGAAAGCCGAGAAACTAGCCTCAAAATACTCCGACATCGGAACAATCCTGATTTATGTCATGAGCATAGAAGAAATGCTGGCCGAAAAGTTCTGCGCGTTGATTGAGAGGGCAAAAGCAAGAGACCTTTACGACGCTTATTTTCTGCTGAAATACAAAAACGTCAAGTATGATGAAAAAATGCTGGCCGAAAAGCTTGATAGAAGAAACGAAACCTTCAACAAAAAAACCCTGCTCGCAAGCATAGACAAAATAAACGCGAAGACATGGAAGGAAGAGCTTTCATATCTTGTGAAAAGCCTTCCAGACCTGGCAAGTGTTAAAAGTCTAATAAAAAACAAGACGCGACTTTAATGAAAAAATGCGGGCCGTGCAAACACTCCCTTCAACTGAAACTTATTTTCTAAAAAAAAGACTTCCACTTACAGTGCACTGCAACAAAAATCAATATAGCCAATACGATGAGCTTTATGAAATTCCCCTGCGCTCAACGCGTGATTTGGCTAAGCAAGCCAATAGCATTAAAACTACAGAAGACAAAAACTTCAAAAAAAGCTTGACCCTTGCAAACTAGCCGGAGTTAAGGATAATTCATCAATCTCCTTGAAATTCTGCTCTTAGGTCAATCGCCAGCACGAACTCTATTATGTTAAGCGTTGATATGAGCTTTTGATTTATGTTTACGAGATAAGCGTGTCCGGCTAGGTTTTTGAACATGTCCTTTATTCCAGTTCCAGACAGGTCCATGTTTATTTCTGCTATCATGTTTTTCCGCTCTGGGTCGTATATTTTATAGTTGGTGTTTCCTGCAAAGTCTGACAGCGACATCTGCTCTCCGGCTATTGCTATAAGATTGCCATTAGCATCAGATAGTTGAAAAGTGTTAACCAAGCCTAATAACAACGGTGATTTGTTGAAAATCCCCTTGTGCATTTTTCCAACGAGCTTGTCAGAACCGTCATAGAATTCAAAGTTGTCAGAGCCAAGTGAAAAAACGTGGTGAATTCTGCCTAGAGTATTTTTTTTCTTGGTCTGAAATTATAAAGTCTGGAACCCCCACAGCAAGAAGGTTTTTTTGCCTTGCTTTCATAACAACCTCTCCATTTTCATTCAAAACGTCGTAGGTTGGCCTTCCAATAATTTTCACCTCTTTTCTTATTAGATAATTGTTTAAGCTTAAGGGATCTATCATGATTTTTTTTTTATTTTTAACTAATTTTTAAACCTTTGCATACTAAAAAGCTTCGCTAAATCTACGCTTCGAATATGAAACAACTGCAAAAACTCATAGGAAAACGTTCCAAAAACTCGTTGCAAAAGGAGCTGTAATAGCAATGCCCTTATAGCAGGGAAAAACGGCCACCATGGGATACGTGAAAGACCCTGACGGAATCTGGGTTGGGCTGATAACAATAAAAAAGTGACCGATACATCGGTCAAAAAACCTTAAAAGTGACCGATGAATAGAAACATTTAAAAATCAAAAAGCGCCTAAGGAATAAACAATGGAAAAAGACAGAATGATTCAAATACTAAACGAATGGAACTTCTGGACAAAGGACCAGGAATGCGGAATCATAAGGGAAAAATACCTTCAACAAATAGACGAGCTCAAAAACACGGGGCAGATAACGATAATAACCGGAATCAGAAGATCAGGGAAATCAACAATACTAAAACAATACATAAAAAAACACATAGAAAAAGGCGAGGACAGAAAAAACTTCCTGTACATAAACTTCGAAGAGCAGCTATTCACAGAAGAACTCTCCCTGAAATTCCTGCAAGAAGCTTACCAAGCATACCTAGAAATAATTCAACCAACCTCCAAACCCTACATAATACTAGACGAGATACAGCAAATCGCAGAGTGGGAAAAATTCGCAAGAAGCATACACGAAAAAAACGAAGCGTTCCTCATAGTCTCGGGCTCCACATCAAAACTATCAAGCAAAGAATACGGAACTAAACTTACGGGAAGACACGCCGACCTAAAAATCTACCCCCTAAACTTCAAAGAATTCCTAGAATTCAAAAACATGAAAATAAACACAAAAATGGACCTTTTATCAAACAAAACCAAAATCAAACAACTACTGCGAGAATACCTTGAGTTTGGAGGCCTTCCTCTCATAGCGCTGACCAACAAAAAAAAGGAACTGCTCAACACCTACTTCGACGACATAATAACCAAAGACATAATTGAAAGATTCCACGTCAAAAAAACAAGCCAATTAAAAACACTGGCAAAATTCTATCTAACAAACAACGCGTCGCCGATAAGCTTCAGAAAAATCAAAAACTTCATAAACATAAACCTAGACACGACCGAGAGATTTACCGAATACTTCAAACAGGTATACCTGCTAAACCTAATAAGCAAGTACGCTCACTCGCTAAAAGCACAGGAAAAAAACCCCAAAAAAATATTCATAACAGACCTCGGAATAAGAAACGTCATCGCATTCAAGTTCATGGAAGACATGGGAAAACTCTACGAAAACGCAGTTTACCTAAAACTATCACAAAAAGAAATATACTATTACCAAAACAAAAAAGAATGTGACTTCCTGGTAAAAGAACAAAACAAGATAACACAAGCAATACAAGTATGCTACCAACTAACAACTGAAAACAAAAAAAGAGAAATACAAGGACTAATCGAAGCAGCAAAAAAATTCAAACCCAAACAAGCGCTTATAATAACAGAAGACGATGAAGCAACCGAAAAACACCAGGGAAAAACAATCAAAATAACCCCGCTCTGGAAATGGCTGTTGGAGTAATAATAAATAAGTGAAATTTATTTATTAATTGGAGTGTTTTTCAACTCCAACCACTTGTAATAAACCTCTTTTTTCGTACCATTCGAATACTCCAACACTATCGTGCCAACATGAGGGCTGCTAACCGAAGCCAAAACCCCGCTGACATCCACTTCATGAAGAAACAATCAGTTCACCATTCAAACCTTTAATCAAATCCATGAATCTTGAAAGAAAATCAGTCTGAACTGCTTCAGAACTTCCAGCTTCTGATGATGAAACCCAACCTCAGTAAAAGCGATAGGCTTGCTAGTATAATTATCCAACCTTGTGTAATAGTCAGCAGGCATGTCACCCGGAGAACTGAAATTCTCCCAAGGGTAAATGGTGAGCCCTACCAAGCCAACACGATTGTCGAATTTTGCAAGCAAGTCAAACTGATTATTTTCAATCAGGTGTTCATATGAAAAAACAACAAACACCTTGGTGTTCGGAGAAACCTTCTTAATAGCTGCGTAAGCCTCGTCATACAAAGACAAATAACTGTCCAAATCATCAGGGTGCGCGTAAAAATAATCATTAACCTCATTGCCAAGTGAAAAATACTCTGGCTGAAAATCTCTTGCAATGTTTATAGCCTCCACCCACAAACTCATAAAAACAGGGTCGGACAAGCTCGCGTTAACGCCGTCTGGCGCGTCCACAGTGTAAACAAGCCCCCTGCCACTTCCTTGATAGTTGCAAATCCAAGCGTGACAACAGGTTTAAGGTCATAAACCCTCAAGCCCGTAATCACCCTGCTGTTGTTTAATGCCTTATATCGGACTTATGAAATTCCCTTGAATTTGACGCTGTTTAAATGAAATAAGCCCCAAATTTTCATTTTTTAATATTTTAATACCAAAAACCTTATTAATTTTAGTATTGTAATACTAAATTATGTTAAACTTGGAGGGGGTTTATCAGCAAAACCCTTGGTGGAAGGAAAAAAGCCTTATCAACCAGGAGAAAGAGATTAAAACGGCTTTGCAGTCCACGCCACAGAAAACTTACTCCTTTGAGAAAAAAAACACGTTACTTTTAGGAGCAAGGCAGACTGGAAAGACAACTTACCTCAAACTTTTGATTAAAGACCTTATAAATAAAAACGTTAGTCCTAAAAATATTCTTTTTTATTCCTGCGATTCGCTTTCAACCAAAGAAGATATTTTAAGCCTCGCAAGGTTTTTTGAAGAGCAGAACACTGAAAAGTCTGAAAAATACCTTTTTCTTGATGAGATAAGCTTTGTCAAGGACTGGAGCGTGGCGATTTTAAGCCTTTTCAATTCAGGTTACATGAACAACAAGAACGTTTACCTGTCAGGCTCTTCAAGCGTTTCTCTGCAAAAGGAGAGGTTACCTGGAAGGGTGGTTAAAAAAACTTTTAATCCCTTGAGTTTCAGAGAGTATTTTGACTTGTTTTCAAAAAAAATAACAAGTGAAAAACCTGAAATAACTAAAATCAAAGAGTTTTATGAAAACGCCATGCAAATAATGCCTTACGTCAAAGAGTTGAATGGCTTTCTTCATAACTATATTCAAACAGGAGGTTTGCTTGCCACCAGCTACGCGTTTTACATGAACAAGCAAAACCCTGCTGAAGAATACCTTGAAGTTTACCAGGACGCGTTGTTGAGTGATGTTGCAAAGCTTGGTTTGAATGAAAGAACTTTCAAAGAGGTGATTGGAAATATAATAATCAAGTACTCCACCCCTTTCTCAGCTAATTCTGTAACTAGCAACTCGACAATAAAATCCAACAAGACGGTTCAGGAGTACATGGACTTGATGGAGAAGATGTTCATAACAAGAACCATTTACAAAACCCAAAACAACAGGGTGATGTACAGAAGCAATAAGAAGACTTATATCACGGATCCTTTCTTCTACCAGGTTTTGAAAAACTATTCTCTTGGGGTTAAGGAGATTAAAATGGAGGAAAAGCCGAAAATCTTGGAAGGAGTTGTTGGAGAAGCACTCGTGAGAAAAAAGCAAAGCGTTTACTTTGCTCAAACCAAAACCGGAAAGGAAACCGATTTTATTTATGAAAACATCGGAATGGAGGTGAAACAAGGAAACCCTGATTTTATAGAGTTTAACGAAAAAAAAGGCTTCCTGTTGTCAAAAGACAAAATTGAGTTAAAAGAGCATAAAGCTATAATACCCTGTTCAGTGTTTCTCTACCTGATAGGATGACCTCTGTTTAACGCGTTATTGGATAAAAAACACGTAGCGCAACCTTCTGGTTTTACTCTTCCTGTCTTATTCAAAAGCGTTTAAAACTCTTTCATTGATTTACGCTTTACAGTCAAACCTAATAATCTATTCACTAAATGAATAATTCAATAACTGAATATGTTTAGAAATTTATTGTTTGGCTAGTAAAACAACCAAAAAATAAGAGAAGCGGGCTTCCTGGCCTATGAACTTGACAACTTTTAAAATAAAAATTAAAATGAATAAGACTCCCCTCTTATTCATTTAATATATCGGCAAAACTG